>JAFVSL010000007.1 GCA_017503725.1 Alphaproteobacteria bacterium | reverse complement strand
TGGCCGCGTGATAATACCCCGCGGAACACGTGTATTGTTTACCCGCATAGTATGTTAAAGTGGCCGCGGTACTGGTGGTCGTGATATAGTTTGAAAATGTCGTCGCGGTCGCAGATGTGCCCCACGTGCCCGTGCCGGTGTATGTTGTGCCGGTGGCCGTCCCACTTAAGGCCGTTGTTGGCAACAGGCATTTGGTGTTATAATACACGTATACGGTTGTCGTGCCACTGTTAGAGGTAAGCGAGCGACAACCCGAAGATGTCGGCAGGGTTAATGTCCCGCTCATTCCATTTTTGTTCAATGTTACCGCGCGATAACAACTGGTGCGGGCGCCGGCGCCGGCCGCAGATGTCCAATAGTTATTGGCGCTGGCCGTTGTGGTGCCAGTATCACAGTCATATGCCGTTGCGCTTGATGAACCAGATGGGCAATAATATCCCGCCGTACAGGTTGCATTGGGTGCACTTAACCCCGTGGTGGTACACGCACTGCCGGCGGTACAGGCCACACGCGCATTAGCATTACTGGATGCAGAGCCACCAGGGCAATAATATCCCGCCGGACAAAGGGTACAGGCGTTACCAACCTGAGCGGTTGTGTTTGGGGTGCCATTCAGGCTCATATAATACCCCGCGTTACAGGATGTATACATCTTGATATCGTTACATGTATACCCCGCCGCGAACACATTAGTTGCAAAAAACATAGCCGACAAAACGGCGCAGATGCGCAAAAATCTAGACATTTTCCCCACTTTCTTTTTCTCTTACACGTATATCATAGAAAAAATCAATATATCAGCACAAGTAAAAAAATCCGCAAATGTAAAAAAATATTTTTTAGTGGTTAGTGGTAAGTGGTTAGTGGTGATATACATAAATACCGCGCTAAATAAAAGTTTAAATCAAAGTTCAAATGTGGAAGAATTAAATTTCTTTTGTCATCCCGTGGCTTGACCACGGGACCCAGGTCATAGAAACATTATTATTTGTGCGCGCTCTGCGCGCATAACCTGGTTTCCGGTGTCAAGCACCGGAATGACAAAAACGTGAAACGTTTTTGTAAACTAATTACTTCGCTAAACTTTTATTTATCTAGGTAATCTCATATCTCATAAAAAATCCCGCCGGATGGCGGGGATTTTATATTGGCAAAACGATTCGGACACGCAGACCACCCAAATCACTGTTTTCAAGGAACATTTGACCCCCGTGATTTTCAAACGCAGTTTGGGCAATCGATAACCCCAGGCCCGTTCCCCCGGTGTCAACACCACGTGCATCGTCCAGGCGTACAAACGGCCGCAGGGCTTCTTTCTTCTTGTGGTCGGGAATGCCGGGGCCGTCGTCTTCGATGGTGACCTCTATACGGTCGTCAAAGTCGTGTTCGCTGATTTTTACCGTTGTTGCGGCATAACGTGCCGCGTTTTCAATAATGTTCGCGAATGCCCGCGCCAGGGCCATTGGGCGCGCATAAAACTGGGCCGGGGTGTCCGGAAAATCGGTAATGATTTTCTTGTCTGGGGCGGCATCGCGCACGGTACGTGTCAGGATTGGTGGTAATTCGGTGGCCTGTTCTATTTCGGGCATTTCACCACGCGCAAACGCCAGGTAGCCGTTTACCATTTCCGTCATACGGTCAATGTCGCGTATTAAATCCGCATCGGTTGCCCCACCCGTCTCTATGTTCAAACGCATACGTGCCAATGGTGCCTTTAAATCGTGGCTGACCGCGTTAAGCATATCGGTGCGGGTGCGGTTGTATCTGTTCAGGCGTTCTTTCATAGTTATCATTGCGGTGGCGGCTTCGCGGATTTCTTTGGAACCGGTGGGTTCAAAGCCCGGTGCATCCAGGCCACGGCCAAACAATCCGGCGGCACGTGCAATGCGACGAATACTGCGCGTGTGCATTATTATAAACGGCGTTACCAAGATTGATACAATCAATATAGAACCAATCAGCCAGATGATAAATACCTCTGTACTGGTGGAATAAATTCTGTAAAGTGATGTGCCGAACGTTGCAATTTGGTTGTCGCGGGTTGGGACGTCAATGAACACCAGACGCTTGCCCTTGTCCATATAAATGTTGGCGGGACGCTTTAACCGTTTGGATAATTCCGATGCCAGTTTCCCCGTCTCGGTTGATTTATTGTCGTTATGGCGTGGACGGTTCAATGTCGGGTGCACGGATACATTTATGCCGATGTCGTGTGCCATTTGCTGAACAGCGGCGGTGTTGCCCGAATCCATAAAGTTCATCATTGTGGTAACTTCGCCCGCCAAAGTACGCGCCAATGTGTCGTGTACGCGGGACCAGTGATTGCCAAAAAACGCGTTGGCAACAATTACCTGGGCAATAACCAGGGGGACAAGAATCATTAAAATCGTTCTGGCCAAGAAACTGCGTGGCATCAATCTCATATAAATGTCCTATGGTTGGGCGGCGGTGTCTATTAACTTATATCCACGGCCGCGAATTGTTATTATGTCTAGATTTGATAATACTATATTTAATTTTCCGCGCAAGCGTTTTGCAACCATTGGGGCCGCCGGTGCAATATTGCCCATTGGATGTGTCAGGGCGTGTAATAACTTCTTTTCTTCGCCGGATAATGCCAATAAATGCGATACGCCGGCGCGCGTTATAAAAAATTCGTCATTGGCAAAGGTTAAGCCGTCTGGCAATATGGCCGGCGTTGTGTTGTGATTGCGCATTATGTTATTCAGGCGCAAGATAAGTTCGCGCATCTGGAACGGCTTGCCCAGATAATCGTCCGCCCCGCCGGCCAGGCCATCAATAGTGTTTTCGGCACCCGTCATCGCGGTTAACATCAAGACGGGTGTGGTGTTGCCGGCCCGGCGTAATTCTTGCAACAGGGTTAATCCGTCCATTCCCGTCATCATTCGATCCAGGATAATTGCATCAACCGCGATACGCGACAATATGTCTTGCGCGATTTCGGCGGAATCTGCGGTTAAAACATTGAAATGTTCATTGCGCAGACCACGTGCCAGTGCCCCGCGCAGGATGTCATCATCATCAATAATAAGAACCGTTTTATTTGTCATTGTGGTCTGTGTAAGTGTTTAAGTGGTATGTATAAAGCCCCCCTTGCCTACACATACCGGGATTATTTATCTAATGGTTCAACGGCGTATTCACCCGGCTGAATCATCATATAAGGACTGTTGGCGCCATTGTTGATGTCTTCGCCCAACAAGGATGCGCGGAATTGCATCCCGCCGGTTGTGAATTCGGTTTTAAACAGCGCGTATCCCGTGCCGCCACCGGTTGTTGGACCCTGCATCCCCAGGGAATAATATCCACCCAAGATACCATAGTCCAGGTCGATATAGTCCAGGCTGACGATTAACGAAACACTGCTGATACCATCGCTGGTCATATTGCAGGCAAATTCACGGTTGGACAAGACCGCCTCGGAATTAACGGGGACCATCAGGTCCATAACCGTTGGTTCACAAACACGATCAATCCCATTTACCAAGAAATCATAGGTCATTCCCACCGTTGCCTTGGACAGGCCGGTTGAAACACTAACCTGGGAAATTGTGGCCTTTGGAATTTTAACCATTGCGTTGGCGATACCGCTGCGGACCGGGAATGAAATACCCGATTGCAGGCAATCGCGCGAGAATGGGTCGGCCTCGCATATATAAAGGCGCGAATGGGCGTTCATCATAAACATATTTGCCAGGCTGTTGAACAAGAATGTGCGTGTTATTCTGTCGTTCAGGCGTGTGCAACCAAAATTGCGGCAAATTACCATCGGGCGATTTGCAAACATAACACCGGGGTGTGCCATTTCTTCGGCCGCGCGGGCGTCCATAATGTTCTGGTCGTAATTCAGGCTGTCTGCACGATCCATAAATTCCGTTTCTGGGATGAAATTTGGGTCATCTGGGTACGCATAGTAAGACTGAACCGGGGTTTCTGTATAAATTGTCTGAAAATTATCCGTCACAATTTCCGTGTTCGCGTGCGCGTGTGGCGCAATCAAAGCCAATATAAAACCGGTTAAAAAGAATCTTTTCATTTATGGTGCCCTTTTTCTCTTGTGATGAATTTTAGAACATTTTATATAATTGTGTCAAAACAAAAATATTTTTATTGAAAATTGATGTTCGTTTGTTCTAAGTTTAAAGCGAAAAGAACATTTTTTACGAAAGGTGAAATCAATGGTTGATCTTATTATTGGTGGGGAATCCGGGAAATTACACGCGGTTTATCACAAGTCTGCAACGCCGGGCGCGCCGTTGGCGGTGGTGCTGTCGGGGAATCCGCGACAGAAGTATCATATGAATGATAGAGTGTCATATGCAATGTTTCGGGCGTTTATGGATATTGGTTTTTCGGTTGTGCGTTTTAATTACCGTGGCGTTAATGATTCCGAAGGGGCGTTGGGGACAACGGCGGAAAATATGCTGGATATTGCGACGGTAATTGACTGGATTCAAAACCATAACGAGGACAGTGATCAGATTTGGTTGGCCGGGCATCAATTAGGTGCGTGGTATGTGTTACAGGCAATGATGCGTCGACCAGAGGTGTCTGGGTTTGCGTTGGTGTCACCGGATTCGTCGGTGTCTGATTTTGCGTTTTTATCACCACGACCAAATCGGGGGTTGTTATTACAGGGTGCAAACGAGTCTGATGATGCACGTGCGTTCGCAACCCATTTGACCCAGGTTCTGAAAAAACAGGCACAAATTGATTTGGAAACAATTCGTGTTAAAAACGCAGATGCTAATTACAGTCAGCCGGCAGACCTGCGCCAGATGTATAATGATTTAAAGGCGTATGTCGGTCGCGAAAGCGCAGAAGATAAGTTGTTGTAAAGATATGATGAGTAAAGAACGTTTTTTAGACGCAAATATTCCAGACGAAATGGCGGCAACAATTCGTCCGCGTTCGTTGTTGGACTTTATTGGGCACGAGAGTTTAAAGCAAAATTTGTCGGTCTTTGTGTCTGGTGCCCGTAACCGGGGCGAGGCAATGGATCACGTTTTGCTGTATGGTCCCCCGGGGTTGGGTAAAACCACACTGGCACACATTGTCGCAAATGAATTGGGAACGAATTTCCGGGCGACGGCGGCGCCAATGCTGACCAAGCAAGGGGATTTGGCGGCAATTCTGACGTCGCTGGAACCGATGGATGTGTTGTTTATTGATGAAATTCATCGCCTGCCGACGGCAATCGAAGAAGTCCTTTATTCCGCGATGGAAGACTTTAAACTGGATATTATGTTGGGCGAAGGCCCCAGTGCAAAAAGTGTGCGGATAGACCTGCCGCCATTTACGTTGGTGGGGGCAACAACACGTACGGGATTGTTATCGAATCCGTTGCGTGACAGGTTTGGGATTGATTTGCGTCTTACGTTCTATTCGCCGGGTGATTTGGCCAAAATTATTATGCGCAGTGCAAATATCTTGGGGACGCCCATTGATGGTGATGGTGCGTTGATGTTGGCGAAATCTGCCCGTGGGACACCGCGTATTGCAAACAGACTGTTAAAACGTGCGCGTGACTTTGCGGGTGCGTTGTCCAAGAATCAAATCACGGCCGATATTATCAAAACCACCCTGTTCCAATTACATATTGATGAATGTGGCTTGGATGAAATTGACCGCGAATATATGAATACGATTATCAAACATTATGCCGGCGGGCCGGTTGGTATTGAAAATCTGTCTGCGGCATTGTCAGAGCCGGCGGATACAATCGAAGATGTTATTGAACCGTATCTGATGCAGTTGGGATTCATTCAACGTACGCCACGTGGTCGTATTATTACAGATGCAGGATATAAACACCTGGGGTTGGAAAAGTAATTCAATGGCAATTCATATTTTTCCTTTTACAATCGCATATGCCGATACTGATGCCGAGGGCATTGTGTATCACGCACGCTATCTGGAAATTGCCGAGCGTGCACGTATGAATTGGCTGCGGGGGCGCGTGGTTGCCGATGGCGATATTGGCTTTGTTGTGCGTGAATTAAATATCAAGTATTTACAGCCTTTAAAGGTTGGGGATGAATTTGTGGTGGAAACACAAATGACAGATATTGGCGCCGCATCGGTCAAGGTTGAACAAAAGTTTGTAAAAGATGGAATAATTTCTGCTATAATAAACATCAAGGTTGCGTATTTGGGTGACGATATGCGTCCAAAGAAAATACCAGAAGATTTTATTCGTGGATTGATATAAAAAAAACAAAGAAAAGGAAAGGAAAATGGAAAATAATTTTTCACTGTTAAGTTTGTTCACAAGTGACTGGATGACGGTATTTGTGTCGATTGTTTTGGTGGTGTTTAGTGTTATGTCTTGGGCGGTGATTGTGGAAAAAATCCGCCTGTGGCACGGGCAAAAAAGAAATCCGGTCAAGATGAAGCCCAATGAAAATCTGGATGTGTTTATTCGTCCGTTTGACAAGAATTTATGGTTCTTGTCAATGGTGGCGTATATTTCGCCATTTATTGGTTTGTTCGGAACCGTTTGGGGGGTTATGGATTCTTTTGCGTCTATTGGTATCAATCAATCGGTCAGTATTGGTGTTATTGCACCCGGGCTGGCGGTGGCGTTGGGGACAACGGCGTTGGGGCTGATTGCGGCAATACCGGCGGCAATCGCGCATCAGATTTTTACCAAGAAAGCCGACGATTTATACGAACGTTTGGAATGCGCGTGCAAAGAACTGAAAAAATAACGGGGAAATAAATGTCCAAATTAAGACGCAGAAATTCTGATGCATCTATTCAATTAACCCCAATGATTGACGTTATGACGGTGTTGTTGGCGGTCTTTATGGTGACGACGCCGATGATGACTACGGGGATTGATTTAAACCTGCCACGGGCGGGTGCATCGGCGATGACGGGTAACGATCACGCTATTCAAATCAGTGTAGATAAAGCGGGAAATTATTATCTGTCGGAAATGAAATTGTCGCGTGATGAAATTGTCACGCGTGCCATCGCAATGCGTGGCGAAAATCCGCAACTGACCATTATGATAAGTGGTGATGCATCGGCCGATTATGGTGCGGTTATGTCGATGATGGGTAAATTGAAAGATGCGGGATTTCAAAAGGTTGGCCTGCGTACACAACCAGAATAACAAACATTATGAATGATAAGCGTTTTAATCTTGAAAATATATTGATGTCTGTGGCGGGGCACTTGGTTGTGTTGGCGGTGTTGGTGACGTCTGCGGCGATTATTTTAAATCGTGCGCGATTGGTGACGCCTGACAGAATCGAAATAATCGAGATTGATTTAGACAGTGTGAAAATTACCGGCGATGATACAAAATTACAAAACGTAAATGCAGATGTCGCGCCAGAGAAAGTTAAAGAAGAAAAGCCAGAACCCAAACCACAGCCTGAGCCTGAAAAAATTGAAGAAAAACCAATAGAAGAACCAACCTTGGTCGAAGAACAAGAAAAAGAACCAGAACCCGAAAAGAAAGAAGAAAAGAAACCGGAACCGGTTGAAAAGAAAAAGGTTGAGCCCACCCCCGCCCCAAAGAAAAAACGCATTGTTCGTGTTAATCGTGAAGTGATGAGTCTGGACAGAACAATGACGGTGTCGGTTGTTGATGCGTTGCGTGTGGCGATGACACGGTGTTGGGTAATAGACACAACACGTGCAGATATTGGCGATATTCGTGCGGTGGCGCATTTGACAATGCGGCGTAATGGCACCGTGCGTGACGTTTGGTTTGAATCTGAATCACGTGCGGAAACAGATCCGGCATTTGCTTATGTTCTGGAAACAATTCGTGACGCAATCAATGCGTGCCAGCCGTTAAATATGCTGCCAAAGAATGAATATAACAAGTGGGAAAAAATTCAATTAACTTTTTATCCAACCAGTGGTAAGGTTATGTAGCATATGGCCCGCGGGAGAGAGAAAACCAAAGGCGCGTACAATGAAAAAGTATTATTCTGAAAATTGGTACCAGGCGACAGAAAAATTTGTAAAAAACGCATCAAGATTTGCAGATGTTAGATGGTGCGTTGCCGACAATCACACATTTGATATTCCATATGTTTTGATTGGAAATGGATCTGATAAAATCGTTATAAATTCTGGCATACACGGAATCGAGGGCTACTTTGGCAGTGCGGCGCAAAACCTGTTTTTGGATAAGTTTGTGCCGGCGTTGGATAAAAAGTTCCTGGGGAAACATACAATTTGTTTGATTCACGTCATCAATGGTTGGGGAATGCAAAATCGTATGCGAGAGGTTGCTGATAAAACGCGTGGTGGTCTGGTTGATTTAAATCGTAATTTTGGTGTGGATTTTTCGTCGCCGGAAACCCTGCCCCAGAATCCAAAGTACGAATTAGCGCACGATTTATTACTTTCAATGCCAGACGAGAAGATAAAAAAAGAAAATATTAAACGGTTTCGTGCGGAACATTTGCACGACGGCGTATGGGATGCGATAAGTTTCGGACAATATAAACATCCATACGGATTGTTTTATGGTGGTGCGGCACCGATGGTTGAAAATAAAATGACCCTGCATATTTATGACGACGTTATGCGTGATGCGAAATCTTTGATGTCAATTGGTATGCATACGGGCCTGGGACGATTTGACAGAAAGCGCGGCCGTGTGACGGGGCAACTGTTGGTGTCGCATCCCGCACAACATAAAAACACGCAATATTTCAAGAATGTTTTTACGGACGTTGTATCGGATGAACGTGCTGTGAATGGTCCGGTATTGCTGGGGGATTTGGTTGACTGTTTAGAGGCCCGATATGGTACGGATGACGTTCCCGTATATACCGCGGATTTTGAAATCGGCACGGGTGAATATCCAATAATGTCGCCTATTTACAAGCGGATGGATATGGGTGATGCACGATATGATTTGCTGAATTATGGCGTGATAAGTTCCCAGACTTTAAACAACTTAACAGAAAGCTGGTATCCATCTGATGCGCGGTGGCGTGGGGACGCCTTGCGCCAGGCGTGGTTGTTGTTCAGTGGGATTGTTACAAAAACAAGATAAAAACACGTCCCCGTGGGGACGTGGTGCAGACACACGATAAGCCGGATTCTGTCCTGCCGAAAACCCAGTTTCTTTCGGAAACCAAGTAATGGTAGTGGATATGATTAATCTGCAATTTGTGTTACCACAATTGTCAAGCCTTCTACCCGCCCCCTGGACGTGGGACACGTAATGGGGGCCTATTTGAAGTTGCTGCGCACAGAGATTGCCCGTTTCACTCGAATTTAATCGTTTACGTCACTGTTGCTCTAATCGTCGGGTCGCCCCGCCCGGTATATTAGCCGGTGTGCCGTCCCAAGCAGTCCGGACTTTCCTCTACCTGACTAAGTCGCCAGGCGCCATACCCTGTGTGTCGTACGGGTGTTATGATATCACGATTTTATAAAATGGCAATTTATTTCTTTGCCCCCTGGGTGCGCGCGGATTTAAGGGCGTGATTTAACGCCGCACGTGCAATTTGCCGAATTTTTGGCGCAAATGTGCGCATATTCATTGTGTCTGCAACCGTGTTGCCAAACAATGTGGCGATATAGTCCAACTGGGTTGGTGCAATTGTGTAGATTTCACTGGTTATATCATTGATGCTTAAATCTTGTACCGGTTCACGCATAGTAATAATCCCCCTGCTTTGTATGTAATTTATCATATTTTTTGTGACTTTTCAGTTAATTTTTTATGTTTTTTTAAATTTAGTCCTTGCTTATTTGAAAATACGTCACTATATCATAAAGTAACTTGACTGAAAGGTGCGAAATTGCTATAAATTTCGTGATAAAATAAGGAAAGAAGTATGTTAAAAAATATGATTGGTAAATTATTGGGTTCTGCAAATGACAGAATTATCAAAAACTATGACAAAACAGTGTCGTTAATCAATGATCTGGAACCAAAATATCATCAGATGACGGATGACGAATTGCGCGAACAAACGGTTATGTTGCGCGAACGTCTGCAAAACGGGGAACGTGAAAAAGACATTTTGCCGGATGCGTTTGCCCTGGTACGCGAGGCATCAATCCGTACAATCGGTCTGCGCCATTTTAATGTTCAGATGATTGGTGGTATGGTTTTAACCAATGGTCAAATTGCAGAAATGAAAACCGGTGAAGGTAAAACATTGGTTGCAACGTTGGCAATGTTTTTAAAAGCCCTGCACGGCAAGGGTGCACATCTGATTACGGTAAATGATTATTTGGCATCCCGTGACGCGGAATGGATGGGGCAAATTTATCGCTTTTTGGGATTGACGGTTGGTACAATTCAGCACGATATGACCGACGAAGAAAGACGCGCGGCATATAATTGTGATATCACATATGTGACCAATTCCGAGTTGGGGTTTGACTATCTGCGTGATAATATGAAATTTTCCAAGGCTCAACAGGTTTTACGTCCATTCTTCTATGCGATTGTTGACGAAGTAGACAGTATTTTAATTGACGAGGCACGTACCCCGCTGATTATTTCCGGCCCGGCCGAAGATACCAGTGAACTGTATGCGCGTGTTGACGACGTTGTTGTACAATTGGGCGATGGTGACTTTGTCAAAGATGAAAAAGACAGACACGTTACCTTGACTGAATCCGGTGCCGATAATGCAACACGTTTATTGAAAGAAGCGGGATTGCTGGTTGGGGATAATTTGTACGCATCTGAAAATGCCGCATTGGTTATGCATATTCAGCAATCTTTGTTGGCGCATCATTTGTATCAGAAAAACGTTAACTATGTTGTGCGTGGTGGCGAAATCTTAATCGTTGATGAATTTACGGGTCGTGTTATGACCGGTCGTCGCTTTGGCAAGGGGTTGCACCAGGCGATAGAGGCCAAAGAACACGTCACGGTTCAGCCTGAAAACCAAACTGTTTCCAGTATTTCGTATCAAAATCTGTTCCGTTTGTATCCGACATTGTCTGGGATGACCGGGACCGCTATGACTGAGGCGGCAGAGTTTGAAGAAATTTATAAATTGCGCGTTGTGTCTATTCCGACAAATCGTCCGGTTGCACGTGTTGATCATCACGATGAAATCTATCGCAACAAAGATGAAAAATACGATGCGATTATTAAACAAATTGAAGACTGTATGTCACGCAAACAGCCGGTCTTGGTTGGTACTGTGTCAATTGAAAAGTCCGAAGAATTGGCGCAAATCGTTCGTAAAAAATTGGGTATTGAACCCGCGGTTCTGAACGCAAAACATCACGAGTCTGAGGCGAAAATTGTTGCCCAGGCGGGCGCCCCGGGTGCGGTTACCATTGCAACAAATATGGCGGGACGTGGTACCGATATTAAACTGGGTGGAAATGCAGAAGAATTGATTGCAAATCTGGATACGGACGCCCCAGATTATGAAGAAAAAAAGAAAGAAATCTATGAAAAGATTGAGGCAAATAAAAAGCAGGTTTTGGATGCCGGTGGATTGTACGTAATTGGTACCGAACGCCACGAATCACGTCGTATCGATAATCAGTTGCGTGGTCGTTCCGGTCGCCAGGGTGACCCGGGTGATTCAAAATTCTTCTTGGCGTTGGATGATGATTTAATGCGTATTTTTGGTGCCGCGCGTTTGCAGGGAATGCTTACGACATTAGGATTAAAAACAGGCGAAGCAATCACACATCCGTGGATTACAAAAGCGTTGGAAAAAGCGCAAAAACGTGTCGAGGCAAGATATTTTGAGGCGCGTAAAGAATTGCTGAAATACGATGACGTTGCAAATGAACAGCGTACCGTAATCTACAAGCAGCGTGATGATTTGATGGTGTCAGATGATTTGACGCCGTTGGCGCAGGAAATGATTGGGGACGTTGTTGAAATGATTTGCGAAAACAATATCCCTGAAAAGGCGCACCAGATGGATTGGAATGTTAACGGCATTCACGATGCTATGTTGCGTGTTTTTGCGCTAGATATTACAGATATTGAAAAATGGAAGACCGATGAAAATATCACCGAACGCAAAGCGTATGAAACACTGGTAAATCTGGCGATGCGTCGTTATCAGCAACAGGCAACCAAATATGGTCCAGAATTGATGCAAATGGCATCACGTCAGATGATGCTGGGGGCGTTGGATGCGGTGTGGAAAAAGCACTTGCAACAGATGGATTATCTGCAAAGCGCGATTGGTTTGCGTGGATATGCACAGAAAAATCCACTTTATGAATACAAGAACGAGGCATTGGATTTATTCAAAAATACCGTGAATAATTTCAAGATTATGTCGATATCTTATATTTGCCGTATGGAATTAACACGCGAAGAAGTTAATGCCACGGAAAAGCAACGCGCAGAACGCGATGCCTCATTGAATCAGGCCACCGGTGACAGTCGCCGAAACGCGCCGTGTCCGTGTGGTTCGGGTTTAAAGTACAAACATTGCTGTGGCAAATTGCACTAGTTAAAAATCCCCACGTTTTGTGGGGATTTTTGATGTGGAAAAAATTTCTTGTTTTTTAGGAAATATATGGTTGCCCCACCCTGTTATTTTTTGCTATTGTTGGGGCATGGAAAAACAATTCATTCATCTTAGAACTCATTCGCGTTTTTCAGTGGGCGCAAGCACCCTGAAAGTCAAGGATATTCCCAAACTTTGCATTGCGGCGGGGATGTCTGCGTGTGCATTAACAGATACAAATTTAATGTCCGGATGTGCCGAGTTTTCAGATGTTATGCCAAAGAACAAAGTCCAACCGATTATCGGTGTTGAAATATCGTTAAATCATCACAATGCGGACCCTAAAATCTTACGTATGTCATCGATGTCGCGTATTGTGTTGCTGGCCCAAAATCACGCGGGATATTTGAACCTGTGCGAACTGAATCGAATAATGTATATGCGTGCAGATAATCACCATCTGGGGCCGTATGTTTCGATTGATGAATTACAAATGCACAGTGATGGATTGATTTGTTTGTCTGGGGCGCATCTGGGGCCGATTGGAATGGCAATTTTAAATAATCAAGACGCCCAGGCCAAGATTCAAGCGCGTCAATTGTTGGATATTTTTGGTAACCGGTTTTATATCGAAATTCAACGTCACGGATTGGCAGATGAAATAAAAACAGAACCAATGTTCCTGGAAATTGCGCGTGAACTGGACATTCCAATCGTTGCGACAAATGATGTTTGTTTTGCGTCGGATTCTGATTACGAGCCGGCGGATGCGTTGGGGTGTGTCCTGGGCCAGACCAAGGTTATTGATCCCGAACGTCCACGGAAATCATCAGAACAATATTTCAAATCAACCGAACAAATGTGGGAAATCTTTTCCGACCTGCCAGAGGCGTGCGAAAACACATACAAAATTGCGCAACGTTGTGGATTTATGGTGAACGTTCACGAAAAACCATTATTGCCACGTTTTGGTGATGATCTGGAAACAGAATGTCAAATGTTGCGCGATAACACGATGACTGGCTTAAAGCGTCGCCTGGCGCAACACAATATCACAGATACCGCGCCATATTATGAACAGGCCGAATTTGAATTGGGCGTTATTATCGGGATGGGGTTTCCGGGGTATTTCCTGATTGTTGCAGACTATATTGATTGGTGCCGTAATAATGACGTCTTAACCGGGCCGGGTCGTGGTTCGGGCGCGGGGTCTATTGTGGCGTGGGCATTGGGTATTACCAATGTTGACCCATTGAAATATGGGTTGCTGTTTGAACGTTTCTTGAATCCGGATCGTATATCAATGCCGGACTTTGACGTTGATTTTGAACCAACGGGTATTGAACGCGTTTTGGCGTATGTGTGTGATAAATATGGTCACGATTCCGTGTGTCGAATTATTACGTTTGGTTCATTACAGGCACGTGGTGCAATTCGTGATATTGGGCGCGTGTATGGATTGCCCTATTCCAAGTCTGACAGATTATCAAAACTTATTCCCCAGGATGCCAAGACGTTAAAAGACGCGGTCAGTGTTTCAACTGAAATTCAAGATATCTTGAACCAAGACGAAGATATGAACAAGGTTGTGACCGTCGCCGAAGAATTAGAAGGGTCTTTGCGCAATCTGGGGCAACACGCGTGCGGTGTTGTTATTGGGGACAGACCAACAACAAAAATTGCGCCGGTTTATCGTGATCCGGCCAACCCCCTGCCGTCGTGCCAATATGATGGGAAATATCTGGAAAAGTCCGGATTGATTAAGTTTGACTTTCTGGGGCTGGAAACATTGGTTGTATTAAAATACGCAACTCGTCTGATTCAACAGACACGCGGTATAAATATTGACCTGGACCAGATTCCAACCGATGATCCAAAGACAATGAAATTGTGGCAACAGGGCCTGACCGAGGGGATATTCCAATTTGATGCCCCATTTGTTCAGCAGACTTTGCGCAAGATGCACCCGACCAATTTCTTGGAAATTTCGGCGTTAAATGCGTTAAATCGTCCGGGGCCAATCGCGTTTATTCCACAATTTATTGCGCGTATGCACGGCGAAGAAGCGATTGAATACGTTCATCCCAAGGCGGAACCTATTCTGAAAGAAACGTATGGAATTATTGTGTACCAGGAACAGGTTATGCAATTAACGCGTGCGTTGGCGGGCTTTACACGTGGTCAATCTGATAACGTGCGCAAGGCGATGGGTAAAAAGTTAATAGAAATGCTGAATGAATTAGAAGGCAAGTTCTATGAGGGGTGCGAGAAAGAGGGAACCCTGGACCGTGCAACGGCAAAAGATTTGTGGGAAAAGTTCAAAGAATTTGCAAAATACGCATTTAATAAATCGCACGCGATTGCTTATTCAATCGTTGCCAATCAGTGTGCATATTTAAAAGCAAACTATACACCGGAATTCTTGGCGGCGTCTATGTCCAGTAACCTGAATGACACAGATCAACTGGCGATATTTGTGGATGATGCAAAAACTAACTTTAACATTCAAATTGTGCCACCGGATATTAACCAAAGTGAATCTTTGTTTACGGTGCGTGATGGCAAGATTATTTATGGCCTGGCCGCGCTAAAGGGTGTCGGAACGGCGGCGACTGATTTGATTGTTGCCGAACGTAATGCAAATGGAAAGTTTAAGAACCTGACAGACTTTGCCAAGCGTTGCGCGCATATTATGAACAAGCGTATCTTGGAAGCGTTCGCCAAGGTTGGTGTATTAGATTCGCTGGAGCCAAATCGTGCGGCGATATATATGAATGCCGATGCGATTTTGCTGTATGCGGCAAGGTCTAAGGAAAGCGCAAATTCATTATCTTTATTCGCCAATACAATCGAAGACGATGTTGCCGAAGACAGGTTGCATAAAAACCTGCCCAAGACGACACCGTGGACATTTAATCAGAAACTTGAAAATGAATTGTCAGCGTTGGGCTTTTATATCTCGGCGCACCCGCTGGACCAGTACAAAGGGTTGATTGCGCGTTCGGGTCTGGCGACCAGTGCAACATTAGAAGCGTTGGGCGACAGAAAAGCGGTCCAGATTGCAGTGACGGTAAATTCTTTTGGGCGACGTCGTACCAAGACTGGCAAAGAAATGATAACAATAAATGCGTCGGACAGTTATGGTAATATCGATGCCGTGGCTTTCGGGGATTCGGCCATAGAATTTGCCCAGATTTTAAGCACAGAAACCGTGGTTATTCTGTCTGGCAAGACATCGGCGCGTGATGACCGGGTGTCTATATTTGTAGATTCTATTATTCCGCTGTCACAATGGGTGGCGAAAATTGCCAGAAAAATAAGTCTGGATATTTGGGATGCGTCGGCACTGGGGGATGTGAAAAAGGCCCTGGTGGCGTTGGCGCCGGGACACACACGGGTGGAATTAAATTTACACGGCGCGGACAAGGTTGCAACAATGATGCTGCCCGGTGGGGTTGAATTGGGCGCAACAACGGCGGCGGATATTGCGGCCCTGGGGGTCAAGGTAGAGGTGGAATAACAATGAAACATATTCCGGTGTTATTAGATGCGGTGTTAGATGCCCTGGGGGACGTGCGGGGTAAGCATATTGTCGATTGTACATTTGGTGCGGGCGGATATACACGTGCTTTTTTATCGCGTGGCGCATATGTTACTGCGTTTGATCGTGACCCGAACGTTTTGGTTGACGCGGATGCAATTCGTGCCGAATATGGCGAAAGATTTAATTTTATTCCGCGCGCATTTTCATCCTTGGCGGAAATAGATGATACATTTGATGCGATTGTTTTTGACCTGGGCATTTCATCAATGCAGATTGATAACGGCGAACGTGGCTTTTCGTTTCGTATGGACGCGGCGCTCGATATGCGGATGGATACACAGAATTTAATACCCGCCGCAGATTTAATTGAAAATCTATCTGTGTCTGAGCTGGCAACGATTTTGCGGGATTACGGTGATGTTCGTAACGCGACAAATATTGCACGTGCAATCAAAAATGTGGCGCCAAAAACAACGTTTCAATTGCGTGACCTGATACACAATCCAAAAGATGTCGCACCGATATTCCAGGCCCTGCGCATTGCAGTCAATGATGAAATGGGCGAGATAAGGCGCGCGCTGGCGGCGGTGCCGGAACATTTAAAGTGCGATGGGAAATGTATCTGTGTGACATTTCATTCAATAGAGGACAGAATTGTTAAAAACACTTTTCGTGAATGGACGACCGTGCCCGGCGATCCACGGATGCCAATTGTGGCGACGGCACCATTTGTGGCGATAAAAACCGCCCTGCCCGATGACGTGGAATTGGAAAACAATCCGCGCGCACGGTCGGCGCATATGCGCGGTGTGACCAAGGTGTGTCAAGGGGGATAAAATATGAAAAAATCCGTAAAAGATATGATTGCCCAGGCTGATAACGCAAAAAAGGTTAATCCGCGTGACCTGTCCAGTGACCAGGATTTAACAATCGGTCTGATGAATCTGATTGCGATTGAAAATATTGCCGGCGACAGTCAGATTGCACAAATGGTCGGTGATGTTCGCAAAAAACTGATGCGGCGCGTGGTTACAGACGATGCAAAATATGACGCGTCATTGGATTTGTTGGGCAAATCCGTTATGTTAATGGCGGACGGAATGCGCGCATTTCCAGATAATCGCAAGGCTTATGAACTGTTTGATGCCGCGTATGAGGCTTATGCAATGTTCTGGGGGCTGAATATGGGGTTTATAAAAATCAGCGATCTTGATAAATAAGGTGTTGATTCAAACGTCTAAAAAATGATAAAATGCATTCAAGAGAGAAGTGAAAGTGAAGAGTCCTATGAATAAAATTTTCCGGTTTTCTGCGCTGATGGCGGCGTTTTTGGCGACGGCATCGGCTGATGCGATTGGTCCACAAAATTCGCGTTCGGCGACGGCGGGCAATGTTGCCCCGGCACGCGCGGCGGGTCGTGATGTTAAACGTGGGGCGCCATCGGATGATGGTGTGGCCGCGTTACCACGTTCGGCGACGGCGCGGACATCGGGTGTGGTGGCGCGCTCGGCAACAACGCCGTCTGTGGGGCGTATGATAACGGGCACGGCGTCACGCAATGCACGCAACGCAACAACCATTTCGCGCAGTGCGGTTGGCGCGCGCGCGGCCCGTTCGGCGGCGGCGCCAGTGCGTAGCACGACAAATGTTTCACGCGCGGGTGTTTCACGTGCGGCGTCTTCACGCGCGACGGCGGTATTTGATGATGTGTCCAAGATTGGTGGTGGCTATGCCCAGTGTCGGGAATCGTACGCGACCTGTATGGACCAGTTCTGTGCCAAGGCAAATGATACATATCGTAGATGCTTTTGCAGCGATCGCTTTACGGGTTTTCGTGATACCGAAGATGCCCTGGACCAGGCAAAGATTTTGTTACAACAGTTTGAAGACAACAATCTGAATGCGGTGGATAAAACCGCAGCAGAGGTTGATGCAATGTATTCTGCCACCGTTGGAGAAGCGGCAATTAAAAACGATACCAGTGGCGCGGCAAAAATTTTGGCCGAAATTGGCGATTTGATTTCCGGCAAGAAAAAGGCAAACACATCTTCTTCTAATTCAATGTCTTTAAGCGATATGTCCCTGGATTTTTCGTCAGATATTGGTGATATTTGGGGTGGTTCGTCGTCTGTATCATCTATATTTGGTGGTGGCAGCGGTGTTGATTTAACCACATTAGAGGGCGAAGATTTATTTAATCACGTTCATAAACAGTGTTCGCAAATGGTGGCGGAATCTTGCCAGAGTTCTGCGGTTGCCAATATGGCAAAAAGCGCATATGGCATTATGATAAGCCAGGATTGTAACGCATATGAAAAGAGTATCGACGCCAAACGTCAACAGGTGCAAAATATCGTGCGCCAGGCCGAGAAAATCCTGCGCGAGGCCCGCTTAGAGGAATATCGTGCACACAATTCCCAGGACGTGAACGAATGTTTGGACAAGGTGCGTTCTGCGATGTTGGCGGAAACGGCGTGCGGACCAAATTATAAACGCTGTCTGGATTACAGTGGTGCATATATTAACCAATCCACAGGCGAGCCGATTTATACCCAGCGTCTGTTTGAATTAGCGGATTTGATTAAATTAGATGGAGCGTCGGGTGATATGGATGTGTTGGGACAGAATGATAAATTCAATGAATTCCTGGATTCGCGCAAAATGTTTGCGACGACGGCTTTGGATTCTTGTCGCAGTATTTCAGATTTAGTTTGGACGGAATTTAAACGTGCCGCCCTGATTGAAATTTCCCAGGCCCAGGACGAAAAGATTGAAGAAGTCAAGGGAACTTGCGTTGATACTATGCGCGAATGCTATGACACACAATCGGATTCATTGAAAAGTTTTGATGACACCACGGCCGAGGCCGCCGGTGCAATAAGTGCGTATGCCGCCCGTTCAATGTGCCAGGAAAAAGTGGTTGCCTGTGCGTCATTGTATGGTGATACAAATGGCTGTCAGTTCGACGGCAACGGCAAATTGGTTACAGGAAACAATGGTAATCGCTGTGGATTAGATGCCCTGTTGATGTATGTCGATACCGTTGATACCGTTCGTGTGGCCGAGGGCTGTGATGTCGCACTGAATAATTTTGTGACCGAATTGTGCACCCCAACCGATGGCAAGAGTAAGTATCCATTCGGGTGTGCACGTCTGACCGAAGAGAATTTGACAAAACAAATTACGGATCGGGCGGGCCTGTATTGTGTTGATATCAATGGCAACAAATATACCACAGAAAAGGACGAGAAAGGGAATGCCAAATTTACGGACCCAACGGTGCAGAACACAATTACCCAATTGGTTAATAACGTTAAATATGAAATTTCATCGCAATTACGTGATAAATGCGAAGAAGTTTCTGGTATTTGGCTTGAAGATCAGGATCCGATAACCAGTGTTCAGGAATATGAGACTAAGTTTTATAACGATGTTTTCGGACTTAGTACCGCGAATACGACGGCGATGGAAGGTTATTCAACATACGGTGTTTGTATCGAAAACAGTGTGCGATATGCCTGTTCAAACCAGGATGAGATAACTGGTTCGCAGGGTTGGGCAAAATATGATGAAACACGCAACACATGTACATTTACCGATGATTGGTACAAGTATCAATGCGAAACAATGCTGGACGGATATTGGGACCAGGGTATCTGTTATTGGGACAGTACGGCAAATTAACATAGGGTAAACAAAATAGAATTGGCTTCGTTTTTATTGATTGGTGGGATGACCTTGGTTGCGTCGGGCGCGAATGCCGGATATGATGCCAGTGGTTTGCGTTCATCGTGGGGGCATATATGTCAAAATGTCCATCGCCCAATTTTACCACGTCCAATGGATGTTTAAGTAATTGTACCAGTAATTCAAATGGCAAGAATGCAATGATTGCCCAGGAAATTAACGCCAATGGTGCCCTGTTCTGTCCAACGTATGTTAATTCAAAGCGTAATACCAGTTTGGAACGGCCGTGGACGGAATATCATTGGGCGACGGGGATGTCGTCGGGGGACTGTGTGTGGCTTTGTAAAAGTGGGTACACCGGGGAAAAATGTAATACCAAGGTTTCCGATGCAACAACGTGTGAT
The DNA here is from genome assembly GCA_017503725.1 of Alphaproteobacteria bacterium. GTDB lineage: Bacteria > Pseudomonadota > Alphaproteobacteria > Rs-D84 > Rs-D84 > Enterousia. The sequence continues at coordinate 40,202 of JAFVSL010000007.1, read as the reverse complement.
ACAACATTGTTGAAGGAAAGTTCATATACAGGCAAGGCAAATGCGTGTAAGGAAAAAGGTTACTGGCAAGGCTATAATTTAACTTGCTCTACGTCCAATGCAGAGGGCAAAGTCGCAATGTTTTCCAGTGCGTATTATGATTGTAACGGAAAAAGATTTAATGAAAACCCAAGTACTTATAATCAAGAACACGATAATGTTTTGGGGATTGTTGGATGGTTGTCATCTGGACACGGTGCATTTGCCCAACCGTTGATTGTAAATGCTTGGTGTGGTAGTCTTAAATCCGATGGAGATTGCAAGATTATTATTGCGCCGGTTGGCACAAAACGTCTGTTGTGCAAGGATGGGTATAAGCCAAATTCCAGCAATACAGATTGTGTCGCCATCAATCAATATGTTTGTGATGGGATAAAAAATTGTTCTGGATGGGACGCGTCACGTTTTTCGGGCAGTGCGTATAAAACCGTTGTAAAAAATGGTTGTTTACAATACCGCTGTGCCACAGATGGATATGGATTCAAAGATGCCCCAGCCAAGGATAATACGTGTATAGAATGCAAGGACACCGACACACAGCGTGCGACATTATCCGACGTAAATGGTCAGTGCATATTTACCGACAAAACGGTCAAGGTGTCAGTATCTGCAAATGGAACCATTTCGACAACACCGTTGGCCCAGGCAACCAAGACAGATATGGTAAAGGATTATGATGGTGCCCCGTGTTGGGTTCGTGAATCGCCAACCGAATACAAAGCGTGTATGTTGGAAAAACAACCCCAGATAATTGCAGAGACCGGCACGACGTCTACGATTGTGCAGGCGGGCAATCCAATATATCTGAAACGATACATATTAAAGCGCTAGGAATAACCCCGCCGAAATGGCGGGGTTTGTTTTTGTTATGTTATTTATAATTTCCGATATATATTCCCATATCCCGGGCGACGGATAATAATGGGTCGTCGGGTTCTATGTATGCGTTTGCAGTGCACAGCCCCGGTATTTTCGGGTCGTGTGTACTGTCGCCGGCGGCAACAAAATCCGCCAAGGATACCGTTTTTACATCGCCACATTCAAGGGCCGTCATAACATAGGTTTCGCCATTTTCAATCGCGTTTAATGCACAATCTGCGAACCGGGTTGCCAGTATGCGATCGGTGGCAATTGTGTCCCCCGCGCGCTGGGTATGTTCTGGGAACGCGGTGCGGTTTACAATGCCCGCCGCGGTTAGTTTTCTGGAAATCATATCCGCCGGTTTCCCAGAATGTCCGCGCAGGGTTATACCCTCTGATACCATAATGATGCCATAATCGGTCGGGGCGGATTTTATGTGTGCAATTAAATCGTCCACATTGAATTTTATTTCTGGAATCAATATCGCAGATGCACCAATCGCAACCCCCGCATTTAACGCCAGGTTGCCACAATCGCGTCCCATTGATTGTACCACAAACCAGCGATGATGACTGCGCGCGGTAAGCATCAATTGATCACAGAATGATGTTAACTGTTGCACGGCGGTATCAAATCCAATCGTGCGGTCTGTTAACGGCATATCCATATCAATTGTTTTTGGGATGCATATAAACTGAACATCTTGATAAATCTCGCGATTGGCCCAGGCCAGCGATGTACTGCCGTTGCCACCAACCAATATCAACGCGTCCAGTTTTAATTCCGCCAAAGATTTACGCAGTTGCTTGTTAAACTGGGCAACCTTGTTCCGTTCAATCGCGGTTTCAAAGTTTAAAGCACCCGCGTGACCATTATGTAAAAAACTGCCCGAAAGTCTGGCATTTTCAATTGGCAATACTTCTTCGGTTAATTCGATTGTGCGTGGTGTACCGCAAAGTCCGTCCGTGCCATCCAAGATTCCAATAACACGCCATCCGCGTATAGATGCACCACGAATAACACGATGAATCACAGTGTTCAGACCGCTGCAATCGCCCCCAGTTGTCATTATTCCAATCTTTTTACGTTTCATATATGTTCCCCTTGAATTCTTTGGTAAATTATATCACAAATAAGTTGACAAAGAAATATAATTTGATACATTTTGTCTAGAATTAAATTATAGGGGCCCAACAATGTCAAAAAATGAAAAAATTAGCAAGAAAAAGCCGTCTACGGATTCTATGATTGATGATGCAATTGCAAAACAAAACGCCTGGTTAAAAAACCGTCGCAACTTTACGCGTGGCTTTTTGAAAAAAATCGATAAATTTGCGTGTAAAAATCCGGAAAATCAAGCCGCCGAGAAAGTGGCCGCATCCCAGGCACGCGAACGTCGCAATGCAATTGGGGCGTATTGGTTCCCTATTCTGTGCGCGTTGGTTGTGATTTTTATCGCGATTTGGGTTGCTTTTATCAGAACACCAGCACCACAACGTGTGCTGATTGTACCAAACATTCCGGAACCAGTTGTAAAGGCCGTCGATACTTCAACTGCGCCATCGTTTGATATTGTTCGTATCGAGAAGAATGGAAACATTATTATTGCGGGTCGTTGGTTGCCACACCAGAATATTTCTGTTGTTATCAATGGCAAGATTGTTGCGACAGAACGCACCGATTCCGCTGGGGAATTTGTATACGCCCCATCCAAGGTATTCGAAGCCGGCAATTATACGATTTCATTATTGGGTGCCGAACCCGCAATTAAATCCGAAGACAAGGTTTTTGTTTATGTATCAGAGGCCGGTGCGGAAAATTCTGTGTCTTTATTGATGACACGTGACGGCAGTACCCTTTTACAAGCCCCATCAATGTTGCGCGATGGAGATTTGTCTATATCAAAGATTGACTATCTGGACAATGGGCGTATTGTTGTGACGGGTGACGCATTGCCACGTTTGCGCGTATCCTTGGCGTTGAATGATAAATACATGGGCTTTGCACGTGTGTCTGACCATCATCATTTTGGTTTGGGTGCGGATGTTGGTGAATTAAAAAGCGGCGCAGAATATTCGCTGACCGTGCGTATGCACGACGGTGATGGGCGTACGGTCGCGTCTGTTACACACGATTTCGTTATGCCAGAGATGACCGGAGACGATGATACGTTCTATACCGTTCGTCGCGGCGATTGCCTGTGGATTATTGCGCGTAATTTTATGCGTCGTGGTATTTTGTTCAGCATTATTGCAGAACGCAACAATATCGAAAATCCAGATCTGATTTATCCGAAACAACTGTTGCAAATACCGGTGGAAAAATAATGGTTTGGCAAGACGTGATACCGCGTGTAAATATAGCCTTTAAAATTACAAATTGGTGTAACTTGTGTTGTGCACACTGTATGGAACGCAGCAGTATAAAAGAACCTTTTAATTTGATGCCGATTGCACAAATTGAAAAATATATTGCCCAGTATGTAAATATGGGGGTGCCGGTGTGGGACTATGTGGTCTTTACAGGCGGTGAATCAATGGCACCGTATTATATCGGGCAAGGCAAATATATTCGAACGCTGGCAGAACTGTGCGCAAAGAATAATGTGTCCCCCTGCTTTAAAACAAATGCAATGTGGGGAAAACGATTGCTGTTATGCGACAGTGTTTTAAAAGACCTGGCAGATGTTGCCCACAAGTATGATCGACAGGTATTATTAGATATTTCTATTGATGAATATCACGATAACTTCTTGCCTGCGGCAAATGTGGTTAGTCAAATTATGAACAGTCAATATTTAATTGATGCAATCCCGGTGTCTTTTGTTGGCTTGAATACCGTCGCATCACAATGTAAGTTTCAGGAATTTTTGGATGTATTAAAATCGTATGGCATTTCTGTTGATGCACAAACCACCCCGGCCGATGAGTTTATGATTACCAAAGGCGATAAAGCAAATGTTATGTTTTATGATGTTGGTGGATTAACCCGCCTGGGACGCGCCGCCGACAATAATATCGTAACCGCACGTCCGGCAAGCGGTGTTGAACATAGTGGTGGCAGCGATTGCTTGGAAATAACAAACAATAATCAGGCGATATTAAATTACAAATATAAAACCACAATGGATAATAAAACCGTTGGGGAAGCCTATAATGAGTTATTACAAAAAAAGAGATAACAACCATGCCCTATAAAGATATCGAACTTCGTCGTCAACGTGGTCGCGAAAGATATGCAAAAAATCGCGAAGCACGCAAGCAGGCAACGCGTGACTACTATGCACGCAATGTGGATACATTGCGCGAAAAGAATCGTATACGCGCACGTGAAAGCCGCGAAAAATACAAGGACAAAATCCAAGAATATTGTTTAAAAAACAAAGATAAAATGAATGCCAGATCTCGTGCATACTATTATGACCACAAAGAGGCATATCAACAATATTACACAGAACATCGTGATGAATTGCTTGCACAGCGTGCCCAGGCAAAATCAGAAAGACGAAATGCGCGTGTGATGTGCCCTGCTTTTAAATTTATTGATGAAATTCGTTTGAAAAACATTGATTTATATACAACTAAATATCGACCAAATTCTAATCTGGCGCATCGTGCAAAATGCCCGGCGATTATTGCGGGCGATTACAGTTTGTGTCCAATTTGCAAAGATTGTTCTGTGTCAGGAAAACAAATGGAACGATTGTGCTCAATGCCACACGTTTTCGAATTTGAAAATGCGGTTGCCACCATCCGCGAACGTGCCGCCGATATTGTAATGGCAAATCAAAAATAACTGGTGAATAAATGGACGGATTGGCGCAAATTTTTTCAGACACAAGTTATACATCGTTGCGATATGATGATGGATTGACGCTGTCGTGGCATATGGGTGGTTCTGTTCCTAATACAGTGTATACACTAGCTGATGTTTTTGTAGAATGGTTTTTGTTTGATTCTGGTGAACAAAAAACACTTGATGATTTTCTAGTCGCAGAATCAATGCAAAATATTTTTACATCCCAACAATTTATGGATGTTATGTCGGGTGCAGTGCATATTGATGACAGACTGTGTCGGGTGTTGCCAGAAATACTACCCTTTAAGATAACAAGCCATCGTCTGTTGGCGATGAATAATTTGATTAAAAGCACTACGCCTTGTATGCCGTATAATATTGACGCGATGCATACAAAATTAAAGACTGTTGCAGATGCAAAACGAAACAAACGCAAAGCATATCGCCATAAATACTATGTTGAAAATAAAGCCAGGCTGACCGAACAAATAAAGGACTATTATTTAGAACATCGTGATACAATACGCTTGTATTATAAAAAATGGCGTTCAGAACATTTGGCAGAACAGAAAGCATATCATACAGCATATCGCAAAAATAACGCCAATGTTGTCGCAGAACGCAAAAAGCAATCGTATCAAAAAAAGAAAGATATGTATAATGCGCGAACCCGTGCAAACTATTATGCAAACAAAGATGCGATACTGGCGCAACAACGATTATACTATCAGGCAAACAAAGAACGTATTGCCCAGCGTCAGGCAAAAAAACATCAAGAATATATGCAAGACAAAGAATTGGCGGCGCGAATTTGTCCTGTGTTTAAATTCTTGATGGATTTAAAATATAATGATATTGAAGCGTTTTTAACGTGTTTTAAAAAACAAGAATTTATTGCAACCAAGGCAAAGAAACAATGTACGGCATTGCAAAGTGGGGATTGGGCACAATGCGTGATTTGCAGTACGGGAAACGTGTCAGACAAATGCCCTTTGTCGATGGCATTTGATTTTCGTGGTGCGGTTGACCGGATTACAGAATATGTCGCAGACATTGTAAAGGCAAATCAGAAATAAAGGAACGTAAAAATGTCAATGATAAGACGTTTGTATAAAATTGCATATGATCATAATGAATTGGTTCAGCGTACATCGCCCGAAGCCTTTACGCCATACAATATGTTGGGTGTTGATGCGGAACAATATAATGCCCTGCCCGAACGGGAAAAGACCGCATTAAAATGGTTGGTGCGTGCGTCTGATATTATCGATCGTGTGGCGTTAAGACTGGATCATCCATACAATATAGAATTTGAAGATTCCTTGAAATCAGGTCGTTTAGATTATGATGATGCACGTATGGCATTGAAATTATTTCGTGGGCAACGCGGAATATTTGCGCATGAAAAATCCGGCGCACCGGTTGCGTTAACCAATGATGTTGAACCGCGTTTGGGGCGTGGTCTGTATCCGTATAATTTGTCCGTTGATGAATTTCACGACATTTTAATTCGTATGTTGGAAAGTGGCTATCAAGATGACAAGGTGCGTGAAATATTAAATCAACGTACCATTGTAAAGCGTTTTGGCGATGAATTGAAAGCTGTTGATTATACAAATGCGTTCAAATTTGATTTTCGTTCGGCAGCATATGCACTACAGGCCGCCGCTATAAGCACGGAAAATTTCGATTTCAAAGAATATCTGACACTGCAATCCGCAGCATTGATGAATTACTGGCCGTGGGCAGATTGTGAAGCGGATAAAAAATGGGCAACCCTTCAATCAGGGCCGCTGGAATTTACACTGGGGCGCGAATGCTATGATGATGCGATGACGCCGACAGTATTACAAAATCCAAAATTAAAATCTATGTTGGATGCGCGCGGAATTACACCATACGCAAAAGACAACCTGGGGGCGACGGTTGGTATTGTCGATACGGCCGGCACGGATTATTTGTTAAAAATAAAACAGTATTTACCCATGATGGCATCCAAGATGCCGCGTGCAGATGAGTATAAACAAGTCCTGGGGACAAACACAAAACAAACAATGGTTGATGTCGATGTTGTATCGGTCAGTGGGCATAATGCCGCGTATCGTAGCCAGATAACGTTGGCGTTTAACCTGCCTAATGCGGATAAAATGGCGGTTCAAACCGGTGGCGGTCATCGGACGGTCTATTTAAAGCAAATGCGCCAGTGCAAATATGGCAATGGAATTGACGAAAAGAAAAATGCATTGCTGGCGCCGGAATTTCACAAATATTTTTCGGTACGTGCCCTGCACGACTTTACAATTTTGCACGAAAATATGCACACATTGGGACCAAAAGACGGCCTGGAATCACTGGGCGAATACAAAAATATTATTGAAGAACACAAAGCCGATGCGGGCTCTATTGCGATGTTAGATGAATTAGTGCGTGCTGGATTTTTTGCGCCACATCAAAAACAAGAGTTGATTACATCGTGGCTGATTGCGTATTTATATCCGGGTGCAAATTTCAGTCGCGCCCACGCAAAACGCAATATTATGCAACATAATATGCTGTTTGAATGTGGTGCAATTCGTCTGGATTCATCAAATCGTTTAGTCATAGATTTTGATGCGGTCATTGCGCGCGGTCAAAAAATGTTGCGTGATGTTATTGATATTCAGTTGTCAAAAAATCCAGAAATGGCACGTCAGTATATTGAAAAATATGCAGTATGGTCGCCACAACTGGAAATACTGGGGACGAAATTGGGCAATGTTGATAAACAGCGTAATTCTTATATTATTGAGCCATTGGCAGATATGTTGCGTGGACGCCAGAAATAAAGTCTGGACATCGATGATAAAATAAGATAATATTTCGCCATACATTGCGGGCGTAGTATAATGGTAGAACGAAAGCTTCCCAAGCTTTAGGCGAGGGTTCGATTCCCTTCGCCCGCACCAAAAATTAGTCCGACCCTTGTGGTCGGATTTATTTTCGGATTGTGGCGTTTTTTTAATAAACATTTGACTTTTTGGATTTTTTTGTACATAATTGCCCTGCAAATCCCAAAGATTGCCATTTTAACAACACCAGTTCGCAGTATGCGTGTGGTACATCATCCGACGAGTTTCGTCCTTGATGGCGGTTTTCTTTGTGGTTAAAACAGTTATAAATAAAAAGGAGTAAATTATGGCAACTGTTATTCGTTTGGCTCGTTTTGGTGCAAAAAAACGCCCATACTATCACATTGTTGTGACAGATTCACGCAATGCACGTAATTCCGGCAATGTTCTGGAAGTTGTTGGTAAATATGACCCAATGCAGGCCAAAGACAGCGACAAACGTGTTACATTGAAAATTGACGAAGTAAAAGCCTGGTTGGCAAAAGGTGCACAACCATCTGATCGTGTACATAAATTCTTGGCCAAAGCCGGCTTGGTAAAAGCAAAAGCGATTCCAGTTCAGACAAAGAAACATCTGCAATCTGAAAAAACACAGATGAAGATTAAAGACAAGGCTGAAAAGTTGGCCAAAATCGCAGAAGAAAAAGCAGCCGCAGAAGCCGCCGCCAAGGCCGCAGCAGAAGCGGAAGCAGCAGCGCCAGCCGCCGAAGAAACAGCCGAAGCGGTTGCAGAATAATTTATTCCGAAACGTTTATCCAATGGCAAAGGCACCAAAAGCAGTAAGTCGTCTTAATATGTGTAAAGCCTTTATTCACAAGGCATTTAACGAGGTTTGGTTCCAAGATAAAGAACTTAAAACACTTATGCACGATTGTTATTTGGACAATATTGATGAAATGATGTCCTTTGCCATGGAAAACGAAATTAAATTGTATGATTATTTCATGCAAATAAAACAGGAATTATTAACAATACCCAATACATACGAACGGCAAAGGTAGTATTATGGTAAACGGTTGGTATATTGGTGACAGATGCCCCTGTGCGAACGAGTTGATATGCACACAGGCTGAGCGCAACGAAGAGTTTTTTCGCCAGATGTATGAAGCGATGCACGAAAATAAACCGGTTGTATTCTTAACCGGCAGTTTGTGCCCCGCCTATGCAGGCGAATGTGTAAAATTACGTGAATACAAAGAACAACTGCAAAAACAAAGATAATATGCGTGACACACAGAAAATCTTGGTTGGAAAAATTGTCGCCCCCCAGGGAATCCGGGGCGAGGTTCGCATTCAGACCTATTCCGACAATCCGGCAGACTTCAAAAAATTCCACGTGCTGTCTAATCGTTTTTCGGCCGAAGATTTCAAGTTTGTGCGCGAAATACCAAATTCAACTGTTATTATTGCAAAAATCAATGGTTTTGATGATCGAAATGCCGCAGAAACCCTGCGCGGAACAGAATTGTTTATCGGTCGCGATGACTTGCCGGCCCTGGGTGAACAAGAATATTACCAGACTGATTTAATCGGAATGACCGTAAATCAGCGTGGTAATATTATCGGTCGTGTGGTATGCATTCAAAACTATGGTGCGGGCGACATACTGGAAATGGAAAATGGTGACATGGTGTCGTTTGTTGGCGCAAGCGTTGATATGGATACAAAAACCATCTATGTAAAGTAAGGATTATTTATGTCAAAAAAGACCTTTCAATTCAATGAAATAAACAAGAAATTTGAAGTCTTGTGCAATATGGATGCGGGAAGATTTTCTGTTGCGTGCCCTGTTATAAAAACATATCAGTCAGGGATTGGTACAGAATTGTCCACGTCGGCAAATGATTTGGACAAAACTTTTGTACGCCTGGCAGATGCCGCGACGGTCGAAACAGTTAAAACTATGTTCGATGTCGGTCAATCAATATGCAAATGCTGTCGTTTCAATGAAAGCAAGGCAAAAGTAAAATAATATGCACTTTAATATCCTGACCATTTTTCCAGAAATGTTCCCAGGCACCCTGTCAGGTGGCGTGGTTGGTCGTGCACTGGAACGTGGAATTTGGTCGTATGACGTTATCAACATTCGTGATTTTGCCATCAATAATTATGGCAGTGTTGATGACACCCAATTTGGGGGTGGCGCCGGTATGGTTATGCGCCCAGATGTTTTGGGTGACGCGTTGGATTCAATCAAAAATCCGGGGAAAATTATATATTTTTCACCACGCGGAAAAACACTGAATCAAAAAATCGTGCGCGAATTTATCGCGGACCCGGATGCGACATATACCCTGCTGTGCGGTCGATACGAGGGGATTGATGAACGTGTTATCGAACATTACAACATTATGGAATTATCTATTGGCGATTATATCCTGTCGGGGGGCGAAATCGCAGCCCAAGTTTTTGTTGACAGTTGCGTTCGCGTGATGGATAATGTAGTTCACGGTGGTGAAGATACCACCCAAAATGAAAGTTTCGAAATCGGGGGGCTTGAATGGCCGTTATACACCCGCCCGTCAGTATGGCGTGGACAAAGTGTCCCAGAAGTCCTGCTGTCCGGTCACCACGGCAATATCGAACGGTGGCGGAAACAACAATCGGTTGACATAACCAAAGAACGTCGACCGGACTTAATAAAGGAAAACTAAAAATGAGCATTATTAAAAAAATCGAAGAAGCCCAGGTTGCAAAACTGAAAGGCGACAAAAAAATCCCAGCATTCAAAGCCGGTGATACATTAAAAGTTCACGTCAAAATTAAAGACGGCGACAAATTCCGTATCCAGGTTTTCGAAGGCGTAGTTATCGCACGTGATGGCGGTATGGGAAATAATGCATCCTTTACAGTACGTCGTGAATCATACGGTGTCGGTGTAGAACGCAAGTTCCCACTGTACAGCCCAGCGATTGAAAAAATCGAAAAGGTTCGTATCGGTAAAGTACGTCGTGCAAAGTTATTCTTCCTGCGTGGGTTGTCAGGTAAAAAGGCGCGTATCGTCGAAGACCTGGCCGCGACAAGTGCAGAAAAGAATGCAAACAAATAAAAAGATCCCCCGTTTGGGGGATTTTTTTTAGGACATTGGGCAAGCGTCGGTAAATTCATATGTGCCGATGTCATCGGTATACGACACGCCCGCCGGCGCATACATTATGCAATCGCCCGCGGGGCTTGACACCAGACACGATTCCGCCGTGCCGACCGAAATTGTGCCACTGGGGCAACTGGTTGCAAGGGTGATTTGCGGTTCGTCAATCGCGATATATCCCGTCGGGCACGATGTTGACGGCGCGGTGGCGTACGCCATAATCGGCGCGCCCGCTAACAAAAATATTATTCGTTTCATTCGCATCCCCTTAATTTGCCAATGAACCAAACAGCGCGGACCGGAACGCGGGGGTGTAAAGAGCTTGGAGCGCACAGTCGGACGAACAGTTATATAAGCAATTACCGTAGGATGTATGCTTGATGATGTATATCCACGGTGATATAGCCGGTTCAACCATCTTGCACCAGCAATATACATTGGTCGTATCCAATGTGCTGCTTACCGTTGTAATTGCGTCCGATGTGTCATATTTTGCATCCGCCGCCTGATTGGAACACATTGCGATTCCCTTAATCGGGACACGGGTGCCATTCGTTGTACACGTCGCAGACCAATCCGCTTTGCAAGTCGTCGGTGTTGATGTACACGTGGTGGTCGACGCATCCAACGCCACACATTTTTGTACCGCCATTGCGGGCGCGGTCAAAATCGCGCCAAGCGCGGTTAATGTAAAAAGTTTTTTCATATTTCTGTCTCCTTTCTTTGTTTTATTCGCGAGAAAAACAAAAACCACCGAATAAATTCAAGTGGTCAGGAGGTTCGAAACAATCTAGTAGAATTGTGTGCTTATTCAATATATTCGCAGCCCTCCTGACACAGATATCAGGAGAGTTTGTACAAATCTAATTTGTACACCACTAGCCGGGTTTCGACACCCCATCATAACCATCGGTTATGACGCGTTTATTATAACAAATAATTCATTGACTTGCAATAACAACTAATATTCTATCGGGCATTTGGACAAACCCACCCATTCAATATCGATTTGACTTTATCCGCCACACAATATAATATATTTGTTATGAAAAAATTAGTTGCTTTTTTAATGATTGTATGCGCCCTGCCGGATGTGGCGATGGCGTACATTAACCGCGATATTGCAAATATTCGTGTTATGAACAAGGCCGCCGGGAAAACATATTCAGTTGATATTCCCGTCGGAAATTCAGCACAGTTTGAAAAACTTAATATCACCGTGCACACTTGCAAGCAGTCCGATCCGTTTGACGCCGAAGATTATTTTGCTTTTCTGAAGATTTCAACGTCGGCCGACGGTACGATATTTAGCAACTGGATGTCACGTAATGAACCGGGGGTGCGCCCACTGCAAAACGCAGACTATGACGTATGGCTGGTCGGGTGTAAGAATAAAGAAGAGGATGTACAATGAATTTTATCAAAAAATATTTTAAAATCCTGATTGGGGCCGGCGTTTTGATTGTTGCACTGTTTGTATTTATGGCGTCGTTGCGTTCCAAGGATTTAAGTGGTGGGACCTTAAAAAACTGGGCGTCGGCAAACAACGAAGAACGCGTATCAACCGTACGCACATTGATTGGCGGTGATGAAAATATTGATATTGTGGTTGCGTGTGTTGGTAAAATTGCCACCCTGCCCGATTCCGGCGAAATGACAATCGCAGATGCGGCACGCCTGTGCAATATGGGAATGCAATTAAAAGAAAATCTGTAAAAAAAATGAAGCGGTTGGCACTGTTGCTTTTATTAACGGGGTGCGCGGGTGCGCCGGGTATACCGTCGGGTGCGGATTACCTGGGGGCGAAATATATTCGTGACCCACTGGGTGAAGAACGTGCCCCGGACAATGATCCACTTATTCGAACAGATGCGTTTGATTGCACGACATTTGTTGAAACCGTTATGGCGGGCGGCGATGTTAGCAACCTGAATCAAATTCGATACAAAGACGGCAAAATTGATTTTATGAACCGCAATCATTTTATCGAAACAGACTGGTTGCGGAATAATTCAAATCGTGTTGAAAACGTCAGTTCGCAATACGGAAAAACAACGACGCGACGTCTGACGATTGACAAGGCGGCCTGGATGAAGAAAGTTCATAAACTGGATTCTGATTTTGCGCCTGAATTTACAACGATTGAATACGTGCCGTACAAGAATTTAAATCAGCCCGCAAACACCGAGACAATGATTGTCCTGTTTATAAGCGCAAATTCAAACAGCGTCGATACAATCGGCACCGAATTGGCGGTTACGCATATGGGATTACTGTTGCCGGGTGGGCAGACACTGCGCCACGCGTCATCGGCCGCGGGGCACGTAGTGGATGCAGAATTTATGAACTATGCCAAGCGCCGTCGTCAGATGGGCGAAATGGGGGTCGCATTTATCGCGATTAAGTAAAGATGGATGACGAAAAAATTATTCATATGGATATGGGCGCAATGATGGGAAATGCCACGGATGATGTGCGCCCCACCCTGTGTCTGGGGATTGAATCATCGTGTGATGAAACATCGGCGGCAATCGTTGATTCAAACCACAATATCTTGTCGCATATAATTTATTCCCAAATCCCAGAGCATCAAAAATACGGTGGTGTGGTACCGGAACTGGCGGCACGGGCGCACATTTTGGCGATTGATGACGTAATCCAACAAACATTGGCGCGCGCAAACAAGACAATTGACGATATAGATGTTATTGCCGCAACGGCGGGACCGGGTCTGATTGGGGGCGTATTGGTTGGATGGATGGCGGCGACTGGAATTGCGCAGTCAACCGGCAAACCACTGGTTGCGGTTAATCATTTAGAGGGGCACGCACTGGTCCCCCGATTATCTGCGACATCCGCCAGTGGTGTGGCCGGTGACACATCGGTTGATTTTCCATATTTATTGATGTTGGCATCGGGCGGACATTGTCAGATTTTATTGGTGCGTGGTGTCGGGCAATACGAATTGATTGGACAAACCCTGGACGACAGTGCCGGCGAAGCCTTTGACAAGGTCGCCAAGATGCTGGGCCTGGGGTATCCAGGTGGACCAATCGTAGACAAGCGCGCACAAGACGGCGATTCAAAAGCATTCAAATTCCCGCGTCCATTGTGTGACAAGCCGGGATGCGACTTTTCATTCAGTGGTATAAAAACAGCCGCACGAACATTCTTGGACAAGAATCCCGCCCCACACAGCGATAAATTTATAAACGATTTCTGTGCTTCGTTCCAGGCATCCGTGGTGGACTGTATTGTAAACAGATTAAACAACGCTATGAATGATGCACGTGTGCGCGATGCAATGCCGAAAACGTTGGTTGTGGCCGGGGGCGTCGCAAAAAACAGCGCAATTCGCAATGCGTTGGAAAAATTAGCCGCAAAAAATGGGATGATTTTTGCCGCACCACCAATGAATTTATGTACCGACAATGGCGCAATGATTGCGTGGGCTGGGATTGAAAACTATCGTGTGGGACGCGTTGTAAAAACACCGATTGCACCACGTCCGCGTTGGCCACTGACCGAATTATAAATTGAATATCGCACCATTTTGTGCTAGTATTTTTACTATGAAAGATTATGCAAAGCAATATGACGCGGCAACGCAGAAACTGTTGGCCCAGGCCGCACAAATTGACGCGGCGGTTATGCCATATGCAGATGTACAGTACAGCCTTTATGATATAACATATACGCTGCGTAAAATGTACAAGAATCCTGCTTTTCGACGCAAGTTTGTGGGCGATTTGCCATTTAATGGCTTTGTCCCGTGGACCAAGGGCTTTTGCGCCCTGGCCAGTATTTGTGTATATGAATTATATGGTGGCGATACGGTTTGGAAACCGTCGGCTATAAAAATAGGTGCTTGGGAATATGCGCCGGTGGTATATATGCACAATCGATTCACGGACACACCATTTGATACGACGGGCGATCAATTTGCGCCACTGCGCGTACCATACGAATTGGGCGAACCAATTAACAAACATATGAAAGATATGAAAACACCAAATAAAACAGAATTTGTAAAACGCATAATTGCAGAACTAGAAAGACGGTAAAAGATATGCAAAAGCCAGAACCATTTGTTAAACCAGATACTATATTTAGCGTAACCGATGCGGCAACCCTGCTTAAAGGGGTGGTGGAAACGGCGTTTCCACGTATAAAGATTCGTGGTGAATTATCGCAAATAACACGCGCGTCGTCCGGACATATCTATATGACGGTCAAAGATGCCGGCGCGGCAATTTCTGCAATCATATGGCGTGGAACGCCGATTGCATTCAAGCTTGAAGAAGGGATGGAAGTGGTTGTCACCGGGCGTTTCACAACCTATCCCGCACGCAGTAATTATCAAATAATTATCAACGAAATTGAAATGGCGGGCGTGGGTGCAATCCTTAAAATGTTGGAAGAGCGCAAACAAAAACTGGCCGCCGAGGGATTATTTGACGCGTCACGCAAAAAGCCCCTGCCCAGATTACCACAGCGCATTGGTGTCGTTACCAGTCCAACCGGCGCCGCATTCCAAGATATTCAAAACCGTTTACGCGAACGTTTCCCGGTGCACGTCTTGCTGTATCCTGCGACCGTTCAGGGTATAACCGCCGCGGCTGAGGTTGCCGCAGGTATAGAATACTTTAACAAAATGAACAATGTTGACGTTATTATCGTTGCGCGTGGCGGGGGAAGTTTAGAAGACTTGCTGCCCTTTTCCGAAGAAATTGTTGTGCGTGCCGCCGCCGCCAGTCATATTCCGTTAATATCGGGCGTTGGACACGAGCCGGATTGGATGTTGATTGACTTTGCCGCCGATGTACGTGCACCAACGCCAACGGGCGCGGCAGAAATGGTTGTACCAACAAAATTGGCACTGTTCCAAGAACTGGATAATCTATGGGTACGATTGTCGTCTACATTTTTGACGCGCTTATCAAATGCAAAACAACGCATAGAGGCAATAAATATAAAAAGCCCGCACCAGGTTCTGATGGAACATACGCAACGCCTGGACGATTTGGGGCGTACAATGAATATCTTGATAACAAATAAAATCAATTTAGCGCATCAGCGTATGGATATTGTGGCAAACTTTCCAACCATCCTGCAAAATCGGATGAATGCATTGTCGCAATCTGTGACACACCTGGGACAAATGTTACAGTCGCTTAGTTACAAAAGTGTATTAAGCCGTGGCTATGCAATTGTGCGTGATGCGAACAATAACATAATTGGTCGCGCCGGTGCCGGCACCCCCGCCAGCATTGAATTCGCCGACGGCATTGTACAGATATAAAAATCCCCCGTTTGGGGGATTTTTTATGAGATATGAATACCGCGACAAATAAAAGTTTATCTAAGTGTTTGCGCAAATGGAAACAATCGGTTATAATGTGCGTGTTATGGTGATTTTGCCATAATGGGGTATAAGAACCCGACTAGAGTATAAAACAAAGCGTTTTATAAAAACAAACTCCTGAACATTGGTGTCAGGAGGGTTGCGAATATATTGAATAAGCACACAATTCTCTAGATTGTTCTTAACCTCCTGACCACTCGTGAAAAACGCGTGGTTTTTGTTTTTTCGCGAAAAACAATGAAAGGAGATTAAAAATGAAAAAACTTTTATTTTTAACCGCGGTGGGCGCAATACTTGCCACACCAGCGGTGGCCGTACAAAAATGTGTGGCATTGGATGCCAGTATGAGTTGTAGTGCGTCAAATTGGGAAGAATTTGAAAATGTCGCGGATTGGGAATTGCCGTGTACCACCAATGGCACTAGCGTGATACTTAAAGGAGTTTTCGCCTGTTCTAAAATCCCGGGCGACATGCCAGGCGAAACAAGGGATTTCTTGCCGACAACAAGCTATGAAACGATTGGACAAGATGTAAACTGTTGGTGCAAAATGATAAGCCCCGCTATGTCGTCCTGGATATATGTCGATACTAGTGTTGATTCTGACAGCTGCAATATGTTCTGCGCCTCTTTATGTTTACAAGCATTGCCCATGTTAAAGTCCGTGCTGTTAGGCGCAATATACAACTAAGGTGATATAAATGAAACGAGTTATATTTTTGATTGCGTGCGTACCGATTGTTGCGTATGCCGCCACACCAACCACCAGTTGTCCGGCGGGGTATATTGCGGTTGATGAAGAATATATAACAATCGCGACGACGTGTCCCAGTGGAACAATTTCCGTAGGCGTGGCGGAATCATGTTTGGTATCAAATCCCGCGGGGGATTGTATAATGTATGCGCCGGCGGGCGTATCATTTACAGACACGCCCGGCACATATGAATTTACCGACGCGTGTCCAATGACATAAAGAAACGCCCGATTGGGCGTTTCTTTAATGCGTTTTATCCAGCATTGGCAATTCCGTCAGCAACAGTCGCATATTCGTATACTTACTTAGCGATGGAAAGATTCCACGCCGGCGCAAAACCCGAACAACATCCCAATTCAACCGTACCCCATCATAAAAAGACAAGTCCTCGTAAATTTCGCGAATACCGCGGTCTGTCTTGGGTAACATTTGTATATCAACATACATATCATCATTTAACTTGTACGAGCGTGCAACCTCAAACGGAACATATTTGTGCGTGGTTTCATAAACCCTGATTTTATCACCGGATTTAAATTTTGGTACGCTGCGCCCAACGAGAATTTTTGACACCCAACCATCTGATTCCATAACCTTTAATTCTTGGCCAAGCGCATAATCTCCCAGATTTTCAATAACGGTTAATTTTTTCATAGATTATCCTTTATCAATGTTTTTGCCATTGTTATGGACTCGGGCGTTATTTCCGCACCACTGATAATGCGCGCAATTTCATTGATTCTGTCGGCATCAACAATCTCTGTAACACTGGTTGTGGTTTTATTGTCAGCAACACTCTTAGAAATCTTGAAATGACGATCGGCAAAGCCCGCAACCTGGGCCGAATGGGTAATAACCAATGCCTGGGATTCGGATGCCAAACGATTTAAACGCGCACCCACCGCCGATGCGGTTGCGCCTGATATACCGGTGTCGATTTCATCAAACACAAATGAATGCATATCCCCACTGCCGGCCAATACCACACGCAACGCCAGCATCAATCGCGCCAATTCACCACCGGACGCCGCACGATGCAATGGCGCAAACGGAGAGCCCGGATTTGTTTTTATCATAAATGTAACCTCGTCCAAACCAGACGATGAAGGTGCACATTCGACACATTCAACCATAAAGTCCGCCGACCCCAATTTCAAATCCGGCAATTCGGTCAAAATACATTCCCGCATTTTTGTCGCCGCCAATTTACGCAAACCACTTAATTCCGTAGCGCACGTCTTGAATTTATCAAATGCATTGTCGCGCAGTGCCTTTACACGTTTTAATTCCGCGTCTGAATTATCAATAACCTCTAACTGGGCGGACATTTCGCGCAATTTTTGTGGTAATTCATCCGCGGGCACACGATGCTTGCGCGCGGCGGCACGGATTGCAAACAGGCGCTCTTCGATCGCGTCCATATCGTCAACATCCATTGTTTCCGGTTCCAACGCGCCCATAACATCCGATATCATTTCGGCGGCACTGTATAATTTATCAATTTGCCCAGAATATGGATTTGGTTCGGATTTTATGCGCTGTAATATATGTGCAACATTGAAAATTTGCGCGTCCAACGAATTGCCACGTGCGTTTAAGGCATCCAGCGCCTCGCCCAGGATGGCGGCGTTTTTTTCAGCATTCATCATTGCCGCACGTTTGGCAGATAATTCTTCTTCTTCGCCGGGCTGTGGATTTAATTTTTGTAATTCCGCCACATTATGCGCCAGAAATTCGCGTTCACTTTCCGCACGCGACAACATATCAGATAATTCGCTTAGGCGCCGCTCGGCATCGTGATATTCACGATACGCATCACGCGTAGACGTCAATAATTCATCAAAACCATTTATATTACCAACCGCAAACAAATCCAATGTTGGGCGATGCGCGCCCTGGTTTAATAACGTATGATTTGCAAACTGTCCATGTATTTCAACAAGCGCATCCCCCACCGCCTTTAATGTCTTGACCGACACCGGTGTATCGTTTATCCAGGCGCGACTTTTGCCATCAAGCGACAATGTACGACGCAAAATAACACCGTCGGCACAATCAATATCAAATTCCCGCAACACGTCACAAACCGTGGCATTCGCAGAATCAAATTCCGCCGTCACAGACGCCATATCACAACCGTGACGTATCAACCCCGTATCAGATCGCGCACCCAACGCCAGGGACAGCGCATCCATTAAAATACTTTTTCCCGCGCCCGTTTCACCGGTCAGCACATTCAGACCACGCCCAAATTCCAGATTTAGACGTTCTATCAATACAATATTTGAAATATTCAATCCAATTAACATACGCGAATTATAGCGACCAAGGGCGCCCTATTTCAAGCGTTTTATACGCGTTCAAGCGTCCAATCGTGCGTCCATAAAATAAGGCACTGAATTTTATATTTTGGATAAATCTGGCGCAACAATGTCGCATATTCGTGTAATTGCGCAACATAGCGTTCGCGAAATTGTTCGGGGGATACGTCGGTCTTGTAATCCAGGACATAAACCGTTTGTGCATCGTCGTCAATGTACAAGCGATCTATGCGACGGCTGACAAAGCGCGTGCCGATATTGCCGGCAATTGGAACCTCGGTCTGGGACGTGGACGAAAACAGTCGCGCCAGATTTGGCACAGAATTTATACGTTCGACCAATTCCGCGTCCCCACGTGTACATTTATCATCAATCACAATCTGTGCCAGACGATTATGCATCTGTGTGCCGGCGGTGGTGGCGAACTTAATCGCGTCGTGATTTTTCAAGATTTCGGTTATGTTATTTGACATTTGTAATCCTGATTACCTCGTCTGTTTTTTCGGTGCTTGGCAATGCGTCAAATACACGCCACAACTGATTATGCCACGAAATTTCGGGCGATGCGGTATTATTTGTGAACCCATAAATATAAAGATTGTCGCGCGCACGCGTCATCGCCACATACAACAGGCGATAATATTCCGCCACCCGCGTATCCATAAGCGCCGCCGCGGCCACCGCCCGACGCGCCGAATTATTGGCACGTGGCGACCATAACCAAACCGGCATATTGATATCGTTTGACGTTGGCACCGGCAATAGCTTTTCAGAATCCGGCGTATTAACAGTGTCTATTAAAAAGACCGCGGGCGCTTCAAGGCCCTTGCTGCCGTGGACGGTAACAATGCGCACACCGTTTGATGCATCCATATCGCGTTTAATTTGACTGTTGCCGGTGATAAAGTATTTTAAAAATTGCTTTAATGTTCCGGGCATCGTACGTTCATACGCCAGGCATATTGTCATAAATTCTTCCAATGGATCTATAACCTGGTCGCCCAGGGCCGAAATCATTTTTGACCGCATATCATTGTGATTCAAAAACGCATCAAAAAATGAATATGGCGACATAGTTTTTGACCATTCCAACACCTGACCCAGGTCGGTGTAAATTTCCGGATGGGAATTTTCCAACACCTCAAAAACGGTCATTGGAACAAAGTCTGGGGACGCGTTTTTTCGTGCCTTGTTTTCATCATTTTTGATTTTACACAAATTTAAAATATCACGTTCATTCAAACGATAAAACGGACTTCTTAATACACAACACAAACTAAAATCATCCGCCGGATTCAGACAAAACCGAACCAGGTTTAACAGGTCACGAACCGCCGGAAAATTTGGCAAAACAATACGATCACTGCCCGCAACATCAATCGACAAGCGTTTTAATTCACGAACCAGTTTTGGCGCCATTGGATAACGATTTTGAACCAAAACCATAATGTCACTTGGCTTAAATATCGCATTATCTATCAATGATTTTATATGCGCCGCAACACGATTAACATATTCATCAACCGTCGTCTCGTCACCCCTTTTTGAAACCAATTTATGTAATTCAACCACGCCATTTGCACTCTGGCGAAAGCATTTATGCGGATTGTTCACAAACCCCGTTTTTTCACACACCGTATCGTCCGCAAAAAACGCATCCACGGCGTATAAAACCTGGGGGCTGGAACGGAAACTTTGCGCCAATGGAATTTCGCGTATAGTACGCAGATTTTCCTTTATCTGTGTTGCGATTGCATCACGACTTAACGCAAATGCGCGCGAATCCGCCCCTTGGAAGCCATAGATAGACTGCTTGCTGTCACCGACAACAAACAAAGAATGTGGATTTTTATCGGTGTCGCCATCCACAAAAAATTCGCCCGACAACATCCTTAAAATATCCCACTGGGCGGGCGAAGTATCTTGGGCCTCGTCCACCAATATGTGCGACAGTGACAAATCCAACTGTGACAGCACCCAGCCCATTGTTTCCGGATTAGAAAACAGTTTACGCGTATATAAAATCATATCTTCAAAATCCAGAACATTTCGCATAGATTTTATTTCACGATATGTTTGCGCGAACGCGGCCGACAAATCAAACATCGCAACCGTATCATCGAAAACAACCTTGTTTTCATAATACTGATTCAGCGCATATACGCGCGCCAGTTCATCAGACAAAAATTCCAATTTTGAAACGTTTGTAATCGGCGTGCCATCCGCCTTTAAAAAGACTTTTTTATATTCTTTAAATTCTATTGTATTATCAATATACTGTTTAACACTGTTAATAATGTCATTTATGTATCCGGCCGGCGTTTTTCGCTTTTTTTGTTCCAGTTCCGCCAAAGTGACGATTTTTTCCAATTTTTGCCGATTAACATCGGTTTGTACCGGCTTATCCAATTCTAAAAATTTAAACGTCGTTTCAACAAAGTATTTACGATAATTAACAATATTTTCAACACCAAAAAAGTGTTTATATTGGTTGCTTAGTTCCGCCAACAAATCCGGCATAGAATATTCCGAAATACGATTAACAATATGCGCAAATGCCGCCCCAACCCGTTCGTCATCCGATGGCGTGTTAATCAGGTGTTCAAATGCCTCTTGCAATAAAATACGCTGGGCATCATCGGATACCAGCGACCAGGCCGGTGATAATCCGGCCTCGATCGGGAAGCGATGCAAAATTTCTTCGCAAAAGCCGTGGATGGTTTTTATTTTTAAAACATCCGGATTATCGATAAAATAAAAGAATATCTCGCGCGCGTGCAATATATCATCGGGTGTTGCCGGACGATTTTCAGAAACACCATCCAGTAAATCCATCAATTCATCATCAGATGCACACGCCCATTCGCGCAAGGCCGCCAAAATACGATTCCGCATTTCGCCCGCCCCGGCATTGGTGTACGTCAGGCACAAAATACCACCACCGAAATCATTGGACGTGCGAAACAAAATACGCAACAGACGTTGCACAAGAACACTGGTTTTACCGGTGCCGGCGTTCGCCTGGACCCAGACGTTTTCGCGCGGATTCGCGGCCATATCTTGCTCGTATGATAATGTGCGTTTTTTTGCCATTTATGCCCTTGCTTTATTGTTTGGATTCTAGTATAAATCCAAGAGAACTGCAAGACATATAAAGTTCGCATTTGTTTTAGGGAGAAAAGGAATGGAATTCAATCAATTATTTATCTGGGGTGGCGCGATATTGGGTGCGCTGTTGTTTATCACATTAGTCGTTCTGTTTTTTGTATCACGCAAATCACAAAAGGTGATGCAATCGTTGTTAACCATTATGACACGGCCAGAGCGCGCAAAAATCGCCGACGCAACGCGTGTGTTAAGCACCATTTTAAACGATGAAATATCCAAAATAGAATCCAGTTTCGCCACTATGCGAGATACACTGAACGCACAAATAGCATCTGCGAACGAACTTAAAAACATATTAAGTGAACAAAATGACAAATTGGTTGCATTGGCCGATGACGCCACCAAAAAGATTGCAAATATGTCCGGCCGCCTGGACAATACCGTCAGCGGTTTAAACAATGTTGTAGAATCTGAAACGTGGCACGATGTTGAAAATGCAACAGATAAATTTAGCAATACAGTCAACACATTATTAGAACAAATTAACAACACCACACAAGACACAACAACGCGCACATCCCAGATACAATCACAAATAGATTCCTGGGTTGCGACAAGTGAAAATTTATCAGAACATCTGGGCGGGGAATTTAACAAGAATACCGAACAGATGAAAAATCTGACCACGGAATCTGAAACAATGATGGGCAAGATTTCCGAATTGGCAAAATCAACCGCAGATGGTTTTGGCGATGTAAAAAGTTCGGCGGCCAACTATGAAGAAATAATGATACGCAACGACAGATTGTTGGATGGATACCTGGACAAGATGGAAACATTCAGCAAACAGTCAAAAAAACAATTAACCAGCCAGATGAACACCCTTACCAATACCGCCAACGTTGTTGGTGGCCAGGTGCGCCTGGCGGAATCGTCAATCGACAAACAAATCCGCAAGTTAACCGATGCAGTTGAAAAATTGATGTCTTCGGCCAGTGCGACCGAGGGCGCCGTTCGTGGTATTTCCACCGAAATCGCCACATTGACCAAGCATTTTGACGGTGAAATCAAAGAATTTGCAACCGGCGTTGTTTCCGAACTTAAAACCGTGTCGGGGGTTGCAAATATCACCCTTGAAAATACACGTGGCGCGGCGAATGCGTTTTCGGATTCGGTTAAGGCAATGGCAACCGGTGTACGCGAAACACTGATTGAAATGAACACCGCGCACACACAATTGTCGGGACAATCAGAAAATCTGATAAAGATGTCTAATGAAACAACCGCCCAGTTACAGCCGTTGTCAGAATTGATTGAAAGATACTATGCGGCCCTGCCGGATTTAAGCAAGGATTCGGTTGAAACCAGTGAAAGACTGGAAAAAATCGTCGCATCATTGACCGAGAAAGTTAATCTGATGAAGACTGCGGTTGATGAATCAACCGATGCGGTGTCACAATCTGCAATCAAACTGGAAGATTTGGCCGGTACATCACGTCAACAGATGATTGACTTAATGTCAGATTACGCCAAGGCGGTAAATACTATGCAGACCTTAAATAAACAAATGATGGTTGCGCGCGCAACCGCGCCAATGGATGCAATAAAAACCGCACCAATGGAATCGTTTGGGAAAATAAGTTCTGCGGATTTCTTGGCACAAAGTGAAAAGATGTTTGAAAAACTGCATGAACAATCCCAGGATTTAACCCGTGCGACCGGTGCGGACATCCCAGATGTCGTATTAAAGAAATATCACGCAGGCGACAAGACAATCTTTTCCAAATGGCTGGCCAAGATGATGAATGCCGCCGACAAGAAGCAAATTCGCAATATGATTAAATCTGATACGGTATTTCGTTCCCAGGCAACGCAATTTGTGCGCAGTTTTGATAAAATTATGAACGGCGCCCGCGAGGCAGACAATGCAGACAAACTGGCCACAACACTGCTTAAAACAGATCTGGGGCAAATATATATGGCATTAAAAAATAATATGTAAAAAAAATCCCGGCGATTGCCGGGATTTTTTTTAATTATCATCCGCATCACAGGCCGGCTGACAAATCTCAACGTCGCGGGTCATTGCAAAGAATTTATCCGCACGTTTTGCCGGTAATTCAGATGCCGGGATTTCCTGTAACTCGGCAATGTGACGCGCCACCGCCGTCGACAGTAATTCCATTGTTGTTTGCCAGTTTGTATGCGCCCCCTTGTCCGGTTCGGGGATAATTTCATCAATAACGTTCAAATCCGCCATATCACGCGCGGTCAATTTCATTGCCGCGGCGGCAGTTGCCTTGAATTTATTATCCTTCCACAGGATAGACGCACACGATTCCGGTGCAATCACCGAATAAACCGCATTTTCCAGCATCAGGACACGATCAGCCGTACCAATCGCAATCGCACCGCCAGAGCCACCCTGGCCCACGTTAACGGCGACGTATGGCGTTTTAATAGACAGGCCAACCGCCATTGATTCTGCGACCGCCTGGGACTGGCCACGTTCTTCGCCCTCGCGACCGGCAAAGGCGCCGGCGGTATCAAACAACGAAATCAGTGGCAATTCAAATTTTTCCGCCAGGCGCATCATACGCTGGGCCTTGCGATAGCCGTCGGGATTTGCCATACCAAAGCGATGCTTTTGACGGGTTTCGATGGTACGCCCCTGCTCTTGCCCGATAATTACCGACGGAATACCACGCCAGAACCCAATTCCAGACGCCATTGCCGCATCTTCGGCATACAATCTGTCGCCGGCCAGATATGTCCAATCATCCACAATACCCGCAACATAGTCCAAGAAATGCGGACGATTTTCGTGTCGCGCCAATAATACTTTGTCATAGGCTTCGTTTTCACCCATTCCGCGTATCTTCTTTGACTCATCATACGCCGGTGTGGTAACGTTTATTTGTTTTGGCGGGCGTGACTGTTTGGTTAATACCGCCAAAATCTTTGCAATCACATCGTGCAGTTCTGAACGCGGAACAACCATATCAATCATACCGTGTTCATATAAATATTCCGCCGTTTGGAAATTAGACGGTAATTTTTCACGGATATTTTGTTCAATGACGCGACGTCCGGCGAAACCGATACGCGCCCCGGATTCTGCGATATGAATATCACCCAACATCGCAAATGACGCCGTTACACCACCATATGTCGGGTCTGTTAACAAAACAATATACGGAATCTTATTTTCGTGCAATTTGTTCACCGCCGCCGTTGTACGCGCCATCTGCATTAGTGACAAGATGTTTTCTTGCATACGGGCGCCACCACTGGCCACGACCATAATAAATGGCTGGCGGGTTTCGATTGCGTGTTCAATACTGGCGATAATTCCGTCACCGGCGGCACGCCCCATAGACCCCATCATAAAATCGCCATTCAATACACAAACCGTTGTTGGCACGCCACCGATTGTGCCATCGGCCGTCGTGACCGCATCACTGCACCCGGTGTCGGCACGCGCATCCGCCAAACGATCGACATAAGGCATTCTATCTACGAACCGCAATGGGTCGTCGGTTGTCGTTGGCAACGTTAATTTTTCCCACGCGTGATTATCAAACAGTAAATTAAAGCGCTGCTTTGGCGACATTATAAATGCACGCTTGCAATGGGGGCATATGTATAAGTTTTCCCGATAGTCTTTGTAGAAAACCAATTTACCACAGGCGGCACATTTTATCCACATCAGACGACGTACGCGTTCGTACCGTTCGCGATTACGATTTTTTATACCAGACTTTTTACCAAATAACATAATTGATTATCCATTCATTTTCTTGGTTAATTCGCGGCTGGGCTTGAATAATATAGTCGTACTGGCCGGTAATGGCATTGGCATTCCGGTGCACGGATTATATCCAATTTTTGTCGCACGGGCGCGTGGCTGAAAAGTGCCAAAACCACGAATTTCAATGCGATTTCCATTTGCCACAGATTCAATCATAGTATCTGCGACCGTGTCCAGCATCGCCGCCGCATCAGATGCACGCATATGTTTAAATTGGACCTGGATTGTCCGTACAATATCAGAACGTTTCATAACTATATATCCTTTTTTATCTTGCCATACATTATTCACATCATACCACATTTTATCAAGAGTAAAGTTTTTTATTATGTCATCATCTATGAAAAGGTTCTTGTGCCCCGAATATTGGCAAAAATGCTAGGCTTTGGATATACAAACCCAAGGAGAGAAACTATGTTTGATATTTGTGACGAAGTGGAACCGGTTCCAACAATGCCACTGATTGGTGATATGGCGCCCGAATTTAACGCCCAGACCACCAATGGACCAATACATTTTCCAAATGATTATGCCGGGAAATGGATAATCTTTTTTTCACACCCGTCTGACTTTACACCGGTATGCACATCTGAATTTATACGGTTTCAAGAACTGCTGAGTCAATTCAAAGAAATGAATACGGATCTGGTTGCGCTTTCCATTGGTGCAATTCCGTCGCACCTGGCGTGGATTCACGCGATAAGCGAAATGGACGGCGGCGCAAACATTACGTTCCCAATTATTGCAGATATGGATGCAAATATTGCACGTGCGTACGGTATGATTCACGATTCTGCGTCTGATACACACGCGGTGCGCGCAGTCTTTATTATCGACCCACGGGGGATAATTCGCACAATTTTGTATTATCCGGCCGTACTGGGGCGTAATTTTACAGAAATTATGCGTATTGTGGTCGCACTGCAAACCGCGGATGCGTTCGGGGTTGCAATTCCCGCAGATTGGGTTCCGGGGGAACACGTGTTGATATCTGCGCCACAAACAACGCGCGAAATGGATCGCCAACAAAACACCAAGGCCCGCGGCGTTGATTCGCGTGCGTGGTTCCTGTCGTATAAACCGTTATCATCAGAGGCAATATACGAACGATTAACCAAGAAAAACAAAGGAAATAAAAAGCAAAAATAAAAATCGGGGTTCGCCCCGATTTTTCTATCAAAATACCAATGGTAAATCTTTTAATTCCAATGGTACCGCATCACGTTCGGGGTCCCACTGAAATTCCGACATAATAACACGCTTGTCGGGGTCGAATTTTACCCCCTCGGCACGCAGGGCGCGATATTGTTCCGTCGCCATACCACAGCACAGCGACCCATCCTTGAACACGACCCGATGCCAAGGCAGGTGCCAAGACGCCTTATTATTGGATGCATAGCCAACAAATCGCGCCATACGCGGACGACCGATAATTTGTGCAATCTGACCGAATGATGCCACGCGCCCATATGGTATGCGCGCAACGGTATCATAAACCTTTTCGTTGAATGTTTTTTCCATGGATAAAATTCTAGGCAAAAGGGATTTAAAAGTCAAATATTAACCCTTGCAAAATAATCCCAGTATGGTTATAATGGCGCACACAGGAGCAGTGGCAGAGTGGTTGAATGCGCACGACTCGAAATCGTGTATAGGGGCAACTCTATCAAGGGTTCAAATCCCTTCTGCTCCGCCAGGAATTACCCGCAATATGCGGGATTTTTTTAAACATCAAAGTTATAATTTTTTACAGATTTAACAATGGCAGCGACCAGTTTATCCTGGTGCGCGGATGTTTTAAGTAACTTCTCTTCGGATGAATTGGACAGATGCCCCAATTCCAGCAGCGCCCCCGGCACAGTCGAACGCAAAACCGCAAATGGCGCGTGACGAACGTCGGGACCAGGTTGCTGGGTTATTGATTTGTTCTTGAACGCGCGGGCGGCGCCGGTGGCGTATTCCTCGCTCATTTCGGCGACGGCATGCTGCTGTAATGATGACAGAGCGATACGGATGTTTTCTTCAAATTCGGTAAAGCCCTCTACCCCGATTTTATCGGCGGCATTTTCAGCCTCGGCCAGTTTTTTTGCCTCTTCGTCAGATGCCTTTTCAGACAGGGTATAAATTGAAAAGCCCTTCATAGCGCGACTGGGGTTCGCATTCGCGTGCAAGGAAATAAATAAATCCGCCTTTTTTCGTTCCGCAATCGCGGCACGTTCCGCCAATTTTAGATACGTATCACCGGCGCGCGTTAAATGCGTCTGGAATCCATTTGCGTCCAATTGTTTCTTTAACTTACGTGCCACAGACAATACGACATCTTTTTCGCGGGTGCCACCCTTGCCAATGCAGCCCGGATCCTTGCCCCCGTGGCCAGCATCAACAACAATTACGTATTTTTTTGTCGGTGCGGTTGTTTTCTTTGACGATTGTGCCGTTGCCGTGGCGGCGGTCGCAGATGTGGCGCCCGGCGTGCCGGCAACAAAATCCAGCACCAGGCGATAATCGTTATCGCCATTTGGTTCCAACAACAAAATGTTAGATTTTGGAACCTGGGCAATAGGCTTGTTCAAGTTTACAATAATTTGCAATGTGTCGCCCGCCTGGGCCTGGGCCAGGGATTTTACAAGTGTACCGGATGCCAATTTCGGACTTATCCCCGTGTTTGCCGCCGTATTTGATAATGTAACAATCAATTGATTGGTGGGATAAGACAATGAATATGACGGACGTGTCGCCGTTTCAATCACCAAACGCGTTTTTCCGCCGGGCTGAACACCGGTGCGCAACGAACGCAATGAATTGCGTGCCGCAAATGCCATACGTGGCAACGCAGTCAGCGCCAGCATCCCAAATCCGGTTATTTTTAAAGCACCACGACGTGATATTTTCATAGGCAATATTATACCAAAAATCCCCCAATCATTCAAGCGGATAGATAGGAATAAAAAATCCCCAAAACGGGGATTTTCTTATTTGCTTATACAATTTGCAAAGGATTGCGCCACCATTGATGTTTCCATCTGTGACAGTTGTGCCACCGGTATGGTATAACAACGCGCACTGTCGCGGATAACAAACACCTTGGTCCCGCGTTTATAAGCCGTTTGCATATCATCCATCTGCGCACTGGTTAAAAATGCGTTCTGGGTCAGCGCATTATTCGTCAGGCCGGCCTGGACCACCTGGTATGCGGTGTCATAATTCCACAATTCAGAACGTGATTGAACCTCCATAAAAACAGATTGCGTTTCATATGGATTTTCAACCGGTGCCGCAACGGTTGGGAATGCCGTTCCCACCGCCAGGGCCGCCACAGTTTGCAATGCTGTGGGTTCAGATGCGCCGGTCGCGTGCGCCGCCGTATTTAATTGCAGATTATCACCACACGCCAAATTCATACGGTTTGTATACCCCGCCAAGACCGCATCAACTGCCGCCTGCCAGTCGGCGCCTTTTTCGTTCAGGTTCAGGCTTACGATTTTTTCGGCCCAACCCCAAATACTGGCCCCGACATTGCCGGCATTGGCAAAACGAGACACCATTTCAGCACTGCCCCCCGGGACACCGGCACCACAATAATCCGTTAATTGCGTATTCAACATACTGGATGTTTCGTTACCATATGCCAGTGCAATCGAATGACACGCCATTGCAGCCTCTAATTCCTGGCGACGCTGAATACACAGGTCCGAATTAGATTTTGATAATTTGTCCGCCATATTTGCCATTGATAAATACGCCATCAATTCCTGTTGTACATAGGCAGGACACAGGCGCGCCGCCGTGTTCATACCACCCGGACTGGTACGTGTATTTGTATTATATTGTGGCAACAGGACCGAGTTATCTTTCTGCAAACACAGCAATGTGTAATTATATAATTCTGATTCCGTGGCGTATTGGCATTTTGATGAACGCTGGCCCGGAACGACCGTCACATCGCCACAATAATCTGACAAACAGGCAAAAATCTTTTCACGGCACGCCGTATCAACATCAGGTTGCGTTACCATATAGTACGTGTTGCGCTGATTTGCCTTGTAAGCGTTGGCCAAGCCCTGGTTCCCGCGGGCGCCATCGGTACTGGGGGTGTACATAGACACACTGCGCGAATTAGATGCCGCGTTTGCCGCAGACACCGTTCCCGCCGATACCGCCGACGCATTCGTTGCACCGAAACACAGGCCAAATAGCCCAAAAATCATCAGAAATTTATTCATTAGGGTCCCTCTCGTTGGTATGATTTTATCATATTGGGTAAAAAAACGCAAACACTGATTTGGTTTTGACCATAAAATTTAATTGATTCAATAAAAATCCGTGCTAAGATTTCGCTTATGATTATGGTTAACGAAGTTTTATCACAAATTTCCGACGACATTTCTGCCGTCAGGGGGTTTCTTTGACCCTGAAAAATTACAAAAACAAATTGATGAATTAAATATTCAGGTTAACGACCCGGATTTATGGAACAATCCAGATTCTGCACGCGCAATTTTGCAAAAAAAATCCGGCTTGGAAAAGACGTTGAACGAATTACTGCACCTGGAATCGGAATATAAAAACCTGGGGGAACTGTACCAAATGGCACCCGATGACCCAGATGTTATTTCCGGAATTGAAGCATTGGCCCAGGCGGCACATCGCGCAAAATTCATCACCCTGTTCCGGGAACCTGCGGATAACAATGGCGCATTTTTATTCATTCAGGCCGGTGCCGGTGGAACCGAGGCCCAAGATTGGGCACAAATGTTATCGCGGATGTATGCACGATGGGCCGAACGTCACGGTTTTGCGATTGAGGTTATCGAAGAACACGAAGGTGACACCGCCGGAATAAAAAACATCACCTATCGTATTTCAGGCGATCGTGCATATGGGTGGCTTAAAAATGAAATTGGCGTACATCGCCTGGTTCGAATCTCACCATTTAATGCGAACGGCAAACGCCAGACCAGTTTCGCATCTGTTGATGTTTGGCCGGATGTGGACGACACAATCGAAATTGAGATTAACGAAAAAGACCTGCGTATTGATACATATCGTTCATCCGGTGCCGGCGGGCAACACGTTAACAAAACAGACAGCGCGGTTCGCATAACACACATTCCAACGAATACGGTTGTGACCTGTCAAAACGAACGCAGTCAGATTCAAAATCGTGAAATGGCAATGAAGATGTTGCGCAGCAAGTTGTACGAATTGGAAATGCAAAAGCGCGCCGAGGAAGAAAACGCAGCCCTGGCCGCGCAAAAGAAAATCGAATGGGGCAGCCAGATTAGAAACTATGTCCTGTACCCGTATCAATTGGTCAAAGACGTGCGCACCGGTGTTGAAAAAACGGATTCTGATGCGGTTCTGGACGGCGATTTGGATGATTTTATGTTAAGTCTGTTGCAACGTGGATAAACCTTGACTTTATATACAAACTGTCTAGAATATGTTCCCCAGGATAAAAAAATGGACACAGGTAACAGTTCTAATTTTTTTCACACTGCAATTAAAAGTGGATTCCCGCACGCGACAAACATTCGTACGCCAGAGGGCTGTTCGCCAAAGAAGCCTATATTCGTGGCCGATACGCGCAAGCGCGGTCCAATTGTGTGCAAATTCGTCGATTCCAGAATCGCAATGCGCGATAAAAATATATCTGAACGCCTGGTTAAAAAGGGATTCCCGGTTCCAAAAATCAATATCAATGGATATATTGCACAATGGTACGAGGTTTATGATTACAATCCAAATCGGACCCTGGCCCAACACCTAAAAAATCATATCGGTGATGACAGAATTTTCAAAACATATAAACAGGCCCTGGACATTCAAGCGCGGTTGGCCGAATGCAGTCTGGACGACGTTTATTCATATTCATCCATTGGAAAATATTTTTCAGACGTATATAAAATCACCGCACCGGTGGCACGGCCGAAAATCTTGACCAATATTTATAGTGCGATAATAAAAATACTGTCACGATGGCATAATATACATTTGGTTCATTGCGATCTTAAACCTGCGAATATAATTTGCAAAGACGACGGCAGCCTGGACCAGATTATTGATGTAACGGGGATTGCCCTGGCGTCCGAAGAGTTCGCGATGATATCCATCCTGGAATCATTTCCATTGCCCGATTTATCCGAAGATTTAATGGATTATTATGACGGGATTACACACCGCAAACTGGACCGTAATTTTGTGCGCACAGGGTTAAAATTACTAAAACAAAAGCAATCCATTCAATCCGCCCTGCGCAGATGCATACAAAATCTTGGAACAAAAACGAAATAGTCGCCCCACCCCGCTTGCATTTTTATTGTAAATATTTATAATACCGTTTGTTGCACCCGTGGCTTAATTGGATAGAGCATCGCCCTCCGAAGGCGGGGATTGCGCGTTCGAATCGCGCCGGGTGCGCCAGAATTACAACCGACCGTAATGGTCGGTTTTAATTATGATTGTGCATCACGCGATTTGGACGCGCAGCGTTCGACAATGAGTTCACGAAAACAAGCCTGCGACGTTTGAGTGAATACGAATGCCCCACAGGGCACACGCCCGAGGGAATCGCGCCGGGTGCGCCAGAATTACAACCGACCGTAATGGTCGGTTTTAATTATGATTGATTTTTTATATGTTTTATGATATAATTTGGCCCAATGACGGACACGAAATGTGGCCGTTTTTTATTTCCCCGCAATGGGGATTTTTTATTCAAACAACCGGGGTGACGTAATTTATAACCAAAGGAAGAATAAATTATGTCTTTACCAAAATCAGAGATATCAGAAATTCTGAGCGCAATGGGTGATATTCTGACGCGGCTGATTGACCGCGTAGAAAAAAATATCGAATTTCAGCCGTTTGAACGACGTGAATTACTGAATACACTTTATAAACAAATGTGCGGAATTCAAATTGATGAAATATTGACACGCGCAGATAATAAACATAAATTACAAATCAAGCGTGGTGACACAGCGACAAACGATGCGTATACGGGTCTGGTGGGTGAAATCACGATGGACACAGACACCGGTATAATTCGTGTTCACGATGGCGAAACGGTGGGTGGCGTTGCGATGGCACGCGCGATAGATACCATCGGCGATTGGGTTGTGGAAAGCCAATTACCAACGGCGGAAAACAACTATACCTGGTACCGGAAATACAAAAGCGGCTGGGTCGAAATGGGGGGTGAAATTAACGGCAGTGCAACACAAAGCGACACGACAATAGCCCTGCCCGTTACAATGGCTGACGAGCATTACACACTGATAAGAACCCAGGTTGCCCAGGGAACACAATCATACTATCCATCTTGGGTTGCGGGTTATTCCAAGAAAACAGCAACAGATTTTACATTTACCCAAGTTGCCGCGATCAACATTTGGTATGCGTGTGGTATGGCAGGATAAAACTAACAGCGCTCAAGTACACTTTTTATTATCGACAAACTTTTATAACCAAATCGTTTGGTTGGCTCTAACATTGCGCCCTCGCCCCATTCATTCCAAGCATTTATGTATATGTATTGTTTGTCTGGGGCGTTGTGTTGTCTGGTCCATAAAATTATATCAGACAGCCATTTTTCAAACTGTGTATCCGACAAAGAAAAACTAACACCATTGGAATACGCTTTTCGAGGCGTATTGTCCCACGATGGAAAGCAGGCTTTGAATGTTAAGTTTTGTGTTTCGTATATAAATTCTTGATTAATCACAAAATCTGTTAAATCTTTTATGACAAAATTTGTTTTATCGCATAATCTTGTTTTCTTTACAGCTGCCCCTTTATCAAAAACGCCATGTGGAGGAAATTCTATAATCCCATCAAACCCCCATTCTGACGGAACATTAAATCCACCAACATTGTTTGCCATAAAATAAAAACCATCAAAACCGTCTTGATATGCAAATTTATTTAAATCATTCATGAAGTTTAACAATATTTTTTTATCAAAGACCTCTGGATGATATACACAAAGCAACGGTTTGTTATCTATTTTTTCATATCGATGATCTTTAATAAAAGGCAAAATATCTTTATAAAATTCCTTTGCATCACTTGAAATTAACTTTTGTTCCAAAATAACCTCTTTGTTTACCCCATCCCAAAGCTTTGACCAGTTTTCATTAGCCCAACAAAAGTGAAAATGAAAATCTATGTCAGAATGAAGAAAATTATAAAGAGGTTTTTCCAATACCTTGCGTCCAGAAAACCAATAATAATAAAAACAAAATCCATATATCCCATACATTTTGGCTAATTCTACCTGACGTTTCATAACATTGATATCTAATAAATTATAAAAACCGATATCGTATGGTATATTTGGCTGACAATGCCCAACAAATTGTGGTACAGCACCAGCGACATTCGTCCATTCTGTAAACCCTTTGCCGTGTGCATCATCATTTTCTTGTATTGGATGAAATTGTGTCAAATAATATGCAAATATTTTAGGCGTGTCTTGTTTTCTTCTAAAAGGGGTGTCTGTTATTGGCACAAAAAAGCTTTTATTCGTTTGTACATCATAAACCCAATCACTATATTCTTTCATAAAACTAATTCTGTTAAAGAAATTTCTTAAAATCTTCATTTTTACACCTTATTAACTTATTTTTCCCTCAGACCAATTAATATTAGACTTAACACATATGGCGGGGTTGCCGGCATACACGCTGTTTTCAGTTACCAGTTTTGTCGAAACAACGGCCGAATTTCCTATAATACTATTAGCCGGTATTCTTGCACCTTTTAACAATGTCGCATTTCTGCAAATCCATACGTGCCGACCAATTGTCACACAAGATTTTCTGTTGTTTATACAATTTCCATCCATATCACTGATGGGATGTGCATCCGTAGTCCATATCTCAATCCCGGTTGAGAACACACAATCGCGCTCTATGTACAGGGCGGTTCCACGTTCGTTGGGCATATTTACATGACATTGGCCAATTTGGCAGTTTTCATCGATTGTAACCGTGCATTCATTATACATATCAAGGGTCAACCCCATAAAACAAGATGGCTTTATTATTACACTGCAATTATCCCGACAAATAAAATGCGATTTATGAAAGTTTATCGGATAAAACAATTCTATTACAGAATCACGGCCCGCAAAATGTATTGAAAGCCCCGGTATACTGTATGGATTTTCAATTGTTTTTCCATCTGGCAGATGGATAACTATGCGATTATTATGATGATACTTTATGGGAATACTCTTTACATACTTTTGTTTCAGTTGCTTGCGAGTTTTTTTGAATGGAATAAACCAACATAATATCGTGACAAAAGTTTTCATATCTATATCCTTATACCAAATTTATTTTCAACCTTTATATATTCGCCAGACTTAAGTTTTTCAGCCACCTTTTTGTCTGTAATTAAAAAGTTTGTGCGCATTTGTTCTAATGCATCTGACGTCTGGGAAATGGTCGAATTTTCTATTTTTTTATTTATATCTTTGCGAACGTGAGACATATGGTGCATCACCAGCTTACCCAAGAAACAAAATCTGGATTTTTTATTCAATTTAATTTTGCGTGTCGGATCCAACAAACATGGACAATAGCCACGAAACGCATCAAATGTAAACTTTTCACCACTATCAATTCTGTTTATAAAAGACACAAAAAATGTTTCATAATCACGACAACGCAGGGTCGGTGTAATATACGATACAATATTACAACACGTATGCGTTAAATTGCGCTTTATAATATCATTGTATGCCGCACGGAATTGTTCGGTATCATAAAATTCGTCCGTGTCCATTGTCATAAAATGCGTACAGCCCGCACGACGTGCCGCGCGCAACCCAATGTTGCGCTTGGTTATTTCATTGTGACCAGGAACAGCAGTTAAATCTGGCTCAAAAAATATCAATTCATCAATTAAACCATCCGCCTTTAATTTTAATAATGTTTGTTCCAGGTCGGGATTACACGGTTTGCCATACCAAGACAGTTTTTGCCAAACCACATTCACATAATCCACCACAGGACGGATTTGTTTTATCGATTGTTCTAATAATTCTTCGCCATCCCAAACACTGTATGAAACACCCAGTTTTGGGTTCTTGAATGGCTTGACCGCGCGTGGTCCCCACGACAAAACCTTGACCCCAAACAGCCAAATATGCGTACGACCGTTCAAGCAACGTTCATAGTAAAAACATTTTGTTTTTTTCATTATTTTTTTCCAAATATCCTACAAACCGGAATACATTCAAATAACCACAGCCAATTGCGTTTTATCTTGAACAACGGAATAAATCCAAACAGGCGTACCTTGATACGCGTTTCTGGTTCAAAGCGACGGCAATATTCACGATAATATGCCGGGTATTTGTTCTGTAATTGCAGGCTGATTGAACGACGTGCGGCCTCTGTCCGATTGGCAAATGTCGCAGATGTATTATTGCCAAACCAACGATACCGGACCAATACAGTCTGTAAATTATGAAAGTGCGTCACATCCATCAGGCGTGCCCACAGACGATAATCTTCGGCCGGGGTGTAATATTCTTCGTATTCAATATTATTGTCGGTTAGGACGCTTTTGCGTATCATCGCCGCCGTGTGCGCAACATAGCAATTATCCGTCAGGCATATCTTGATATCTGTGTCGCGTTCTGGATTTTTTAACAATACATCATCCGTTCCAAAAAACTGTAACCAGCCAGAAACCACACCAACGTGTGGATTTTTATCCAGGTATTCCACGCACAATGCCAATCGTTCCGGCACAGAGATGTCATCGTGATCAAATATCGCAATATATTCCCCACGTGCCATTTTCAGTAACTTGTTACGCGATGGCGTGATACCCATATTTTGTTCATTCTTGGCATATTTAATACGCTTGTCCTTGTAAGACTTCACAACTTCTTCGATTTCGGTATTGTTTGGCGAATCATTTAAAATCAGAAACTCAAAATCTGTGAATGTTTGATTAAGTATGGATTCTATCATTTCACGCAAATGCACCGGATTGGTGTTATAAAGTGGCGTAAGCACAGATACACGTGGCATAAGATCCCCTTTCTATGACGATACAAACCACAATCGCGCATCAATTACTTGATGCGCAACATTTGTGATTTAATAAAAAGGGATTTTTTATCTCTTGGAATGTGACTTAATGGGAATTGGGTTCACACTCTACGCGACACAAAATGCCCTTGTTCAGGTATCATAGAACATAAAAAAGTCAAAATCAACCGTTTTATGTATTTCTCGACGCTTTATTATTTTTGGCGTTTTTTGGTGTGGCATTGTCGTTTAAAAAACATACATTTGCATACCGCAAACCGATTTGAACTAAATTTTGCGTTCCACGATTTCAATACTGATTTCTGGTTGAATTCAATGATGATTTCAACCAGAAAAATTATACACACTTTTCCCCACCCCCAGCACAACGGAAACCCGTCCGTCGTGCAAGAGAAAAAACAACCGCCCATCTGGGCGGTTTGTTTTTACATATCACAGGGCGTATCCTGAACATGATTTAATTTATCGGTGTTTGCACAATTCATAGGGGTCGGGAATAAAAGTCTCTTTTTTGAAATCCTCTGACGTGTACGGCCGTGGTATTCTTTGTGCCTTGGTTATATATTCGTATGCCACACTTTCTTGAAATCTTGGCTTGCGTTTCTTATCTGTTGACATTTTCATTACCCTTTATACTTTAATTCTGTTATGAACTTAGCACAAATTGACGTTTTTTCAAGTTTTACGACAACTTTTTTTACCCGCCAAACGCACGGACAAAAAAGGCGAAAAAATGTTTTACACACATGCCGCGCACGGCGAAAATACACAGGATTTTTTGCAGATTTCCGCGACTTGCACATTTTTGAAAAAAGTCTTGACTTCTGCGACTTTTTGATATAATATTGTGTTCGCTATTCGGGCATAGTTCAGTCGGTAGAACAACGGACTGTTAACCATAAGAGCAAGCCCAACAGCAAATTCGAGTTTTGCCCAGATTTCTGGGTTTTTTTGTTGTTTTTTTTCAGTTCTGACGACTTATCACATTACGCTTAAAACCTGTTAAAACCTGTATGGATACCGTTTGAAAAACATACATTTTCATACCGCAAACCGATTTGAACCAAATTTTGTGTTCCACGATTTCAATACTGATTTCTGGTTGATTTCAATGATGATTTCAACCAGAAAAATTATACACACTTTTCCCCACCCCAGCACAACGGAACCCCGTCCGTCGTGCAAGAGAAAAAAACCACCGCCCTTTTTTGGCGGTTTTGTTTTGCGTTTCAGAAACAATACAGTAAAGACAAACCACCTGTATGATTAACCATATCTGTATGTAATCTTAAATCATAATTTAAGCGTAAATTTATGCCACCAATATTATATTCAGTCCAAATACCAAGTTCTACCCCCAGCGGTCGTTCTGTATCTTCTATTTCAAAATTATATTTATACCCCAATACATCTAAATCTACTTTATTGTCTGGTTGTGTAACATCATATTCAACTAACGCACGGCCACCCAACACAAAATCACCCAGCGCATGTTCATAAGCCGCCCCTGCAACAACACTATAAAAATCACTTTTTGATTTTTTTAAGTATTCACTGTTTTGATTCAATTCTATATTTGTGTATCTGATACCAATTTCTGGACTTAACCCGTATTCTGTTTTATAGCCCACCATAACCGATGCAAATAAAGCAGACACATCACCATTATTCAATTCACTATCTACATACTCGTAATCTGCAAAGTTATACGCAACCAACCCATTTACATAGAATTTGTTTGGTTGCCATTTTGAATATAAAAATACACTGCTTGTATCAAACAATATATCAGACGGATTTACATCTATGTCAACATTTGAATAACTATATCCCGCACCAATTAAAACACTATCCGACAACCGTAAATCCGCCCCCAGAACAATACCCAGTCCATTTGTTGAATAATCATATTTACCAGACTTATTAATTGAATTAAATAATGTTGTCCCCCAAACAGAAAACTTATCTTCATTAAACCTTGTATTACTAAACACATAATTATAAATATCAATATTGTGTTGTTTTACAACGTTTCTTGAAATTCCAATTACAGATAAGTCCACCAATTCAGAAAAATTATTCACAACCCAATCATCAAATTGATTTTTAATCTGAGTAAATGGATACTCGTTACCTATATAATCAGTAAAATACGATTTTAACCAATCAAATGTTATATCCGTATAATTAAAAACATATGGGCTATTCGGGTCTTCATATTCGCCACCACTACCATCCCCCAGCCAATGAATCGCAGTAATTGTTAACGTCTTATCAAATGGCTTAAAATAATACCGTTCATCTGAAATACTTGTTAAATCATCTCTCTTTGCTGTATATGGGTCTTCTATAAAATAAACGGTATTATCATAATACTCTAACGTTAAATCCACCGCATGTGCAGAAATTACACAAAACATACCAATAAAACCAAATATTATCTTTTTCATACCACACCCCTTGTAAAAAACACCGCCAATAAGAGATATTGACGGTCGGGTGGCTTCAAAACATCAAGTAAATGCCCCGCTGCTTTTGGATAAAACCTGTTATATAACAACGGACACCCGACCAAAGGTCAGGCAAAACAGTGCGAACGCACCATTTATAATATGGATAACGATGCAATTCGCACCGTACTTGATGGGTTTTGAAGGCCCCGAACCCATATCCCTATGGATTCAATTCATAGTCTATCACTAAAAATCAAAAAAGTAAATTGAATATATTAACTATCGTTTGAAACAACTAATTTTTAGGGCTGCCGTATTTCTCGTCCATATATTCCAAGCCATATTTTTCAATAATGTCTTTTGTATAAATACTATCGATGTAATATGATACCATTTGATGCAGCATTTTTACAACTTGGGGGTCGAGAGCATCATCTACTTCCTTATCTAAGCCTGTTACGCCAAAACCACGACCAGAACCATGTTTACTGTTGTTGTACATCTCGTAACAATCATTAAATTTATTTTTTATCTCGTCTAGATTTATTGGGTTTTCCTTTATCATTGCTCGCTTCAATTTTGATTTCAAGGCATCTATGGAATCAATTTCTTCGGGCAATCTGTTTTCTGACTGCAAAATAT
>JAFVSL010000003.1 GCA_017503725.1 Alphaproteobacteria bacterium | reverse complement strand
GTTCGCGATATGTTGGACAAGGCATCACGCAGTAATGACTTTGCCGAACAGAAAAAGTTATTTGATTTTCAGCAACATTTATAATATAATACATGCATGCCTGTTGGAAGGCTAGCCCGTTCGTGTAAAGATTTCATCATCCAACAAATAAAATAATATAAACCTCCGAGCTTATTATCTAAGCCAAGAGACTACGAACGCAAAATCAATATTAGATAATGAACTTGGGCAACTCCGCAAATGCGGTAAAGGATTATATTATGAAAAATATAGACTACTTTAAATTACAAGCAAAAAATTTGCTTAAAGACTACCAAACCCGCTATCTTTCTGAAGATGGTGATATTTATGAATACGAACCAAAGTTTTTTGATATCGTAGGTATATTCCTTGAATATGGGATAATGGACGATGATAAAAACTTTGAATTTAAATTGGGTAATGCGCAGCATTTAATTGCCCAAATGGCAGGGTTTGCCAGCTGGAAAGATTTAACAACAGCACCAGAAACAGATCAATTAAAAGCCCGTAAATCACTAGAAAGAAGTATTCATAATGAATATGGATGTACAAGTTTTATATCGCATAATTTTACACCTGATGGTCGTGAAATAACAGAATATTCACACGAACCATTGGATAGTGATGTGCCTTATCATGAAGAACTTTCTGGAAAGGACTGGCAAGATGGTATTGATGAATGCCGAAAGTACGGAATGGGATTTGAGCCAGACACAATTGTAGAATGCATACATTGCGGCAAGCAGTTTGCGTTCAAGGAAGTGAAAGTTAGACGACTAAAGCCAGAGTACAACGACGGCCAAGAAGATGATTTTAAAGAAATTATGTGTAAGCATTATCCCACATGTAATGGCAATTTGATTGATTTGATGCCAGCAGAAATACAGAACGACAATGGAAGTGATGAAAATGAAAAATAAACATTTCACACATCCTCGCAATCAAACAAAATCGTACACAAACGCCAATGGATACAGAGTATATAAAGATACTGGCATATTGGTTCATCGGCATATGGCAGAGATGAAACTTGGCAGACCACTGCGACGTGGTGAGGTTGTACATCATATCAACCGAAACAAACAGGACAATAGGCCATCAAACCTGTTTGTGTTCGCTAGTCAACAAGCTCATTGGAAAGCCCATAAACAGGACGCAAGAGACTTTGGCACAGATTATAGTTTTAAGGGTAAGAAAAACTAAAATTGCCACGATGGTTTTGGGCAATGTATGTAAGCAGTGCAAATATTCGATTATTTGATAACTTCGTTGTACATACTGGTAACCTTGTGGTGAAAAAGTGGCTGGAATCCGCCTAAAAACAAAGCCCCAACAGATTTTGTCGGGGTTTTGATTATTCCTGGCGGAGACGAAGTATTCCCTCGCCCCGCGAGTGGCGGGGCTGTGGGGCATTCCTGACGGTTTTGCTGTACTATGTTTGCAAAACCTACTCATTGTCGAACCCACGCCACTGTCGTGGCTTTACCGGGTTCGAACCCCGATTTCGGCACAAAAATAAAACGCCCACAATGGGCGTTTGATTTTTGTGGCGGAGACGAAGGGATTCGAACCCTTGATACCCTTGCGAGTATACTACATTTCCAATGTAGCGCACTAGACCAACTATGCGACGTCTCCGTATCCGTTTATTCTTCGTCAATGGATGCGTCGTCGGCCATTACTTCGTCCATAACGTCCGCGGCATCCGCAATCGGCGCATCGTCCGCCAAGGCATTTTCCAATTCCGCATCAATTTCACGCAGTAATGGATCCTCGGTTCCGATTTCCAATGATTCTTCGCCATCTGCCAATGCAGGTGTTTCTTTGTAAGACTGAACAAATTCGTGACGTACGGCATTCACATCCAATTTACCACTGGCAATTTCGCGCAGGGCTACAACCGTCAATTTGTCATTTTCTTTGTCCACAACCGCTTCCGCACCACCGTTCAAATCACGAACACGCTGAGACGCCAACATCCCCAGTTCATAACGGCTTTCTACATATGGTAATGTATCAGAATTTGTTGTACGGGCCATTTTAAATCCTTTGTTGAAATCATTTTTAGCCTGGTTATAATGCCTTATAGATAGTAAAAATGCAAGCAGAAAAATAAAAAAATGAGTATTAAAACATTATCTTTTGGTTGTAGGCTGAACGCGTTGGAATCTGAAAAGATTCAAAGTATGCTGAAAAATGTCCTGGAAACTGCGATTGTCGTGAATACTTGCGCCGTCACAGGCGAAGCCGAACGGCAATCAGGCCAATCCGTCCGACGCATCGCACGCGAGAATAAAAACACCCCAATATTCGTTACCGGGTGTGCGGCAACCCGTAACCCGGAAATGTTTTGCGACATACCAAATGTTATCGTTGTCGATAATTTTCAAAAAAGAAATCTGAACGCATATATGGATGCGATGGCACGCACCCCGTGCAATATTGTTGGGGGCGCAACCATCGACAATTTCCGCGATACAGATGAAAAATTATCAAAAAAGTTCGTTCAAATTCAAAATGGATGCAATCACGATTGCACATATTGTGTGACACGCCTGTTGCGGGGGGGCGCGGTTTCATTTGAATACGACGAAATCTTGGCCGATGTGCGTGCGGCGATGGACGCCGGGTTCGGCGAAATAGTCTTAACCGGGGTTGATATCGCATCATATGCACGGGTGTATGATGGGCGGGCATTTTTAATTTCTGATTTGTGCAAAAAATTATTGGCGGATGTGCCGGGGATACGACGACTGCGCCTGTCGTCGATGGATCCGGCGGTGCCAGAGGTTGGAAAAATCATAGACCTGATTAAATCCGATGCACGTATGATGCCACATATGCATTTTTCGATGCAGTCGGGCTCGGACACAATTTTAAAATCTATGCGTCGCCGTCATACCGCAGACACGGTTCGAAAATGGGTGCAAATGGCGGGTGACAATATAACATTCAGTTGGGATATTATTTGCGGTTTTCCCGGGGAAAGCGAAGAATTGTTTAACGAGACCTTGGCATTGGTGCGCGAATTAAAGCCGATTAAGATTCACGCGTTTCCATATTCGCCCCGCCCCAATACCGTTGCAGCAACTATGCCAAACCAGGTTAATCGCGCAATTTCCAAACAACGTGTAAAAATAATAAATGACGCGGCAAATGAAAATCGTGCCAATTTTATGCAATCACAAGCGCGGCAAACCGTTCAAGTACTGGTCGAAGAAAACAACATCGCACGTT
Source organism: Alphaproteobacteria bacterium (assembly GCA_017503725.1). GTDB lineage: Bacteria > Pseudomonadota > Alphaproteobacteria > Rs-D84 > Rs-D84 > Enterousia. Next base: position 133,106 of record JAFVSL010000003.1, on the reverse strand, counting down.
GCCCACACGATATTTCCGTTAAAATTGTTGGCACGCCTATTCCGCCACGGACAATTTGCAACGCAGTTATCACTGAAATTCAGGGCGATACATTTGTTGGAAAAATTCAATAAAAAATATATTTGAAATGGTGTTTGATGTTGCTATTATCAGATCTATGAAAAAGAAATTATTTGCATTATTTTTATCGATTGTTTGTGGTGTGGCAAATGCCACAGAATTTAAGACCAAGGCAAAGTCTGCATTCCTGATTGACTATGATTCCGGTGTCGAGATTGTGGCAAAAAATGCCGATAAACTGATGCCGCCGTCATCGATGATTAAACTGATGACGTTGGCCGTATTGTTTGACGAGATAAAGGCCGGAAATATCACGTTGGACACGCGTTTCCCGGTCAGCGAAAACGCAGACTATAACGATCCAAAATGGTACCCAGCAAGCAAGATTTGCCTTAGCGCGGGTCAGACAATTTCCGTACGTGATTTGATATTGGGCCTGATTGTGCAATCGGGGGGCGATGCATCCGTTGTCGTGGCGGAAAAATTAGCCGGGTCCGAGGGTGCATTCACACAGTTAATGGAACAAAAGGCACGCAGTATTGGTATGGAACAGTCTACGTTCGGGAATGCCAGCGGTTTGCCCAATCCAAACAATCTGATGACCAGTCGTGAACTGGCCACATTGGCGTTGCATTTGATTGGGGACTATCCAGACCTGTACCCGATGTTTGCGACCAAGCGATTTGAATTTAATGAACACCAGACAGACTGGTGTCGTGAATGGGGGCGTACACATACGGTAAACTATAACAAATTGCTGTTTATTATGCCGGGGGCGGATGGCCTTAAAACGGGGCACACAAATGACGGTGGATACGGTATGGTTGCCAGTGCAAAGGTTGGCGGACGACGCCTGGTGGCGGTGATTAACGGATTCAACGGCAAGGGGCACGATGCATTAGCGAACGAGATGAAAAAGTTATTAAACCACGGCTTTTCGACCACAATGAACAAGGTTTTTTATCGCCCCGGCGACAAGGTTGTTGATATTCCGGTATGGTATGGGAAACAAGACACCGTTGTCGCAACGGTCGCCAAGCCATTCGCAATCACGGTTGATAAAAAAGACGGATTAAAAGATGTCCGTGTCTTGGCCCGATTTGACGAACCAATTGCCGCACCAATTGATGCGGGCGCACAAATCGGCGAAATAATCGCGGAACAAGACGGTCGTGTTATCGCGCGGGCACCACTGGTGGCAAAAGAACGCGTGCGCAAGATTCAATTTATGGGACGCGTTATTAAAAATATTCGGGTAATGTTTGGGATTTAAAAATGGCACCAAGAAAAAAGAAAAGTTCAGAATACGTATTTCCCCATCCAATGGAAAATGAAGCCCTGGTGGGGCACAGTGATACACTGCGCACGTTTATGAATGCGTGGGAAAATCGTGATACGCATCCCATTCACCCGGTATGGATGTTAACCGGTCCGCGCGGCATTGGTAAAGCGACACTGGCGTATAAAATCGCAAAAATGGTTTATGGAAATGTCGGGGATTTCTTTATCGTGGACCAAGACAGAAACATTGATAAAAACGGAAACATAAAATCCGACGGCAAGGTTATTTCAGTATACACCGTGCGCGCGATGATTGATAAAATGCAGATGTCGTCTATGTCGGGCGGATGGCGGGTTGTACTGATTGATTCTGTGGATGAATTAAATACAGCGGCATCGAATGCGATATTAAAATTACTGGAAGAGCCACCGGCACAAACGTTATTCCTGTTGGTGGTGCACCAATTATCAAACGTATTACCGACGGTGCGTTCACGTGCGCGTGTGGAAAAAATGCGGCCGTTAACCATATCCCAGATGCGGGAACTGTGCGCGCGATTTATGCCCGAAGATGATATCAGCACCGATACATTGCGCCTGGCGAATGGTTGTTTTGGGAAAATCGCGAATCTTAAATCATCGGGCGGAGATGAGATTTACGAACACCTGATTGATATACTTAATAACCCGCGGGCAAACGCGGGCGATATGATGGCCATTGCGAAAAAGATTGCACCAAATCCGGAAATATATCAAATTCTGTTGGATGCGGTGGCGCATTTCGGTCTGGCGGACTTATATCCAATGGTTACGCACGCAATCGCGGATGTTAATCGAATCTATCTGGAACCTGAAATTGCAATATTTAAAATAATAAGCGAAATAAAAAAATGTTTATAGATACACACTGTCACTTGACCGACCGGCACTGTAACGATGGGGATGCAGACCGCGCAATCGCAAATGCGATGGCCGCGGGCGTTGGTATTATGATTTGTCCCACCGCCGACCCGAATGATATTCCGGGCGCGTTGCACATTGCGCATATGCACGATAATGTTTTTTGCACAATTGGAATTCACCCAGAATACATTAACACAAACCCCGACGATTTGTTAACAGACGACATATTAAACGACCCGCGCGTTGTTGGGATTGGGGAAATCGGTCTGGATTACCACTATAATGCAGACACGCGTATGCAACAAATTGAATTATTCGAACGGCAATTGGCAATTGCAAAGAAATGTGCCCTGCCCGTCGCAATTCACACGCGCGAGGCCGAGGCCGACACCGCGCAAATTTTAAACGGTGATGTATGTGGTGTTATGCATTGCTATACCAGTTCGTGGGATTTAGCAAAAAAGATGTTGGACCGTGGTTTTATGTTTTCGGCCAGTGGCATTTTGACATTTAAAAATTCGGGTGACATTCGTGAAACTTTTTCAAAAATTCCAATCGACCGGATTGTTATCGAAACCGACAGTCCATATTGCGCCCCGGTTCCATACCGTGGCAAACCGTGCGAGCCCGCAATGGTAATCGAGACCGCACGCGTGTTAGCGGATGTTAAGGGTGTAAAATTAACTGAGTTGGAACAGATTCTGACAGAAAACACGCACAGATTGTACCCAAAGATGAAATTATAAAAAATCCCCCAGATGGGGGATTTTTATTTTGTCTTGGATTCCATTTGCGACAATACCGCAGATGTTAACATCTTTCTTTTATCAAACAACATATATGGACCAAATATACGCATACGATTAATATTACGTTTTGTATTTAACGGTACAACAACAGATATATCTGGTAATCTAGATTTATCTGTCGCAGTATTAACGATTGTTTCAAAACCCAAAATACACAAATGCTTTTCAGCGTGATTTCTTGCAAAAATTCTGACATCTCGATCAGTGCGGAACCACCCCAAATTTAGATATGGCGTAAAAACAACCTCTGGTTTACCATACGCGCCACATTGCAGTTCTGCAACAGTGGTATTGTTAATTTGATATAATGATTCTATACGACCAATACCATACCACAATTGCTTAACAAATGAAGGTGCCGGCATATCGGGTTGAGCGGTATTAAATCTGTCTGTTGTATAATCACAGAATTGATCCATAGAATACTCTTCATTTTTCATAATTTGTCCTTGGCGCTATGTTTATATTCGGGCGTAATCTTAGCACCGTTTATTAAATTTGCAATCTTTTAATTATTGGTGTAGAATACGCCCATTATGGCACGTCAAATTATAAAATTTGGTCAGGTTTCTGAAAATCGCAAAGCGCGGTTCAATTACTCTATTGAAGATACGATAGAGGCCGGTATTTCATTAACCGGCGCGGAAATAAAATCCATTCGATATGGTTTGGTAACCATCGTTGATGGATTTGTGCAACGGCGTGGCGATAATTTATTCTTGGCCGGGGTGGAAATTCAAAAATTACCAACCGCGGCACGCATTGTAAACTTTGACGAACGGCGCAGTCGCCAATTATTATTACACCGAAATCAAATCAACCGTTTAATCGGAAAATTACAAGAAAAAGGTGCAACAATTGTGCCCCTGAAACTGTATTTTAATAATCGCGGAAAATTAAAGGTCTTGCTGGGCATCGGATACGGTAAAAACAAGGTCGACAAGCGCGAAACAATAAAACAGCGCGAATGGGATAAAAACAAAGCACGCATATTAAAAGGAAATTAAAACCCGCCGATTGGCGGATTTTTAATTCTGTATATGGTTGGGATATGGATTAACCCCTGCCCTTGTATTTCACGGTTCCCGATGTTATTGGCAGGGTAAAACTAAAACCACTGTCTTTGAATTTGGTCATATCACTGACATAGCAATCGGTTGCGGCCTTGGCACCGGCAACACCGGAACGTCCAGCATCACTGGTTGTGCCAACGGGACAATTTTTCATTTCTGCGGATTCTGCTGGGCAATAATAGCCGCTATCGCACGGTGTTTGGGTGGCGCTTTTTACCGGGCAATAATACCCAACATTACACGGTGTTTGGGTGGCACTGCCGGCGGGACAATAATATCCGCCATCGCACGGAATCGGTTCCGAACTTTTTTCCGAACAATAGTACCCCCCGGGACACTGGTTTGGGGCAGCACTGCCGGCGGGACAATATGCCCCATCATCGCACGGAATTGGGGTTGTGGTCTTGGCCGGGCAATAGTGACCCGCGGGACACTCTGTTTGGGATTCACTTTTTGCCGGGCAATAATATCCGCCATCGCACGGGATTGGAGTTACGGTATTGGCCGGGCAATAGTGGCCCGCGGGACATTCGGTTTGGGATTCACTTTTTGCCGGGCAATAATATCCCCCCTCGCACGGGATTGGGGTTGCGGTCTCGCCCGGGCAATAGTGGCCCGCGGGACACTCTGTTTGGGATTCACTTTTTGCCGGGCAATAATATCCCCCCTCACACGGGATTGGGGTTGCGGTCTCGCCCGGGCAATAGTGGCCCGCGGGACATTCGGTTTGAACATTATTTTTACAATAATAGCCGGCCGGACATTCCGTATAACTGACGCCAAGGCTAATCTGATTACTGCTAAATTCACTGGGTTGCGATTGTTCAATGGTCTTGATGTTATCACCAACGTTTATCACAAAACCGGGATATGTCCAGTTTTTAAACAACTGACCACCGGGAATAGTGGTTGTCGGTGTATAATCAATCTTACAGTCTGAATTATATGTACACGTTTTCGTTTTATTGGAACCATCGGCATATTTTACCGTATAAGTTTTCCAAGAATATTGTCTGTATAAGTTTATTGCATCATATTCGTCTATACTGCACTGCGTAATACCGTTACAAGTGGTAATGATATCATCACTGTTGCTAAATGAATTTGTTGACCACATTGGATTCCCACAAATAGTCGCACCAATACCAGTAATCATTGGGCAAAAATACCAACCAGTAAAATTTTGCTTGGGCACTGTAACGGTTACAACGGAATCCAAACTGGTCCCATCGTCACCGTATACACCATCTAAATCTAAATCGTATCCCGTGCCGGGCCGATAGTTTATATACGGACTGCTACTGGATGCAGAGGTACCAGTATTCAAATATATTTTGTATGTACGTGGCACACAATCGCGTTCCCCAATATTTGTGGTGATCGCCCGACCGGCAATATCATAGTATCTGTATCCATCGTCACAGTCACAATTATTGCCATCTGTATTTACATGAGCATTAGCCCCACACGCGCCACAGCCGTATATTTTACTGTCAACCATATCCGTATTATCTAGTATAAAAGTACTGGTCCCATCAATATCATCAAACTGACCACGAACGTAATACAGTCCATAATCCTCAAGGGCGCTGGGCGCATATAAACGCACCAATCGGGTTTCACGATCAAATGTTCCCATAGCACACTCTTCACAACTAATCTGATAACGACAGTCTGACACCGCATTTAACGTATTGCATTTTGGGTTTATATAAAGTTTTAATCCATACCCGGCGGGACACGAAACCAAAATTGGGCAAAAACCATCCACGTTAGGAAATTCACGATAATTGCCATAGGGGTCAACGTATTCTGTTTTAGCGGTTAGCCAAGAAATTGTAGGTTGAGTCTCTGTATTACTGGATACCAGGATATTATCCGCCAATGGCAAATTGGTACATTCATAACAATTGTACGACGGCTGTCCACCAGTATATTTGCGCGTATATCCCCAATAGCACGTATAGGGATCCGATGTGCTGTTACAATTCAACATAGTGTCATACCCCGTACATCCAGTGATGATTCCACCCATTGAACCAGAACCACCAACAACCGCGAGCACGACGGATGTCACAAGGCAACGAAAAGTCAGTAAAACTATCTTTTTCATACAATCCCCCCGAATGCCATCAATATGGATTCTTATACCGGAATATTAGAACAACGGCCGATTAAATACAAGGGGAAAACACGAGCGTTTTTTATTATTGAATATTCGGGGATTTTTCACTAAATTTATAGTGTATGAAACGTGAACTGATTGATTTTTTAAATACAGACCTGCAATTCATCAAGGGGGTGGGACCGGTTCTGGCGGCGCGCTTTGACGATGTGTTGGGGGGGCGACGCGTGCTGGATTTTTTATTGCATCGTCCGGCATATGTGCGTGCGCGCGACATAACCGACAATGTTATGGATGCAACCCCGGGGGATGTGATAACAATCCCACTGTTGGTTAAAAGCCACAAGTCCGGCGGTGTCTTTCGTGGACGGCGGCGACCGACCCAGATACTGTGCAACGATAAAATGGGCAACCCGGTTGTGATTCAGTTCTTTAATGTGAACTATCTGGATTATTGGTTAAAGAAATTACCAATCGGTGATTGGCGTATGATTTCGGGCAAACTGGAACGTGGGGCGCGCCCAACAATCAGTCATCCAGACTTTATCGAAGAAATGCAAAACGCGTCCAAGATACCGTCTATTCAGGCGATTTATCCCGCGGGCGAGGGATTAACCCAGAAAGTGTTCGCCAACGTCCGTGACAAGATATTTGAAATATTGCCCGACAAATTACGTGGCGAGGGCGAAGAACGCGTCTTGGAATTTTTTGATGCGTTGCAACATATTCATTTTCCCACGTCTGCCGATGATTTAATGCCGAATGCGACCTATATGGCGAAATTGGCATATTGTGAATTATTCGCGCACCAGTCTGCAATTGTAATCAGTCGTCGCAATCGTGCCGACGTCAAGAACCGTCGCGCTGTGCGTCCAAAAAAATATGATTTGATGGAAAAGTTTTATGCGGCCCTGCCCTTTGAAATGACGGGCGCGCAAAGTCGTACGTGCGATGAAATATTCGATGACCTGCAAAAGAATGTTCCGATGATGCGCCTGGTCCAGGGGGATGTTGGATCGGGAAAAACAATTGTTGCCCTGGCGGCGGCGGTTAAAATGGCGGAAACGGGCGCGGCCACGGCTTTGCTGGCACCAACGGATACCCTGGCCCAGCAGCACTTTGCCAAATTAAAGCCAATGTGTGATAAAATCGGGATTGTGTGTGATATCCTGACGGGGCGCGACAAAGGTGTGGCCCGCCGTGAAAAGTTAATATCGTTAAAGTCGGGGCGGACACGTTTGGTTGTCGGAACGCACGCATTATTTTCGGCGGACGTTGAATACCGCGATTTGGGCCTGGTTATTATTGATGAACAGCATCGATTTGGCGTGGCCCAGCGCGAAGCTCTGCGACAAAAAGGAAACAATCCAGATTTGTTGGCGTTGTCTGCGACGCCGATTCCGCGAACACTGTCTATGACGATGTATGGCGATATGGATGTATCGATTATTAACGAGAAACCCGCCGGACGCAAACCAATAAAAACGACCAAGTTACCAATGATGCGAATAAATGAACTGGTGGGGCGGTTGCAGATGCAAATTGCCACCGGGGCCAAGGTTTTCTGGGTATGCCCCCTGGTCGAAGAATCAGAAAGTGGTGATGCCAATATGACGGCGGTGGTCGAACGGCACAAGATGTTGTGCCAATATTTTCCGACGGCGGGCCTGGTTCATGGGCAAATGGACAAGAAACAGCGCGACACGGTTATGGAAAAATTTGCCGATAACGATTCTGATATGCGTATCCTGGTTGCGACCACGGTCATAGAGGTTGGAATTGACGTACCCCGTGCATCTATCATCGTTATTGAGAATGCCGAACGGTTCGGTTTGGCGGCCTTGCACCAGTTGCGTGGGCGCGTCGGACGCGGCAACACGCAATCGTATTGTGTTTTAATCTTTGGCAATAACCTGTCTGATGATGGAATAAAGCGTCTGGACGTCCTGTGCGAGACAGATGATGGATTTGTAATTGCCGAACAGGATTTAATGATGCGTGGCGTTGGTGAATTGATGGGCACCCGTCAAAGCGGTTGGATACAATATCATTTTGTAGATTATCGCGAACATCGTGATTTGTTTAAGTTGGCGGCGAATGCAGCACGCGATAATGATGCTGACGAATGGACACGCGATTTAATGTACATATTTGACCGTGGGGTGATTCAGGGTGCGTAAAATATTTGCATTTTTGTTATCTGTTTTTATGGTGATGCCGACATTTGGGGCAACACTTATTAACGATACAGAGACCGAGCATTTTTTATCAGAACTGGTTGCACCACTGGGGACGGCGGCCGACATTGGGGCGGGCCGCTTGAATGTTCACATCATAGACGATGATGATTTTAACGCGTTTGTGCGCAGTGGCGAAGATGTCTATGTTTACACGGGCCTGCTGAAACAAATAAAAAATCCAGATGCGTTGGTGGCGGTGATTGCGCACGAATTGGGTCACACCATTGGTGGACATATGGCGCAATTATCGGCACGGTCGGATGCAGAAATGAAACGCACAATGCTGATTCAGGCATTGGGGGTCGGGTTAATGGTCGCCGGGGGGAATCCATCACTGGGGGCGGGGGTGCTGGCGGGTTCGTCCGGGGTTGCGACCCAGTCTTTGTTGGCATTTTCCCGGGACGAAGAACGTATTGCGGATAACCTGGGGATTGATTTGATGATACGCGCCGGGCAAAATCCAAATGGATTTATAACCGTCTTTGAACAGATGAACGATTTAACCGGTGCGATGGAAAACACAATAAATCCAAATCGGATAAATCACCCGCTGACACGTGAACGGTTAAAGAACGCACGTGAATATATTGCCGAACACGCACCAAATTATCGCGCGCCCGATACCGCCACCCGTGATGCGCAATATGAATTGGTGCGGGCCAAGTTGGTTGGATATTTGGATGATGCAAAAAATGTTTTGGCAAAATATCCATACGCAGATAAATCGGATGCGGCCCTTTATGCGCGCGCAATCGCGAATATGCGTGGTGGTAATCTGGACGGGGCGCGTATGGGAACCCAGACACTGATTTCCCGCAACCCAAACAATGGATATTTCTATGAATTATTGGGGGATATTGAATTTCAGTTTGGACACTATGATGACAGTGTGCGCGCATATGAAAAATCGTTGGCATTGGTAAAGGACGCCCCCCAGATTGAAACGGCGTTGGCGTTGGTGCTGGCGGAACGGGGCAAGCCGGGCGACAACGCACGTGCGATTGAATTATCCAAGCGTGTAATTTTAACCCAGCCGACACCATTGGCGTATTGGGTTTTGGCGCGATGCTATGGTGATGCGGATATGGGGCGTCACGCGTGGGCAATGGCGGAATATTATGCGATGCGTGGTGACGATGAACAGGCGGGCGAATATGCACGCCGCGCGCAAAAATATTTAAAGAAAACCGATGCCGAATACATAAAATCTGGTGATTTAATAAAATAAGTTTTTTTCAAAAATAATATGTTGATTTTACAACAAATAATTTGAATTTGTTATGCCGAATCCAAACGGTGGTTTATTTTCGGTGTTTCATTGACCCTATTTTACCCCAGTTTTGTACACCTTGTCAATCCGATTTTATGCCGAATCCAAGGGACCGTTTTCCTAGTGGAGGGATAATAAATGAAACGAAATTTGTTTTGGTCAACAATATGTTTAATGGGTGAATTTTTGTTTCCACAAATTGTGGATGCATCGTTGGGTCTTTGTCATCCGTATAGCGCTACCATCACGACAACTTACAGAAATCCGTGCACCATTGTTCGCACAAGTTATGATTTAGTACAGGCGGAATGCCCCAGTCTGGGACAGGTCGACACCGTGCACATCACCGTGATGCCAATTTGTTCGGGGTCGGCTTCATCTCATGTAACCACCATTCCCGCAGGTTATAATTCGCAACATATGGCAAGATATTGTTGGTGCACCAGAATTGAACCAACATTATCGCAATTTGTTTATTCCAAAAAAGAGTTTACTGATGGGGTTGAGTGCCTTAACGAATGCTACGGTCGCTGCGCCGACCTTTTGACAGGCACTGCTAGTGTCGCCGTGGGCGCACGCCAGTATCTGCTTGGTACCGTGGTTATGTTTTAACAATTAACACAACAAGGAAATTTTTATGAAACATTATATTTTTCCCATTTTGGTCTGTGCATTATATGTTGGTGATGCCAACGCAACCGATAAAAGTCTAACCCTGTGCATAAATCCAACGCATTTTGCCATCGGACAAAGCGAATGGACCAACTCACAATCAACGGATGTAACAGATACAACACATACTAGAAAGAACATTTTAGGCTATAATGTTACAGTCAACGAAAAACCAGAATCCGGGTATACGTCTTATTATAAACAAACTATTGTAATGGCGCGATGCGACGGTCTTAACAAGCAAAATGAGCCCGTAGGCTATGGAACAGAGAACCCGTTTATTGGCGTAGATGATTCAAGCGACGCATATTGCTATTGCAAGATGATTTCCCCCATCGTTTCCACGTGGTTTATGGCCCCCCACGGAGTAGTGGGCGCAACGCTTGATTCATGTTTAACTGACTGTTCATATCATTGTAATTTCTGGTTTGGGCAAAATAACGGTGTGCAGGCCAATTATTTTAGCCCCCAGACAAAAGTAGGACGTAATGGCTATGGCAGTGATCTTGTCAACCTGAATTATAACGCCGAGTCATGTATTATTGATGGCCATATTCCCGTTATACGCCAGGGCGTGACCCCTGCGCCCTGTGGCGTTCATGAGACCCAAGGTACCGCGTCAACCCTTGGAAATCTGTCCTATACTGGTACTAATGTTGTCTTTTCCTGTAGAGACGTAGAAAGACAAGAGGCCACGCGCCAATGTTTCGCCGTGTATGATCAAGGTGCCGGTTTCACGGATGATGTTGGTACATACGGCTTTGCCAGTGTATGTAATGAATTTAGCGAGTAACATCAACAAATAAAAAACCCGCCGGATGGCGGTTTTTTTATTATTATTGAACCTCTATTACAACCATTGCGGCGCAATAATCCCCCTGGTCCGTCAGGGAAAGGTGTATCCGCGCATCTGTGCCGGCAATTTGCTTTAATATCGCACGGGCACCACCGGATATAACCAATTCAGGACGGCCCGCATCGTTATGGGCAACCGAGACATCAGAAAAAGAAATATCATCACCAAAGCCCGTGCCAAGCGCTTTTAAGAAAGCCTCGCGTGCGGCCCAGAAATTCGCCAAATGTTTTTCCGAATTTGCATTGTCGTTGTCGGCGTATTCTAATTCTTTCTTTGTGAATATGCGCTGCTTCTTGAATGCAGACCAATCCAGAAAACGGTCGCATTCAACCAAGTCAATTCCGATGCCAACTATCATAACGATTTCTCCCTTCGTTGTGTGATTTAAGTTAAACTTGATATGCGCATACTAGTAATATTTATCCGATTCGTGCAAGCATAAAATATATAAAAATACCGGCAAAAAATTGCCGGTATGATTTATTTATCACATTTCTTTTTGTCGCCCCCAGATTTCTTGTCTTCGTGGCCAGAATTTAAACCACTGCAATTCTTGCATTTACACTGTTTATCATCATTTTTTGACATTTTATATCCTTTTTGTTTTGTTGTTATTTAATTAAAGTCCGGACACAAATATCATACACCGCATACCACATGCCAGCAATATGCATGAATTCGGATTGACTATTTGGCAACCAAACAATAAAAGCGCATAGAACGTTCTTCGAAACCCGCATACTTGAATTTACGAACCGTATTATCAATCAGCGACCATTGGGACAGCACAAAATGACGGACAAGGGATGTTATTGTCCAACTGGTACACTGGGTGGCCAGGGCAACATTATTATTTTGATTTAGATAATAATCGGAATCATCCCAGCCAGATATAATTAAACGACCACCTGGCTTTATCAATGTGTGTAACTGGTCTAAAAACACATCCCAATATTCGGGCGATATGTGATGAAAAACATTTAAGCACAGAACATTATCATAATAATGTTTGTGCGGAATATCTGATGGTGTATTAACCGAATACACATTTGTTCCAGAATAAGTAGAACGCAGCAACGCAACCATGTCATCCGCAATTTCAGCCGTATCAACAATTGCACCACTATTTCTAAAATATGCCGCAACAGCACCATTTCCACATCCATAATCCAACATAATTGACTTTTCTGGTTTTAGATAGTCGCGCACACTGTCAATCATAAAGCGTGCGAAATCATCTTGTAGCCACGGCTTAACCCTGCCACTATAAACCCGATTCCAAAATTCTTTATTGTACATACCATCTCCATAAATAAATCCAAAGACCATTGTATCATAAAAATAATTTGTGTTTTATTCAAATTTGTTATATTATGCGCGTTATGTCGGGGTGTAGCTCAGCCTGGTAGAGTACTTGCATGGGGTGCAAGGGGTCGCAGGTTCGAATCCTGTCACCCCGACCATATAAATTTAAACGGGTCTTGTACCCGTTTTAATTTATATCAGTGGGTATGTCGGTTCGATACATCGCAACGCAGTTGCCGGGTTCGACAATGAGTAAGCGAGAACGAACGCAGTGAAGTTCGAGTGCTAACGAATGCCCCGCAGGGCACAAGCCCAAGGGAATCCTGTCAACGGTGACCATACTTCGCCAAGGCTTCGTATGACAAGCCATATAAATTTAAACGGGTCTTGGGCCCGTTTTATTTTTTATCAATATCGTACCCACAATTGGCACGTATCATATCGGCAATGTGCATTTCCATTGCGTGGTGGCGACCGGTTCGAATTGCACACGGATCACAGGTGCGACGCAACTGGCCCGCGCGACACATAAATGGAACACCATCACAATATCCGGTTATTCGCGTTAAAACCGCATCATTGGAATATGCATCTGCAATCGTTTTGTAGCGCGTGGGAATAAGTTCCTGGTTAAATGACCACATACGTGATACCGCGTCACGGGTTTGTTTCACACACGGATCATTATTCATAATATACGTTATATTTGTACTGTTGAATTTTTGGGTGTTGTATCGATCAAGAATAAGCCACGTAACAATACTGGCACAGGTAACCGTTACCATAAACAATAAAATATAGTGCGCAATTGTAAAGACATTGGTTTGATATTCCGTATTCTTGGCCATTTTGTCCCCCCTGTTGTGGTAAATCATAGCACGGGAAAAATAAACATTATACGGGTTTATATTCCGCGGGAAAATCTTGCAATTTAAAATTTAAGGGGTAAAATATGACGACAATCATAATCAAAGGGGGCGCGGATGTTTGTAACAGAAAAACTGGAAAATTTTTCGTGGGTAAATGTTGGCAATCCCGATCATAAAGATTTTGAAAAACTGCAAAACGAATACAAAATTGACGAAGATACTATTTCCGACATTCTGGACCCGGATGAACAGCCACGCTTTGAAATCGAAGATGATTACAAGGTTATAATTGTGCGTTTCCCAATTATTAACCGTGAAAACGACACCCTGTGGCATACAGAGCCGTTGTCTATTATTTACACGTCTAACCGCGTTATAACCGTCTGTCGCAAGCGGTGTGATTTGTTGGATAAAATTAAAAAATCGGAAAAGACGTCACGTGAAGAATTTATCTTGAATGTTATGTACTATATCGCGGAATCGTACCTGCGTATGTTAAAGGAATTGAACAAGCGTGTTCTGGCGTCAAAGCGCGTGTTGTTGGAACGCATCCGCAAAAAAGAATTGATGGATTTATTAGAGGTTGAAAACAGTTATACCCTGTATATGGCGGGAATTCGGGGAAATATTGCGGTGCTGGACAAACTGGAAAAGGTTCGGGGTTTCGTTAAAACGGACGAGGCCAAAGAACTGGCCGAGGATGCACGCATCGAATTAGCCCAGGCAACCGAAGTTGTGACATCATATAGCAAAATGCTGAAAGCAATCAAAGAAACATTCGAAAGTGTTATCAATATGGATTCTAATACCAACATTAACCGTTTAACAATGTGGAACATTGTGTTGGTTATTCCGACGGTGATTGTTGGATACTATGGAATGAATATGCAATTACCATTCGCAGAAAACCCAAAAATGGCGGTTTCTATATTTATCGCAATTATGGTGTTGTTGGTTGGTTTTGCATTGTTTGGCGCAATCAAGAAAAGAATTATATAAAAATGGCACAAGATTTTACATTACATACGCATACAATTGGATTTGACGGAAAAAATACACCCGAACATATGATTGCCGCGGCACGCAATGCCGGATTCAAGACAATTGGGATATCTAATCACTTTATCGTGCATCCCGAAATTCGACGCACAAAGATGTATGGTGCGGCCGTGGCGGGCGGATACAGCACAATGTACAACACCAGTTTTGATGAGGCCTTGGCCAAGTTTCAGCCACACTATGATGAATTGGCACGTCTGCAAGATGAAAATCCAGACATCCGCATTTTACGTGGGATGGAGGTCGACCGTTTCCCAACGGATGCCTGGGCGGATGGCTTTGCACGTGCGTGCGAAATATTAAAACCAGACTATCTAATTGGGGCGGCACATTTTGTTGAATATGGTGGCACGGTCTGTAATGTGCACGATATGGCGGCGGTGGATGCGAAAATACGCGACGAAATGCTGAATATTTATTGGAAAAACATCCAAGAACTGGTAAAAAGCGGTATGTTTAATTGGATTGCGCACCTGGATTTACCCAAGAAGAAGAACCTGGGGGAACATAGAAAATGGGACGCGATAAAACGCGAAACGATTAAAATAATTGCTAAATCCGGCGTACCCGTCGAAATTAACACCAGTGGATATAAAATCGGAACCCTTCAGCCATATCCGGGGACAAACATAATGAAAATGATTGCCGAATATAATGTTCCGGTATTGATATCTGATGATGCACACGACGTCGACCGCATTGGGCGTGATTTTCAACTGGCATTCGTTCAGGCACGGAACAACGGTATTAAAAACTTTGTTTCATTGCAGAAATTACTTGATTTTCGTAAAAAAACACTATAAACTAAGCCCCGCTGGGTAATCAGAACTGATTAAACGGTGGTGCGTTTTTGGTCCCATCCGTGATAAGGATTCTGTTAAAATATTCGGCACAAGTAAAAACCAAAAAAAGGATATAAACTATGGCAAGAGCAGGCGCAAAGCGCAATACTCGTAAATTAAAGATTGGACGTTCATTGGGCGTTAATCTGTGGGGCCAGGCAAAATCCCCATTTAACAAACGTAAATACAAACCGGGCCAGCACGGTCCTACATCACGTGGTGGCAATTCGTCTGATTACGCAAAACAGATGCGTGCAAAACAGACATTGAAGGGCTACTATGGCAATATTGGCGAAAAGAAGTTCCGCGCATATTATCTGGAAGCAGATAATATGAAGGGCGACACACCAGAAAACTTAATCGGTTTGCTGGAACGCCGTTTGGATGCGGTTGTATATCGTGCAAAATTGGCACCAACTGTATTTAGTTCTCGTCAGTTAATCAGCCACGGTCACATCTATGTAAACGGTCAGCGCGTTAAGGTTGCATCATATCGCGTAAAACCGGGTGACGTTATCACAGTCAGCGAAAAAGCAAAACAGATGCCATTGGTCGTTTTGGCATTGGAATCTGCGGAACGCAATTTTGCAGACTATGTTTCTGTGGACAGTGCGAACTTTACGGCGACATTCGTACGCGTACCAGCGTTCGAAGATGTTCCATATCCGGTTCAGATGTTCCCAGAATTGGTTGTCGAATTCTATTCTCGTTAATAGAGAAAGGAAAAGAAAAAAATCCCGCCGATGGCGGGATTTTTTATGACATTGGGCACACATCGGTAAATTCATACGTGCCGAGACCGTCGGTGTAACTGACGCCGGCCGGCGTATACAGCCAACAATCATACGTTGCATTGTTCAGGCAAGAATTTAACTTTCGTGCCGCCACATATCCCGTTGGACACACAGTCGCCATAATAAAATTAGAACGCGTAACGGTTACGTATCCTGTGGGGCAACTGGTGGATGGGGCGACGGAATATGCACACATCGGCATAAACGCAATTATAAATGCTATTTTTTTCATTTTCCCCCCCTACCTAGTCAGAGATTAAATTTGGTAAATAGTAATCATTTACAAGATCTTTGCTGTAAAAAAGCCCCAAATCGGTGTCACCCCAAGAACAACGTTGGGAACACGTAAAAAATCCACCAGAACCCGGCGTATACCCAACCGAAACCCATTTTGATTCCACCGGATATGTCATTTTACACCAACAGCCATCATCCGCCCTATGTGGGTCATCTGCAACACCCGTTTCCAGACTATCTGCGGTGCTGCCCTCAGGTTGATATTCACCAAGGAAAATGACCCCTCTGTATCTTTGCCCGCCACACTGAATTATCCAATCCGAATTTCCATTGGTTAAATTCGTACAGGGGGTATTTGCATCAACCTGCTTAACGCATTGGGTTGCGGCGATTGCCGGTGCGGCAAGAATCGCACCAAGCGCGGTTAAGGTTAAAAGTTTTTTCATTTGTTCAACTCCTTTCATTGTTTTTCGCGAAAAAACAAAAACCACTGAATAAATTCAAGTGGTCAGGAGGTTAGAAACAATCTTACGAATTGTGTGCTTATTCAATATATTCGCAACCCTCCTGACCAATAAAGTTCAGGAGTTTTATTTCATCAAAACACAACCGTCCGGCATATTTCCGCTTATTTATGTTTCGACGCGTAAGTCGGGTTTCTACACCCCATTATGGCAAAGTCACCATAACAATCACATTATAACCAAATGTTTCCACTTACGCAATCGCTTAGATAAACTTTTATTTAATAACTGCGCCTTTTATCAGGTTCAGGTCTTCTTTGATATCGTCTATTTTTATTTGAATTTGGCCGATACCCGTTTCCAAGACCGTTGTGCGATTTTCAAGCGATGTTATACGGGCATCAACACGTTCCAGTTCCGCAACGGACGAATCCTGGCGCGCAACCCAGTAGACACACCCCGCAATAAAGGCGATTAAAAACCAACTGTCGCGTAAAAAATCTAGGATGCCAATGGCACTGGGTTGCGTCGTCATTTTTATTTCCCCCGTTCTATCATATTTTCAATTTGGTGAACAAGGGCACGTTGGGCCTCAACCCCGCGCAATTCTGCGTCCGTCGCGTTCGCCCCCAGTACCCGTTCAATAGTTATTTTGCGTAAATGCTCAATCACACGCGCACCCGATGGGGTGCAAAATGTGCGCGCAAAATCTTGTGCGATATTTTCCGACATTTATTACACCCCCGCAATTGATTCCAGCGCAACCATTTGTGCAATTGGTGCAATGTATTTTAATTCTGCATCCCCGTGCAGGGTTATTGGTTCAATCACACCACGGCGTGATAAAATCTGCAAACCGCGTTCGCACAATGGCCTTATAAATTCGTGCAGTAATCGACCATAGGTCGCACCCAAGATTCGCATCATATCGGAATTACGGGCCATAATCTCGGTTGCGGTCATTTCTTTTTCGCTTAACAGGCCCAACCGGTCCGCCAACAATGCGTGACGGATGCGTTCCCGCAGATCTTTTAAAATAATCTGGGACACATCAAAGTTTGCACCACTGGTCAATGGTGTCAGGCCCGACGAACCAACCGCCTTTGGTATAATCGCACCCGGCGTCAGGCTGATGTTATTCAAATTTATCACGCCGTCATCGTCCGCCATCCAGATACCAGATACGGATATTGTCGCGTTTTTCAAGACTAATTCCACAACCTTGTTCGCGGTTTTAATATCTGGCAACGCACGCAAGACCGGGCCACGCCCATAAATTTCGCCGGACGTCACCGACCAACGGAAAATCAAATACGGATTTGTTTCAAATGTTCCCGTTGCAACAATGTTGTTTTCAATGTCGCCACCGGCATCCAACCACGCTGTAAATTCAGTTCCAACCAAACTCTGTACCAGTTTAATTGGGGTGTCGGGGTCTTGTTTTATTGTATCACGCAGGTTTGCCGGCACCGTCCATGTCGGATATTTTTCCATCGCATCACGCGCGGACATTGATGTGGTGTGAAATACCGCGTTTGGTAAAATTGCAATATCTGACATTGGAATCGCGGTGAACGAAAATGCAGATGACGCACCAATCGGATTTTCCGCCATAAACAAACACGCTGTTCCCAACGTGACCAAATCCAAATAACATTGGTGCACGGTCGTATAAAAATTAGAATCATTTAAGTTTGCACGCAACACATCCGTCGCGGTGCCTGCATCGGGTGACAAATCACTTTCCGGGACCAGGTTCAGCCACAATGATTCCGGTGGGGTCAATAATGTATAAAGTGATGCCGCCAGATTATCAACCGCATCCATTGCGGTTGCATCAAACAGCGTTGCCGTGTCGTCATCGGTTTCCGGCATTGTATACCGGCGTGCATCCGCCCAACGACGCAACCACGGATCGCGCATATCCAGCGCACGTTTGTACATTTGCAATAAATTAGATTGCATATTTTATCCTTTTTGTTTGTGTTGTTTTATATTGTGAAATTTGTATTTGCATAAACTGGACGGGACATCCCCCCGGACGGACGCAGGACAATCGGCGTTTGCGCAATCGCACCCGCAATCGCGTCCAAGCCGTCATCGTGCCCCACCCCGCCAACGGGTGACCAACCCAACATTTCCGACAAAAGTGGCGTATGTTGCACACGCATATTGGCATACAGGTGCCCCGAGGTCAGCAGGGGTTCAATCGCATCCAAGATTCTGTCGGACTTGTTCCGGTTATTAGTGATTTTATTTACGTATATGTTTTGACCCCGACGCACCGCCACATCGCGCATTATTTCCGGCAATGCATTGCCCAGTCCATTTGTCTCGATTGTTATTCGGCGCATACCGTATCGGTGCATAAAATCAATCACCCGTTCACACTGGGCATTCAAGGGGTGGGTTTCGGTATCAGAAACCGTCATATACATAACATCGTGTATAAAAACATTATGATTTTTATCATCACGATATATCAGAACACAAACACTGTGGTCTGATTTATGGCGGCCGGTGGACGGATCCCAATACACAGACGCACCCGTTATCAAATGCGGCCCCAGACGTGCCGAATGAATATCCAGCATATATTCATAGAAATGTATTTGCCCCGGGTCCAGACGAATACGTTCAGGTGGCACAAATTCCAGCATCATTTGTGCTGAAAAATGCCGGGGGCCGACGATTTGCCGCATCTGGGCAACCTTTTCAATCGGGAAAAGTTCCGGCCACGCGGGCGTACCATTGGCGTCAACTATCGGAATTTTCAATATTTTATATCCCGATAAAAAAGGCATTGAAAAAGCATTTTTTTCATATACCATTGGCGTTAAGGAAAAGGATTTTGACATGGATTTTACCCCTAAGACTTTGCCAACCAATCTGGAAGCAGAACAGGCCGTACTGGCCGCGGTGTTGATGAATAATCGCGCGTTGGAACGTGTGTCAGAATTCTTGAATGCGGAACACTTTTCGCATCCCGCACACCAGGAAATTTATAAACTGGCGGAACGTCAATTTGCCGCCGGTATCCCGTTCGATATTATTACCGCTAAAAACTATCTGGACCAACAGGGGGTCTTGGAATCGGTGGGTGGTGTGGATTACCTGACCCAATTATCGGGTGCGGGGGCAACCGTTGTTAACGTTGAACAATATGGTCGCATCGTATACGAACATGCACAAAGACGACAGTTAATCAACCTGGCCCAGGATATTATGGATGGCGCATTTGTCGAAGACCTGGACAATCCAGTTAATCGACAAATAGAGGTTGCCGAACAGAAATTATTCGATATGGCAACCACGGGTTCGTCCGAACGTGACGTTGTTTCAATCGCAACCGCATTACAGGCCGCATTAAGGGAAGCCGAAACCGCGTACAAGGCCGACGGGCAATTATCGGGTCTGACAACGGGACTGACGGCGCTGGATAAATCAATCAGTGGTCTGCACCATTCGGATTTAATTATCGTAGCGGGTCGTCCGGCGATGGGTAAAACCACGTTGGCGATGAATATCGCGTTTAATGCGGCAAATGCAATACACTATGGCACGGCCAATAAAAATTACAAGGGCGCCGTCGTATTTTTCAGTCTTGAAATGTCGCATTCCCAATTAGCGGCACGTGTTTTATCATCCCAGTCCAAGGTGCCCGCATCCGCAATGCGTGAAGGAAACCTGACGGATGAAGATATGCTTAAAATGACACAATACGCCGACGCAATCAGCAAGATTCCACTGTGCATTGATGATACGCCGGGTATGTCGGTACCGATGATGCGCACACGTGCAAGACGCCTGGCACGGAAATATGGTGGAATTGCGTTGATTGTGGTGGACTATCTGCAATTGATGACGTCCCCCGGTGGCAAGCGCAGCGACAACCGTGTCCAAGAAATTTCCGAAATTACACGAGGGCTAAAAATGCTGGCCAAGGAATTGGATGTGCCGGTAATTGCCCTGTCACAGTTGTCACGTAGCGTTGAACAGCGCGATGACAAACGTCCACAATTGGCGGACTTGCGTGAATCTGGATCTATTGAACAAGACGCCGACATTGTTATGTTTACGTACCGCGAAGAATACTATCTGGCGAACCGTAATCCATCAGAAAGAATTTCAAACACAACAAATTCCGCAATGGTGGAATCGTGGCAAAAACGTTACGAACAATCCCGTGGCAAGGCCGATATTATCATCGGAAAAAACCGTCACGGACGTCCGGAAACCGTACGCACCGCATTCTTTGGCGATTACAGTTTGTTCGACAATCTGCCGGATGAATTTGACACACGTGGTGAAAACGTCACATCACAACCAACCGCCAGCATACCATTGGATGGATCTGAATTTTCACCAACGCCAATTGATATCGATGCAATCCCGGATGATATGCCACTGTAAGTGATTATTTACTTGCGCAAGCCTTAAAAATTGACTATTATTTTGTCAAGATTATAGTTTTTAAGGAGTTGCACAATGGCCCAAGAAGAAATTATTTTTCCAAATAATATCAGAAACATCCGCCTGAAAAATGGGATGAAGATGACGGAACTGGCGCGACGCGCGGGTTTGTCCCTGTCCGCGGTTTCAAAAATTGAAAAGGGTGTACGCCGCTTGAACCAGAAACAGTTGCTGAATATCTGTAATATCTTGGGGTGCAAACTGTCCGACATTTTCATCAAAGAATCTGACGAGGTTGCAGAACAATGGCAAACCGAAATCAAACGCCGTCTGAATGATAACGAAGATGGTGGCCTGAAAATTTTCGGCAGTGGTCTGCGCAAAATTCGCCAGCAATCTGGAAAAACTATCGCACGTGCCGCCAAAGATGCCGGTATGACATTGTCTGTGTATCATAAAATCGAGGTTGGACAACGCGAAATCTATGAAAATGAAATTGAACCATTGGCACAATCGTTCGCGATGACGGTCGAAAGTATGTTTGATAAAATCGCAACCCTGTATAAAAGCGGCGAATTAAACAAACAGATTAACAAGGTCAAGGAACGCGTTAAATCCGTACTGGAACCGGGCAACCCATTATCTGGCATTGATATGAGTGGCGGCTTGTATGGCGCAAAATTGTATGACAGTGCACGCAAAAAACTGGTCCCGGTGTTCGGTATGCCGTCTGGTAAATCAATTGCGTTTAAAAAATCTGACAAAACGATGATTGTTGCCCCAATGTCATTAGAGGGCCGCAGTGGTATTTACGCGGTTATGCCAAATTCAAAGCGCTTGGGCGGATTTATCCCTGAAAAATCATACGTATTTGCCGATGTAGATGCACCAATTGTGGCGGGCGATTTGGCGGTATGCATTGATACGGACTTTGATGCATTGGATTCAGAAACAACCGTCAACGCGCAAATTGTTAGTGTACGTCAAGATTCCAAAGGGAAAATATACGGTCAAATATCCAGCCCAGAAGAAAAAATTAACGCGCAAACAATGCACAAAGTTGTTATGATTGTGATGGAATAATTCATCAACATAATACCGGAGAGAGAGGCACATTATGAAAGCACGTATCGCCGCCACGGCACAAAGATTGTTAAACCTTTATCGCCAGGAACACGTTATCGTTGGCGGATGGTCTGCGATTAACCCAGTCTTTATAGACGAGGCCACCGATGACGTAATCAAAGAGTTGCGCGAAATGCCAACCGGTAAAATGCTTATCCGGCATATTGAAAATCTGCGCAGTGGCAAAACACCAATGGATTCCATTGAACCAGAATTGATTCCATATGGTGGATTGATGACACAATCCAGTGTGACCGACACCATTTTGTCCCAGAAAGATATTTCTGAATTACAATCTGTGTTAAATTCTTTTACCCCCGATCCAGACGGCCTGAATCGTATACGTGGCCTTAATGTGGTACGCAGATTTGGCGAAGAATGGGCAAACGCAATTCACGATGCACTGGACAAGCATCCGGATATGCAAAATCAATGGGCGGTCGTTACAAAAACATATCGCGCGTATCAATTGTGGGATACGGCGAATCAAATTATTAACGCACCACTGGATGAACGTGCACGCGCAGAAATCCAGGCCGATATGCCAGAATATGAAACATACCTGCCGATGTTTGGGGATGCAGGAAACGAACTGTTGGGGCGGTTGCGCACGTTTATCAGTTCGGTAAAAGCCGAAGATAACGCCTAGTCATCGCTGGTACGATAAATCGTATCCATTGTGTGTGGTGTACCGATGTAAATCATCGTGCCCGTGGGCGACAAGATAAAATCCAGTTCACGTAATCTTTCACGCAGATTTTCACGCTTTTGCGGGGTGTTTGATGTGTTTGGCACCTCTACGTCATCGCAGATTATTAAATCTGCGCGCATTCCGGTGATGTTGCCGTGGATGCCCTGGCATATTACAGATGGTTCGCGTATGCCTATTGGTCGGTTGATAGTAATGTGTCCCGACGACCAATCACGACGCGATGTGGGCAATAAATCCGCACACCAGGGATGATTTTCCAAGATATGTCTGATATGCCCGACCATTCGCGATGCCAATGTCGTGTGCGCCGACAAAATCAGTATGCGCGTACACGGGAACAGGTACAATGTGCACGCTGCAAAAATCCCGACAACGGTCGATTTGCCCGAATGTCGAAACGCCATCAGCAGTCCCCGGTGCATATCGTCCCCCAGAACATCCACCAGAAATTCCATTATTTTACGGTGGTGTGTGGGTGTTGTCTGCCCCAGGGTATGGTTCCACGTATCCATAAAATTACAATAATCCGTAATCGTCGCACGTGGCGTCGTCGGCCGAATCCGTAATGTATCCATAGTCGTTAATCAGATTTGGTAATGCGTTATCCAGCACCGCTATTAAATTGCGATAAATCCCCAGCACACCGCCACCGGTTAATTTATCTTGGATTAGACTGTTCGTATATTCCAAGAAATTCACCACGTTTGTGTGCGTGTTACGCCAGGCCTCGATATCAACATCGGGTGCGTGAAGGTCTTTTAGGGCCTCGATTAAAAAATTAAAGTCCGAATTTAGATGTTCTGGGTCTATTTTTGCGGTTGGCTGATAATCTATGACGCGCGACAATGCGACAACGCGATAGATATCAATACGTGTGTCCGCGGTGGGCGCAACATTAAACACAACACGTCCACCATCAAAAGATACATTTTCAACAACTGAATATTCATCAGTGGTTAAAATGACCTCGTTCTTGGCGACGCGGATATCTGCCGCCTGAAAAAATGGAAATGCAAATTCAAATTCAGTCGTGACACCATCTGCTATGTAAGAGATTTTATGCATAATTATCCCCCTATTCCTAGCCGACTAAGTCATCAAAGCGCGACAATATTGTTTTTAATAAATTAGGTTTCTTGGCACGTGTTGATTTTAATTTTTTCAAATTCGCGTTGCGTTTTTCAGTGTATGGTTGTTCGGTTTCTGATTTCAACCGCGCAAGGACCGCCCCCTGGCTGAGTCCGCGCGACGACACGCCCGATGCGCCATATTTTGCACGCTGGGTCGCCAACACCTTTTTGACCAGGTTTGTTTTTTCGGCATCGTCTGCGGCCATCTGTTTCAAGATTTCCTGACGGGCAGATTTTGCCTGTTTCTTTTCATCTTTGTAATCCAAGATTTCACTAACATCTGATACAAGTTGTCCCATAATAAATTCCTTTTTGTTGTATTGATTAAACACTGTATCCGCCGGACACACAAACAGATAAAACCGTTATTGGCTGGGGCTCGTTTCCGTGTATGGTCCAATATGGCGACAAACACGATAGGCATCCACCCAGCAAATTTACAGACACGTCACCCGAATAACCCGGATGATTTTCTGAATAAATTTCATTTGGCAATGTGGCACGCGCGCCATTTATAAATACTGATTTAGTATTCAGCAGGCGCAGTGACACCCGGCGAATGCGCAAACGCGACACATTATGATGAGACACACGAAATGGCAAAGACGCCGCCTGGTATGCAAAATCATATTTATCTGCATCCCGCATCACAGAATCTGAAAAACATTCAATGTTATACGCATCATCACGCAGCGATACGACATATGTTTTCCCGTCTACAACCGTTACAGATATAAATTTGCCATATGTTTTGTATTCGGCCCACGCCGATATCCCCAATGCCCCATTCTGGTTCAAGACAGCCATATTACCGTCTGATTGGACCACGAATAATTGCCGGGTTGCATCGTTGTACGCCATATCCACCGGCGATGTCATCAAATGCTTGGCAAATGCGCATAAATCAGTTGCGTTATAATTTTCACCCAAATCATCCAAAGACAATTCGCGAATATCACGCATTGTCTTGGACACGAATATGGTGGCGTCTTCTATCTTCTGGGGTGGTAAATATCTTGATGCACAAGATCCAACGGACGTGTGCTGTTTTATATCAACGACCGATGGGGTTAATGGTTTGCTGGAAATCGCCCATTCGCCATCAGTGGTCAGAATTTGAAGATTATCGCCACTGACCACGGTACAAATTTGTTGTCGCTGCTGGGACAGCAGGGTTATAAAAATTGCTTCGTCATCCAGACCGGTGCCAACGTTAAAGTTTTTATGTTGACCAACACGGGACATCCATACGCCCGCCGGATAGGAACGCGAACCACCAAAAACCAATCGATCTTGGTGAAATGTTATACTGCACGGCCAGCCACGCGGGGTGCTGAACGCGGATTCAAACCAATCGGTTACCGGCGCGCCGGGCGCGGTGTATGTACCGTTGACATATGCGATAACCTCGGTCGGACTGATGTATTCATCAATTATCCACTGACGGTCCAACAGCATAAAGCGTGTTCGCACATATTCAGGGGTCCAGAAATCTGAACTGGTCGTGAATTTAGCATAGTTGTTGCCTCGGTCACTGGTGCTGACTGAAATTTTTATATCAGACGTATCCTCGAACCGCATAAACGGAATATTCATCGACATATCGGCATCATTGCGCGCAAATATAAAGTCACCCAATTCAAAGCCTGTTTCGGTTTTTTTCAAAATTTGCGGACGATAATCTGGGTGCACAAATATCATTGTGTCAAAACGCTGGGCGTATTGCAGGCGCGACAAATCGTCCGCCCCCCAGGGCGCAAACAAGTCGCCCATCATCTGCGTACCAGAATAAATAATTATATGCACCGATGTTATTGCCAAGACATAGTTTTCTGTTTCCGATACAGAAAATGGCACCAGGCGTGCAACACCCGGTAAATTCGCAATATGTGCTAATCCGCGACGACGCGTCAGACCGCCCCCCGGCAAAACATCCATATTTTCAAGGCACGACAATCCGTTAATATCATCACGCGTAAAAAACTCAGATGACACCACACCGTGGGCAAAAGAATTCTGTGTTTTAATAAAATTTGCCATTTTGCCCCCCATTAAAACCGTGCATTTATTAACGAAAAATTGTCTATTTTTGCACCGGGTGCGGTTGTGCTGTCGATGAATTTTGCAGACTGTAATTCTGATTCATAAAGCGCCGCCAGCATTCTGAACACGGTCTGGTCACCAGAAAGCGGGATACAAAATTCCATCGCCAATTTTGTCGCCACCAATGACACAAAATAGCCCGGAAACATATCAACCCCAACACGCGTACAGGCCGTTATTGTCAGGTTATCTGTTGGTGCAACAATCTTGTTACCAACAATATCACCGCCCGATTTCAGTACCCGTAAAACATCTGATGGAATCAGGAAATCACCATCTGAATTTTTGGTCAATGTTAATTGACGGGTTGCAAAACGCCACGGATGCGACGCAATCAATGCATCTGTTATGGGATCAAATAAGGTTCGTGCCAACTGTGCGGTGGCGGTATCGTCACTGAAAGACTGAATTGGTTGTTCCCCCAGTTTTAATAGCGCCATTGAACATAAATCTATTTTTGTAAGCATAATTGCCCCCACTGTTGTTAATAAAAAATATTGGTGGTGCAAAATTGCACCACCATTTGACGATAATAAATTATTATGCCAATGCACCGGTTGTGACGTTGCTGGCCGTGATGTTTATTTTCTTGATTGCGGTGTTATCAGACGCGTTGATAATTACAACATCACCAATATTCATCAATGTTTTAACATCATTGAAAAAGCCGGTCGCAGAAATCGTCGCAATAGTTTCTGTTGCAGATGCATAATGCCACAATGTAAAGCCATTTGCATACGCAATCACCGACAGATTTTTATTTTGAAATGCCATAAGATTTATCCTTTGGTTAAAGTGGTTGTTTTTTACACCTAGGCAGCGGGCGCATCAGAACATTTGACACGAACGATACCGTCATTGTCGATTAAAACGGCACCCTGGGACATACTGTTGCTGATGAAATGCGCCGCACGTTCACCGTGCCAAGAAATGTCTGTTTTTACTTCCTGGCCACAGGCGTGCCCAACGCTGGACGCGTGATAGATAAAGCAATCTCGGTTCGTTTGGGATACCGGCAATGCGTTATGCAGAACCCATGTAATACCCAACCATTTTTTTGCCTCAAAACCATTTACCAATGGATTTGCATCACCAACATAATCGGCCGATACAAATTCATCCATCGACAACAGTTCATTCCACTGGTGTACGCCAATAACCGCAAAGCGACGACCATCATCTGGGACATCGTTTGTGTTTAAAATTTCAACCGCTGATAAAATCAAATCTTTGGTCAAGCCGGTTGTATAATCACCAACAGACAATGTTGATGTGTTCATTGCATCGATAATCAATTCGTCTGTCTTGCGCCCCAGGGCATACGCACCAGCAGACGCAACAACACGGCGTTCATCAATATTTACCTTTAATTCATCCAATGCATCAACCCAATCACCCGCATAGTAATCAGTTAACATACATTCCACAGGTTCGTGGTTCAAATTCATTACCGGTACAATACCGTGACGTGATTTTGTGCTGGCGGTGCCACGACCAACCTTTTGGAATGTGGTAGATGCGCCAACAACACCTGATTTGCTGCGAACGGTTGAACGCAGTTTTGTGCCCATCTGTTGATAGGCCAAATGAACATCGGCCTCGAATTGCTTTACGAAGACCTGATCAATTGAAACGGACATATTTATTTCCTTTGTTTGGTTAAATGAAAAATGCGCAATTTGCGCGACGATTTTATGAAACGGTTATGCAATAAATGCGCCGTAAACATAAAATAAATGCGGGGTGGCAAGACTTGTCCGCAATAAAAAATTCAGTCAGACTGTATATTTCATCTGACTGAAATTTTCAAAAGAAAAACCCGAACAATCGTTCGGGTTAATAGCGTTAAGAAATTATATTATTTCTTTTTTGCACATTTTTTTGCACACGCTTTCTTTGCAACTGGTTTTGCAGCAACTTTTTTAACTGCAACTTTTTTCGCTGCTGGTTTTGCAACTACTTTTTTCGCAGGTGCTTTTTTTGCAACCGGTTTTTTAACCGCTACTTTTTTCGCTGGTGCTTTTTTCGCAACTGGTTTTTTAACCGCTACTTTTTTCGCTGGTGCTTTTTTCGCAACTGGTTTTGCAACTACTTTTTTTGCAGGTGCTTTTTTCGCAACTGGTTTTGCAACTACTTTTTTTGCAGGTGCTTTCTTTGCAACTGGTTTTGCAACTACTTTTTTCGCAGGTGCTTTCTTTGCAACTGGTTTTGCAGCTGGCTTTTTTGCAGCAACTTTCTTTGCTGGCGCTTTCTTTGCAGGTTCTTTTTTTGCAACCGGTTTTGCGGCTGGTTTTACAACTGCTTTCTTTGCAGATTTTTTGAACAGGCCAAAGACCATATTTCTCTCCTTCTCTTCTATTTTTTGGATAGAACAAATTTGTTTTGTTCTTACTTGGTATTTTATATGAATATCAAAAATTAGTAAAGAAGAAAGTGAATTTTTTTTCTTATGAATATAATTTTTTAAAACCATTTTCTATTTTGCGTATGTATTCTGCATCGCCATCACGCCAATATTTTGGATCACGCATCATACGTCGTAAATCTGAATCCGTTAAATTTTTTATTTCATTTTTTTCGGTTTCAACATTTGGTTCCATTGATTGCATCATACGATAAATCCCTTGGATTCCCTGGGGCGAGGAGCACAGTTCATCAAATGCATCGGCGGGTAAAAACTTTTTACCAAACGCATCTATTGCACGCAATGCATCATTCATTTTTTCCGTTCCACCGAAAAAGTTTTTTAATTCTGCAAGTGCATCTTTTTCATTTTGCGTGTTATATAAATCTGATATCACAGGTGCAAGAAATTCATTTGCAATATCATAAATTTTTTCAACCTGGGTTGATGTTAATCCAATTTCGTGAAATTTATTTTTCAAATTTTCATCATCAAATATTTCATTTGTTGGATATTCATCAGATGTTTCCGGCACACCAATCGCGCGATTAAAGCGCGCACGAACACTTTCATCACACCCATCGGTCGGCACCGTTATCATTGTTCCGATTTTGCGTTCAAGTTCTGAATAAGATTTCATCAATGCATCTGCATTTAATGTACCGTCTTCGTTTAAAAATTTTTCTGGAACTTTATCCATTTGATTTATCCTTTGGTTCATTCGATTTGCGTAAAAAGAAAATTCCACCCAATGTAAAAATACTTTGCAGTGTTATGAAAATATCACTGTCCCCGACCGCATAGGCCGCAATCGCCGACAAGATTCCAACCGATGACATAATATATGTTCGATAGCCGCTTAGGAATCCGCCCTTGTAAAACTTGTTCATTTTTTATTTCCACTTATAAATAAAACAGTAATTCATCAATATCCAATATATACCCACGTGAACGTGCCCAATCTGGATTTACATCACCGTGATGAAAGCGTGTTGCACCACGACACATATCCGGCAACCCACCCATCAGCATTCGACCAACAACCCGCAAGCACATTTGAAATCCGCGTGAAAGTGGGGGAACCGATAACATTTCGTGACGAACGGATGTTTCATTTAATGATTCAAACATATCGGTATCAGATATTATTTGTGCGAAACTTCTGCCGCTGGCACGTGATGCATTGTTTATCATTGATACCAGTGCCTCGACCGCGGTCAGTGATGATGCGGATGTTTCCGCATAAACAACACGCGCAATTTGATATGATAACTTTTTCGTTTCGTCTGGATTCTTTATCAGTCTTAGATTCATTTCTGAAAATCCCCCCATATGATTTGTGACAAATAAAAAAAACCGCACAAAAATGTGCGGCTAAAAAACAGACAAAAAAAATCCCCAACAGTTGTTGTGGGCATTATTTATGTCTTTGATGGTGTCAAGTATATCATATTTTTAAATAAATGTCAAGCATATATTTGCAAACCCGCAGGATTCCGCCACTTACAGCATTGTTATTTCATCACCATACACCAACAAATACCGTGTATCGCGACGTAAAATCAGTGCACCGTTTTCATTTATTCCAATCAATTCGGCGGGTGCCCCCTGGTACAGAACATCTTTGTTTAAATGTTCAACCAACTGCATCCAGCGTGCGCGTACAACCGAAAATTCTGTGCGACGCCATTTATCCAAATTGCGCATCAATTCCCCCAGCAAATCATTTGGCGATAAACCTGGGGTATAATTATCCAACTTGGTCGTTTTATATTCGCGTACCGTTGGGTTGGTCTGAATATTTATACCGATTCCCACAATGACATAGGGCCCAGAATATTCGATTAAAATTCCACAAACCTTTTTGCCATCAATCAAGATATCATTTGGCCACTTAATTGTTGGCGCGATGCCGTATGTCGCCAACGTTTCCGCCACCGCCACCGCCACCGCATACGCCAGGCGCCCATCACGCACATCACAATCGTAAATAAAACTGACGTACAAATTTCCGTGATGCGATACCCATTTACGACGATGACGCCCCCGCCCCGCACTTTGCGCCTGGGCAACAACCGCCGTACGATTTGCCCCGTGTCCGCTGGCAATTAATTCGTGCGCAGCATCCTGGGTGCTGGGGATTTTATCAAAAGAAAATACCTTATATCCGGCCAAGTTTATATACCCCATTATTTGTAACAATAAAATCACGACCGAATTTTCGGCGCAACTGATAAATCGCGGTATCCACCGTATGCGTAGATGTGTCCGCCGCATATCCCAGCGCACGTTTCAAATCTGATGATGACATACCGCCACTTTTATAAAGTGCGATTACCAATTTCCCCTGAATATACGGTAACGTTGTTGGCGTGCCAAAAATCTGGCCCAACAAACGCGAATTATCCGTCGCCGACAGTATTCGCGCCTTTAATTCCATTGGATGGATCGGGGCCGAGATATCCAGATTTGCCATATCAACATCCGTTACCGTGGGCGCATCCAATACCGTGGCGTTTAATTCGGACAAAATTTGCCGCCAGATTTGATCGTCTGAAAAGATTCTTATTCCCGATAGCATATAGATACAATACCCCATAGCACCCCGATTGTCCAACAAAAAACCACGTGCATAGTGCGCGTGGTTTTTGGGGTGTCGAAACCGTGCATAAAAAGTGTGCTTAGTCGCGTCCAGAATCCTGGGGCGAATCAATATACTTGGTAAAGTCTTGGATTCGCGCCCCGGTCGACGACAAAATTTTGGAAATACTGTTTGTCGACGGCCATCTGGGCTGTCCTTCTTTGGACCAACGCTTGCTTTTATTAAAGGTCGTTGGGTCCAAACCACTGCACTTTGCCAATCCAGAACAAGACATACCGTGTTCGGTTGCAAAGCGTTCTATTGCCCGCCATACATCTTCGTGGGTCATTTTTCTCTCTCCTTCTTCGATATTCGCCAGAATCCATCAGAACGTTCCAGCACACCACAAATTTTATGCCCCGGCACCAATTCATACAACAAGTACCATTTCCTAGGTTTTTAGGGATATTTCGGGCTTTTTTTAGGAATTTTTAGAAAAAAATGACAATACTAAAAAATTTTTTGACAAAACACTTGACAAAAGCAAATATCTGTATTATATTTCGATTCGTCAAAGGAAGCAAAGCCGATGACCAGGTGCGAAAGCATCTGTGGGGTCCAGGGATTCAGACTCCCTCCTACATTCTCTCTCCTCTGGACCGTGGACCCCAGAACATTTTTTTAGAATGCCCAATTTCTTTTTCTCCTTTCCTTCCTTTCGGGGCATTCGGAAATACCGCCGGCAACGGCGGTATTTTTTTCGATACAAAAACTATTTTTCAAATACTGAAAAGATTTCCCAATGTGCACTGCCGACAAACTGGTCAACCGGGATTAAGGTACGCAGTTTATATCCGCCACGTGTTAATATTTCCATATCACGACGAAATGTCTGCGGATTGCAAGAAACATAAATCACACGTCCGACATTACTTTTTACCAGTTCCCGACACTGGGCATCGGCACCGGCACGTGGTGGATCCATTACCACACAATCATATGTGTTCAGCATTCCAACCGTCAGGGGGTGCTTGAACAAATCCCGCTTTGCACCCGTACCAACCACATCAAAACCATCCGCATTCAGGGCAAATGTAAAATTCCCCAGTCCACAAAATAAATCCGCCACACGCCCCGCACCGTGTGCCGCGTGCGCAACCATATTACGCAACGCATCCGCACCACTGATTGTGGGCTGTAAAAATGCGCGTGATGGATATTCGACGGATTTATCACCAAAACTTATTACGGGTTTAGATTTTTCAAAAATAACTTTATCATTCCAGGTTACACGCAAAACGGGCAGTTCTAGCACCGCGTTCCTTAATTCTGGGCTTATATATGGGACAGACGATGTTATATTCACATCCACCCCATTATCACACACCGTCACCAGGCACGCACCCGCGCCCGTCCACGGTAATCCCGCCAATTCCGGCAAGACCGCGTTAATTTCCGGTGCCATATTCGGACAATTTGTTATGGGGATAATATTTTTTGTTCCCCCTTCAAACAGACCAAAGACACCCGGCGCAAAACAAAAGTCCCCACGACGGCGCAGTCCCGCATCAATCCACACCGGTGCATCCGTCACTGGCAAATTCGGCAGTGCCGAAATCTTAGCATCGTGATAATCTGGGGCGGTAAAATCAAACTTGCACCCGCCACAGCGACCAAAGAAAGGACAGGTCTTCATCCCGCGCCCCTTAGAAGTTTATACGCGCGCCCGCACGAAACTGGTGCGCGATGGGACTAAAATCAGCAATCGCGTCCAATCCCGGCTCAAACATATACATATAACGGTATCCAAAATCCAATGTAAAGTGTTCACCAAATTCAACCGCAATCCCCGCCAGGGCCGCCGCCGCCGGACTTATTTTTTTATCCAACGTCGCGTTTTCCGCCCGATTCCAAGACAACCCCGCACCAAATCCAACGTATGGAACAATCATCTGGGACCGGAAAAGACGGTACATACTGTCGATTCTGGCATCAAATATGGCGTTTATAAATGCCATATCACCCGTTATCTTGAACGCATCCCATTCGGCGTTGTTGCGGATATAGTTTGCCTCTAATCTAAAAGTGTCGTAAATACGGATACCGGCACTGACGTCAAATGACGAAGTGTTTTTGCCGTTGATTGCAATTTGACCGTCATTATCATCAGACCACATTGAAAAATTATATGCCCCACCAATATAAAAACGATGTTCGCGCGCAAAAGATTCCGGATCGTTACCAGATTCTGGGATTATAACCGGCATTTCAACCATTTCCACACGGTATGGAATTGCGGCATTTGCCACCATTGGCATTAACGCAAATACTGAAAACAAAACCTTTTTATTCATATCCCATACCCCCATTTAGAAATTCACCCGGAAAGATGCCATAATGTTACTTATGCTGTCCACACCACCACGTGGTGCATCCCAACCAAAGCCGTTGCCAATCATCATCTGGTACTGATAATAAACGTCCAGACCGATTAGGTCATTAAACATTACATTGAAACCCAATACCGCACGTGGCACCGCCAAAATCGCACCATCCGCACCGTTTGCGCCATTAAACCGATACGCGCCAAACGCCGCACCAACACCCATAAATGGAACAAATGTACGACGATGCGTTATATCCCCCATTTGAACATAGCGACGCGCCAAATCAAAGTACAACATTCCGCCAAGCGTCTGATAATTGGCGTCCATATTTTCAACGTCTGAAAATTTCAGTGTCGTTGTTTGGAAATCCAATTCTGTGCGAACAAAAGACGACAAATTCCACCCCAGGCCGATTTGTGTCGAATACGATCCAGAGGATTCATACCGAGCCCCATCATACGTTGCGCGCGACGTCGCAAACCCCAGGTTTAATCCACCACCCATACGCACATACATTGACGTTGGGATAAACATACGCATATCACCATTTTCGATTATGCCGGCGGTTTCATAAACCTCTGCCCCAAGGGCGCCGGGCGCATCGTCAACAACATTTGGCGCAACACGTGGGGCGGCGACAACGTCAACACCGCGTGAAACCTCGTCAATAAACATATCTGCATCAATTTTTGCATATGACGGCGACGCCAGCATTGCAGACAGCAAAACATAAGATACTTTTTTCATTACAATAACCCAGGTTTTATTTATATGGAATTTTAACATAAATTGAAACTTGATTCCAGTGCCTTTTATGCGTACCATTGGAATTATGAAGAAAAACACAGATAAAAAAATAGCACTGGTTGCGGGGGCGTTGGACCTGCCGTTTTTTACGCGCGATGCACTGAAACGCGCGGGATGGGACGTGTTTGTTGTCGGGTTAAAGAATTTTGTTAACCCGGAACTAAACCCCGATTTGACCGTACGCCTGGGGGGCAGCGGGCGCGCCATACGCGAATTTAAACGCCGCGGCATCAAAAAAATTACGATGGTTGGGGCGCTGGGGCATCCGAATTTTTCGGACATTCGACCAGACTGGTGGACATTTTGGACATTGTTAAAAATATTAAAAAATCAACGGGGGTATGATTCTATGGCGGTTGCATTAAATAGCGTTCTGGAAAAACAGGGATTTGAAATTGTCGCGGCCCAAGATTTGGCCCCAGAATTGGCCTTTGAAACGGCGGGCGTACAAACCAAGACAAAACCAACCGGCGCCGACAAAAAGAACATTGAACGCGCAATAGAGGTTTCACACACCATTGGTGCCGCCGATATTGGCGCATCCGTCGTCGTTGATAAACAGGTCATCGCGGTCGAGGCCGCCGAGGGAACGGCACGTATGCTGAACCGTGTGGTTGAAATGCGCACAAATCACAAGCGTAAAAGTGGTGTCTTTGCAAAAATGACGAAACCCGGCCAGGACTTACGCATTGATATCCCGGCGATTGGCGTTGATACGGTGAACGCGGTGGCGGACGCAAACCTGCGTGGGATTGTGGTAAATACCAAGACGTGCTTTGTCGTCAACAAACCCGCCGTTATAAAACATGCCGACAAGCGTGGGATATTTATCGTCGCATTGGACGAATAAAAAATCCCGCGAAATGCGGGATTTTTTTTAATTATCAAGATTCTTTAACAAAATATCTTTCATTTCATTTGGCATCATACCGGTTGTGGAATAACCACAGTCGACGTGATGAACCTCGCCGGTGACGGCCGATGACAGGTCACTGAACAAATACATTGCCGCACCCGAAACGTCGTCCAGCGTCATATTGCGACGCAATGGTGTTTGTTCCGCATTCAGGCGCAACATCGCCTTGAACCCGCCAACCCCACTGGACGCCAGGGTCATAATCGGACCCGCACTGATTGCATTGACGCGAATACCGTCGCGCCCCAAATCAGATGCCAGATAACGAACACTGCTGTCAAGGGCGGATTTTGCCACACCCATTACGTTATAATTTGGCACGGATTTTTCCCCACCATAATATGTCAGGGTCACAATAGAACCACCATTGTCCATCAATTTAGATGCGCGACGCGTTAAATCAACCAATGAATAGACAGAAATATCCATCGTATTCTTGAAATTATCACGTGTTGTATCGGCATAGCGGCCGGTTAATTCATTTTTATCCGAAAACGCAATCGCGTGCAACATCCCATCCAGGTGCCCCCATTCGGCCCCAATCTTATTAAACAAATCATCCAATTGTTCATCGTTTTGAACGTTGCATTCCTGAACAAATTTAGCCCCGATCGATTCCGCCAATGGACGAACACGTTTTTCCAACGCCGGCATCGCGTATGGCATCGCGATTTCAGCACCCATTTCCGACGCACGTTTGGCAATCGCCCACGCCATAGACCAATCGTTGGCAACGCCCGTGATTAAAATCTTTTTACCCTTTAATAACATTAAATATTCCTTTTGTTATTTTTTATTGGACAGGTAAAAATATATCACTAAAATAATCGTCCCGCAACAGGTAAAAAAGACTTGACATTTACTGTAATTTGTCTATACTAAATATGTAAAGAATTAACAACGGAGAAGTAAAATGGAAGATTTAGGATCTGTACCAGTAAACGAACAAATCGTAACGGAACAGCCGGTAAAAATCACGTTTACACCACGTTTTACCGCCGCAGACAAACGTTATAACTTTTATGTCTTGACAGACGCGCTGATTATCGCCCCTGCCAAAGATCGTAAATTTGCGAATAAGGTTATTGCCGTTATTAACAACACAACAAAAATCACACATCGCAAGGATTTAGAATCCAAGAAGCGTGCAATGCCAACAGATATTTACGATGTTGATGATTTCAGACTGGAAATCGAAAACAAACAAGATCCAGAAAATAAACATAATTACGCGCGACCGCGCATTGTAACGGTTATTGACCGTAAATCTGGCAAGATTATTGAACGCATAACCAAACCTTTCTTGGTTTCTCGCGTGACATCGGCGTTGTTTAAACGCGAAGATATGCTAGCAAAATCACAAGAAGCACTGGCATCCGCAAAAGAAACATTTAAAAAGATAACCGATGCTCAACAACAAAACCAGAAATAATAAATAAGGCGTCGTTATAACCCGACGCTTTATTTTTTTATGGACAGGTGTAATAAATTCGTTAAAATACCTGTCCCAAGATAAAAAAAGTAAGTAAAAGGAAAAATATATGAAAGATCAGTTCTTAGCATTGATTAACAACGTCGCCGTTCATCGTGTTGATGTATTCTTGGACGGAACGAAAAACACGCGCGATTATGCATACGGCAAGGCACACTATTCCGTTGGTGATAAATTCAAAGCGGAAATCACATTCGCCGACAAAGAAGAAACAATTGTTAAAAATATTGTTATCAAAAACAAAACATTTAACACAATCGTTGCAACATATAGCGATGCAGATTCAATGGCCGCGTTCAAGCACGCATTGGACAATCGCGCAATGGTTACACGCTTTAATTCCACACGTGGCGCAGTAATGCAAAGCGAACTGGGGAAATTGGCAAATCGGTTGCACTAAGATTTAAAAAATCCCCCCGACCGGGGGGATTTTTTTATGCATTTATTACATTTTCAAAATCATCTTCGCCCCAAATTGTTATCCCCAATTCGGTTGCCTTGGATAATTTAGACCCCGCATCCGCCCCCGCCAAGACAATATCTGTTTTGTTTGAAACACTGCCCGTTACGGTCGCCCCCAGACGTTCTAAAATCTCGCGCGCCGCATCCCGGGTATATTTCGACAGCGTTCCCGTTAGCACAACACGCTTGCCCGCCAATGGACCGGTCGTATCCGACGGCGACATCGCATTATTACGCACACGAATTTGTGCCAACAACGCATCTATTGCCGCGATATTGTTCGGATTGGCAAAGAATGATACGATTTCATCCGCCATAACATCGCCAATGCCATCAATGGTCTTTAATTTCCACGCCCCTGCCCCGCGCAAGGTATCAAAATCACCAAACGCACGCGCCAATACCTTGGCCGTGACGGCGCCAATTTCCGGAATGCCAATTGCGTATATCAATTTATGCAGTTCTATGTCACGCGCACGTTCAATCGCGTTGTTCAAATTATCCACGGATTTATCGCCAAAGCCATCCAGTCGGCGCAAATCATCACCGTGGCGTGCAATTAACGTAAATATGTCCGCCGGTGTTTCAATCCAGCCACGCGATATAAATAATTCCAGTTGACGCGTTCCTAAGCCCTCTATATCAAAACCGGCACGCGACACAAAGTGTTCCAATTCGCCCAATCTTTGCGCCGGACACCCCAAAGTATTTACGCATCGACGTGCGACCATACCGGCATCTTGGACAACGGCGGCGCCACACACCGGACAAACATCGGGAAAGATAAAGTCTGTGGCATTGGGCCCAGATTCTGCGACACCAACAATTTGCGGAATAACATCACCGGCACGTTGAACAATAACACGGTCCCCAATTTTTACATTCAGACGCGCGATTTCATCGGCGTTATGCAGTGTCGCCCGTGATACAACCACGCCACCAATGTTTATTGGTTCTAATTCCGCCACCGGCGTCAAGACACCGGTACGTCCGACCTGGATTGTAATATCATTCAGGGTTGTTATGGCACGCGCGGCGGGGAATTTGTATGCAACCTCCCACCGGGGGGAATTGGCACGCGCACCCATCTTTTCTTGTAAATCTATATCATTTACCTTTATCACCAGGCCGTCTATGTCAAACGGAATGTCGGGCCGCATCAGCATCAGTTTGTTATACACCGCCTGAATTTCATCCATACTGGATGCGTGATGTGCCCAGGCGCGCGTGGTCTTGAACCCCCAGGATTGTAATTTTTCAAAATATTCAGATTGGGTTGCAAAGTTACGGGATGATATTTCGCCATAGGTATATGCAAACGCACTTAGCCGGCGCGACGCCGTTACCGCAGGATTCAGTTGCCGCAGCGAACCCGCCGCCGCATTACGCGGATTGGCGAACGTTTTACCACCGTCTGAATTTAACGCAAAGAAATCATTACGGGTCATATACACTTCGCCCCGGATTTCAATAACATCTGGGAAATCACCGGTCAAGGTATGCGGAATATCAGGTATGGTTTTAAGATTTTCGGTAATATCTTCGCCGTGGGTACCACTGCCCCGGGTCAGGCCACGCACCAATTTTCCCCCCTCATATCGCGCCGAATATGACACACCGTCAACCTTTAATTCAATAAAGACGTTTTTATCGGCCAACTTGTTATACCAATCCGCCACATCTGATTCATTAAACACATCGGATATGGACAGCATCGGCACACTGTGCGATACAGATGTAAATTTATCAGACACCGCCGCCCCAACGTGCGTGGATGCCCCCGCCACCGCCAGGGACGGGTATTCACGTTCAATATCCAGGGCGCGATGTTTGGCCGCATCATACGTTGCATCATCAACAATTGGCGCATCATTTTGATGGTACGCAATATCCCATTCGTTCAGTTTTTTAAGCAAATCTGAATGCTCGGCAATAATAAATAAATCTGGTACTTTTTCCATATGTCGATTATAAAAAATTCCCCCACGCAACACAATTGGAAAAAACAGATATACCACGATAAATTTTTATTCATCGAATTATTTGCAATATGATTTTTTGTGGGGTATAATTGACGGGTACTGAATGTTTTTGTTCAGTATGGGGTGTAAAGACCCTTTCTAGAACGTCTGTGATGACGTAAAAAATCTCCAACCGTCGGTTGGAGGGCTGTGAATATCCAATAAACAGCACTATCTTTCTAGAATAGTCTTTAACCTCCAACCGCTTTTGATTTTCAGATGCGGTTTTTTATTTTTATAAACAATAAACAATGGGGGTAAACGATATGGATATTACAGAAGACACACTGGCGGATTTAGAGGCGGATTTCAAGGTTGCCGAAATGTATCGCCCGAAACAATCTGATTTATTAAGCGAAATTTTTTTGGCATATTCACAAATGGAACAAATATTTTATAGCCTGAAACGCACGTACGAGCGCGAGGCCCGATATCAGGAAACAAAAATAAGGTTAACAATGGCACGTGATGAAATCTTTCGGCATTCGGATGCAAATCCCCTGAAACCAATGACAATACGAAGCAATGAATAAAAAAATCCCCCGATTGGGGGATTTTTATCAGATATTGACTTTATTCTTCGATAATATCAACAACCGTCACCTTGAACACGACATCTTTGCCCGCCAATTCTGGGACATATTCTGTTGGGAATGTGATGTTAACATCGCGTTCTTCGCCCTTTACCGCGCCAACCAATTGTTCTTCGAAGCCAGGAACGAATTGACCACTGCCCAATTTTAATGGAAAGCCCTCTGCGGTGCCGCCTGGGAACTGAACCCCGTCCAGATAGCCCGCAAAATTAATTACAACCGTGTCGCCATTTTGTGCGCCGGCATTACTGTCACAGGCACCCAATACACCACACAAACCCAATGCAATCATCAATTTTTTCATTTGCTTTCCTTTTTTGTTTTGTTGTTCTTGTTTAGTTGTTATAGACACAGCGGAACCCATATTCGCGCATTGTGGATCCCTCGGCCTCTATCCGGTAATCAAAGTAAGGTGTTGGACGCATCACATCAAACGACGGTTTGTCATAGACCATAACAATGCTGGATGCATTGCGGCCACAAACACGCTTCATTTCATAATCCGCGACCGCGGCCAATATGGTACGCGTGTCGCCATTGATATCCATACCGTCCGCATTCTGCATCAGGCGTAAACGCATTTCGCGCAGGTCTGAATTACCCAACAAAATCTGGACGCGGACCATTGTGCCACGATATTCCTGCCAACGGGTTTCCATACGCGATGTATTCCAGCGGTTTGCGGTTTGTTCTTTTTCCGCGGCCGTTTTTGGTTTATACGAATCAATGTTTGCAAA
This sequence comes from Alphaproteobacteria bacterium, assembly GCA_017503725.1. Classification (GTDB taxonomy): domain Bacteria; phylum Pseudomonadota; class Alphaproteobacteria; order Rs-D84; family Rs-D84; genus Enterousia. Next base: position 92,364 of record JAFVSL010000003.1, on the reverse strand, counting down.
CTGATTATCCGCCTGCATAAAAGTGCTGGTCCGTTCGTTGTACAATGGCGCATCCGCACCACCGGTTGCAAAATCGTCAACGTTGTATGGCGTATCACCCGTTGTACACGCGCCCAACGACAACACAGAACACAGTGCAAAAAGAATTGTTTTTTTCATCGTCCTTTCTCTCTTTTTTTTAATTTTAGCAAATAAACCTTTTTGATTCAAGTCACGATTTATGGTAAAATATACATAAATGTCAAATGTAGTATTAGAATCTTTGTTGCGTCCACTGGAAGAATTCTATAAACCATCGTTTGTAGAAGAAATCGCAATCAACCACGCGGGCGAGGTTTGGATGCGCCTGCACGGGGCGCGTGTGCCCTGGGTGTCGTACCAGGCAGAAGTTTTATCCAAACAGTATTTAATCGACCTTATTCACACGGTTGCAAATATTTACGAACGTCCATTTGACCCAATTCACGGAATGCCGGTCGTATACGCAACATTACCCGGCAACCATCGATTTACCGCCATTGCGGGACCAAACGTTCAATACGATGAAAACGATGTCACCGGCGGGGTGGCAATGAATATTCGCGGTGGTGGCGCACCGGAAACCAGTTTTGAAAACTATCACCTGGAACGGGGGCGTCCGTTGTTAAAGGTTAAACCACGCGAAAATGTTCGCCCAGACGACCCGTACGAAAGACTGATGAGCGCAATCAATGACGGCAGTCCGATTTTAATTAGTGGTGCGACCGCAACCGGAAAGACGACGTTTTTAAACCATATGCTGACACTGATAGATAAAAACAGTCGCGTTATCACCGTCGAAGACGCGCGCGAAATACGTGTACCACAACAAAATCGCGTACACTTTGTATTATCGCGTACCGAACAGACAAATGATATGAACTATGCACGATTGCTGGATTTGGTTGTGCGTATGACCCCGGACGTTATTATTGGCGGGGAAATATCAACCGACAACGCGTCTATTTTGTGGGAAATGTTGGGAACGGGACACGACCATTTCTATACCACTATTCACGCCGAAAGTGCCGAGGCCGCATACGCCGCATTCGCAGATCGCATCTTGCACACCCAGCCGGCATATGATCGCACAGATTTAATCGCGGAAATGAAAAAGAAAATCCGCGTTGTTCAATTATCACGCGACGGGGCCCTGCGCGCCGTTACAGAGGTTGTTTAATTTGATAAAGGAGAATCTTATGGACGAAGATAACATCACAATCACAGACGCAAACTATCGCGAACCAATGGACGATAAAATGAGTCGCGAAATGAAAGAATACAGTGCAGAAAAACTGCGTCGCGCCGAAGAAAAAGAAAACGAAATGCTGGAACGCGCCTGGGAAAAGTCTGCAAAACGCGCTGAAAAGCGCAAGAAATTCTTTGCGGCGATTAAAAAGATATTCGTCAAAGCAAATACACAAACCGACCAAAAAGAACGCTAAACAATCCCCAGTTTGGGGATTTTTATTTTTTTGAAAAAAAGTACTTGCATTTATTCCACCGACAATATATCATACGTAACGCTTTAAGGGGTTGTAGCTCAGCTGGTTAGAGCGTCTGCCTGTCACGCAGAAGGTCGCGGGTTCGAGCCCCGTCAATCCCGCCAGTATTTACACCGTCATTCGACGGTGTTTTTTCTTATTTATTATTCTGATTTTTGGTCTATAATGATTCTATACGAAGCAAAAGGAGCAATATATGAAATTTAAGTTATTCGCAATTGGCGCGTGCGCGATGGCATTGGCGGCCTGTGATATGAATACACAAAACCCAGATATGTTAAAGGGGAAACACTTTGTCGCGAACCAGCCGGGTGCGACGATCGTCCTGTCTTTTGCGCCGGATGAAATGCGCGTTAATGGCAAGGTTGTAAACCTTTATAACGGGGCATACACCGCCGACGGCGACAATATCAAATTTGACGGATTCGCATCCACGATGATGATGGGCGAACCGGGCGCAATGCAGACCGAAACCGAATACTTTCAATTTATGCCAACGGTCACAACATACGAATTGCGCGATGGTACGTTGGTCCTGACGTCCGATAATGGCACTGAAATCGTGTTCACAATGGTTGAATCCGACCCACTGGCAGCTAATGCGGCGCCGGCGGAATAAAAACTTGACACGGGGCAAAAATATATGTATAATTTGTCGGCGTTCATATGAACACGGCAGTTTTGGCCCCATCGTCTAGAGGCCTAGGACACCGCCCTTTCAAGGCGAGAACACCGGTTCGAATCCGGTTGGGGCTGCCAAAAATAAAAACCGCCCAAACGGGCGGGATTTTATTGGATTTTCAATATGTTCACCAGTTCGTAAGTTGGCGGTTAAAAACTAACCCCGTTTTGACGATTTACGAACTTTTATAAAAAACTCGCCATCTTGGCGAGTTTACATTCTATACTACAATATTTGAACAACAGGTACTGTTTTTAATCTATCATCTTTAGTAGGATATTGATAGGTACCAATCTGCTTAAAGCATTTTCCTGTCGGCAATTTAATTACTTGGTCATCATAATATGATTTACCTTCATTATTGACCAACAAATATGCCCCTGATGAAAAATCGTCTTTTATCATGGCTAATGCTGCTGTAGGTTCCAAAACTTGAAATATTTTTAAACTGGACCTGCTTATCAGACATTCGCCAGGCTCTTCAAACATATTCAAACCAGAATTGCCACCAGTTGAAGAAATATATGATACTGTGGCAAACAATATCGTCAAAATAATCCCCGTAACGATTCCAAGAATAAACACCCATATTTTTTTCATTGTGTCTCCTTTTTTTATTTTTTCATTTTTTCAACCAACTTTAATCTCGGCACTGTTTTCATAATGTCATTTTTGTTTGTGTATCTATATACACCATCCTGAATCCAACACGTTGTTGAAGATGACGACACACTTTGTTCATCGTAATAATCAACGTCTTGTGGACTTGTTAAGTATACAACAGGTCTAGTAAAGCACATTTCTTCATACCAAGGACATTCATAGGCCAAAGCTCCACCCTCTAAACCCTGCAACACCTCAAATGTTTGGAATTCGAAACAGATTTCGCCATCTTTGGACATTCCTGTACAACCAAATAAAAATAATGACACCAAAAGTAAACATATTCTGTTCATGTTTAAGCCTTTCTTTTGGAAGATTATATTCCGCAACACTATTTTTTGCAATAATTAATCTAATACCCTATCTTTTCCCAACATATCTTTAATTTTTTCTGCGTGCTCGGTTTGAGTATCTGTATCATTCCCATTGTCAACGGCAGATTTTAAAATTCGCATAACTTCGTATTTATCTGTATATTCTGCATCGTCATTATCTAAAATGACATCTAACACATCACCCAACCTATGTGGCTTTACAACAAACGTTCCATTTGGTATAAAACTAATATCTCTTAATTCACTGTCACCATAAAAAACAACCACAGAATAAAACGGTAAGCTTGCGAATTGTTTGGATTGTTTTTGTAAAACTTTGACATGCGCTTCATTTTGCAACACAGGATTATAAAAACGATATGTATGTTTTTCGTGGTTATATTTGTCATAGAAACTCTGAGTCCACTGATTTTGATGCCCCTTACCAAAAATCCAACCAGAATAATCTTTTACTTCAAAGACAATCAAACCCACTTTTGTCGCGACAACAACGTCTATCTGCGAAAAACCGTACTTTCCATTTTTTACATATAAATCATGAAATATTGCCTTGGGTGGAATACCATAATCAAGTAAAGCGCTAATCAGTTTTCGTTCTGACCAAGTTCCGCGTTCTTCGGATGTTATTTCATTTAATCTTTCATCATATCTTTTGGGCCAGATATTTATAGTATAACTTTTTCCAGCAGCACTACCAATTGATTTAATAAATAAACCAAACAGTCCTATAATTAAAACAACTACAAATATTTCCATGATACGCATGGTATCAACACGCATAGGAATTTCAAACTATTTTTTGACATATCTATCCAAAAACACCTTAACATCTTTCCCAAACAACAAAATTTCACGCATAAAATCAACTCGTGAATTGCACAGATGGCCCTGCCAAAAATTCAAACCGACCTTTTGGGCGGTGTTTATTTACCTTTTTTAAAGTATGGTAACATCTGCATTGTAAATCCACCCGCTAATATAATCGACAACGTAATAACGACCAAATACCAACGTAACCAGGCATACCCACCAAACACGCCGATATACATTAGGCCCGTATACCCAATCCAACGACCAATAAACAACGCAAAGTCACGAAACACAAAATATTCTATTTTATGGTTTGCGGTTATACATTTCGAATTAGATAACTTAAACGTGTTAACGGAACACAACTGGTCCAGGGCAACAATTGCCGTCGCATAAACCAGATTATACCCCAGAAATGTTATCGGTGTCGTGCGCCACACAAATAACGAAATCCCAAGCGCACTTATAAACATCGCAACCAATATTATATACACATAATACCGCGGCCGCCCAAAACGCCCCAACAGCCACGATGTAAGTATTGAAAACACAGAAAACAGTGTTGTAAATATCCCCAGATTCAAATCAGTTTTGAACATAAATACCGTATACATCGTTATTACAGACGTTAACAGGCCCATACCAAAACCACGCATTATTTCCATCGCAAAAAGGGTGCGAACAACCGAAAATCGCATCATACAACGGAAAAAGCCACCAAAATCCAATGGCCGGCGCGTACGATGACGCGATGGCGACAAAAACGCCATCAAAAACAATTCCAGCACAGACAGCCCCAGCAAAACATATGCAACCGATGTATATGAGCCGGTATCAATAAAGAACCCCAAGACAACAGGTACGACAACCTTGACCGCGTAGTTGGTGGCGGTTTTTGCACCCATATAAAGACCAACTGTTTCACGGGTACTTTTTTCACCGACCATCAAATTCATCGGTAAATGGTACATTGCCGCGCCAATCCCATACAGCACCCCCAGCGGAATAACATATTTAGCAACATCATCACCCAACAAGATAATCGCAAGCAACAGTGCAATTTTTGGCACCTGGTTCAATGCGAATACAGAAACCTTGTTATAGCGTTTGCACCAATGCGCAAACATAAAAAATCCCGCAGACGTTGCCGCGTATTCAAACAACTTGTACATTGAAACAGACAAAATCTCGTTCGGGGAAAGGCGCATAATGAACGAGATTAAAAATGTCCCCAAAAACAGGTCTGTGACATTGCGCAATGCAGAAAAAACAAGCAACAATCGCAAATCACGCGACAGTTTGGACGACGACATCTATATTCTCTCTCTGAACGGGTTCGGTATATTATATCATAAAATTCCCAAGAATTTAATCGCATATATAAAAAATTGACACCCCTGCCCCGGCGATATATAATTTAAGGTATGAAGAAAACGATATTTATCTTATTTGTGATTTCTGTGATAATCGCCGGATGTGGGGTTAAATCCGCACTGCAACACCCAAACCCAAACTATCCCCGCGAATATCCGGTTTATTAAAAAAATCCCGCAAACGCGGGATTATTTTATTTTCCAAATTTACCACTGCGTGGGAAACCGACCGGGATTGTTCGACCCTGGGACGCGCGACGCGCAACCCACGGTTTCCAATCTTCGAGCCGTGTTGTACCGCGACCCGTTGTCCAGCCAAAGCCATCACAGGCATCAAAGAACATAACGTCCAACACATAGGTGCGTTCGGCATTATATTTCTGCAAGATTACCCCCTTGCCACGGGACATTTCTGGGATTTCAGATGTCGCAAATATCAGCAATTTATCATTCGAACCCGACATTGCAACCATATCACCCGAAACCGGCACGCACATAATCGCCGGATTTTTCGCATCGACGTTCATAACCTGTTTTCCATTGCGGGTCTGGGCCAGGCAGTTTTCACCCGACACAACAAAGCCAACACCGTGACGTCCCACAACCAGGTATTTCGCCCTGGTATCCAGTACAAATGCGCGCACAATTGTTTCATCCGCACCAATATCCGCCATCATTCGCACAGATTCACCAAAACCACGTGCGGACGGTAATTCATTCGCCGGCAACGTAAACATTTTACCGCCAGATGCAAACAGATTGATTTTATCCGTTGACATCGCATGGAACGCAAACTGTAATTCATCGCCCTCTTTGAATTTCATATCCAGCGCATTCAAATCCAGGTGCCCCTTGGCCGCGCGAATCCAAGCCATCGTCGACAAAATTATTGTTAATGGTTCTTTTTCAATAAATTCGTCCGCGTCAACGACAACCTCTTCGGTTTGTTCCGCCCAAGTCGTACGACGACGCCCCAATGCGGTCTTTTTATCATAACGCTTTTTAATATCTGTGAACCAGGCCTTTAATTGTTCGTTTTGCATATCTGGACTGGCCATCAATTCTTGCAGTTGACGCTGTTCTTCGCGCAGGGCGGCGTCTTCGCGTTTGATTTCCATTTCTTCCAGTTTGCGCAATGAACGCAGGCGCGTGTTTAAAATCGCCTCTACCTGAATATCGGTCAGGTTGAATTCTGCAATCAAAACCGCCTTGGCATCGTCTTCGGTTCGGATAATCTCAATAACACGGTCCAGATTCAAATACACAACCAGCAATCCGCCCAAGATTTCCAGACGGCGCGCAATATTGTTCAGTCGCCACGTTGTACGACGCAAAAGAACACTTTTCTGGTGTGCGATAAATTCGCGCAAAACGTCACCAATTGGCATAACACGGGGCGCACCATTGGAATCAATCACGTTAAAGTTCATGTTAAAGCGTGATTCCAAATCCGTCATTGCAAACAAATGCGCCATCATTTTGTCCGCCGGGATATTCTTGGACTTTGGTGTAATAACAATGCGGACATCGGTCGTAGATTCATCAATAATATCATCAACCAATGGCAACTTTTTACCGTCAATTAACGCCCCGATTTGTTCAACCAATTTAGATTTCACAATACCGTATGGGATTTCAGTGATTACAACCTGGTACGTGCCACGTTCCAATTCTTCGACCGCCCAGCGCGCACGAACACGAAACGCACCACGGCCGGTATCATAATTTTTGACAATCGTTTCAAAAGAATCAATCAGAATACCACCGGTTGGAAAATCGGGACCAACCATTTTCTTCATAATTTGGGCGGTGGTGGCATCTGGTTTATCGACCACCAGGTTCAAGGCATCGCAAACCTCGGCCACGTTGTGGGTTGGGATATTTGTCGCCATACCAACCGCAATCCCCATACCACCGTTTGCCAGTAAATTCGGAAACGCCCCCGGCATAACAACCGGTTCCATTGTCGTGCCGTCAAAATTCGGCATCATATCGACACTGTCTTCGTCCAGACCCTCCATAATCAACATTGCGGCATCGGTCATCTTGGATTCAGTGTAACGATACGCCGCCTGGGGGTCACCGTCAATGTTACCAAAGTTACCCTGACCATCAATCAATGGATAGCGTACAGAGAAATCCTGGGCCAGGCGAACCATCGCATCATAAACCGAACTGTCCCCGTGGGGGTGATAATGACCCAACACATCACCAACGACCGTTGCGCATTTACGAAATGCGGCCGATGGGGATAATTTCTGGCGCAACATAGAATACAAAATACGGCGATGTACCGGCTTTAACCCGTCACGAACATCGGGTAATGCACGGGATACAATCGTACTGACCGCATATGACAAATAGCGTTCAGACAATGCGTCTGATAATTGCTGAGAATCAATTCTTTCGATAATTTCTTTTACCATAGTACCCAAAATTTAGAACATTTGAAAAAAAATAACAACAGAAAAAATGCCCGAATTTTTTTACGGGCAATTATTTTTTACTGGGCTATTTTATGTTTGATTTCACGAATGCGCGCCAAGATTTCTTTAAGGTCTGCATCGGTCACACTTGGGGTGGTGTTTGTCTTGGACCGCAATTCATCCGCCATAACGATACACAACGTCGCCAACAGTGCGCTTTCCGGCAAGGGTCCGATTTTATCCAAAATCTGGCGGGCACGGGCATCAACCATTTTACCCAAATCGATAAGACGTGCCTCTTGCCCGTCTTCGCAGCCCATAGGATAGTTCTTGTTAACGATTGGAATGGTAACTACACTCATACTAACTTCTTTAATATATCTATGGATTTATCAATCATATCGGTGGCACGGGCGTTTTTATCACGCAGGTTTTTTACCTGTTCGGTTAAAATTGCCACCTCTAGATCCGTTTGTTTACCGGCCGCAACCGCGGTGCCACGCAGGCGGGCCGCCGCCTCTTCTAATGAGGCCAGTTCTTGAAAAATCTGTTGTTTTATATCAGCCATAATCTCAGTGTAAGACATTTTTTATATGCGTTCAACCCTAAAATGTGATATAATGTATGGGTAATTTGTGGGGGATTGAATTCGATGAAAACAAAAATAATCTATATCTCTGGTAATGAAGTGTTCGAAATGGCCCAGATTCGTGCTGCTTTTGAAGAAGTGCGCGGTGCGTTGGGACTGGGGGCGGATACAGTGTTATTTGGCGTTCCGGTTGATGCTGACGATGCATTGACAAATGTCGCAACAAACACGACACAGGTAATAACAGAAACACAAATCACCCAAACAATCGAAGAACCCACCCCAGAAATAATTGACACCGTTGAACCCGAGACAGATGCGGTACAAGAGCCAGAATCAATCCCAGAAATTATTCCAGAAGAAACAGTTGTTGAACCAGTTGTTGAAGAAGCACCCGAAATCACCGCAGAGGCAGAATCCGACAAAATAATTCCAATATTATCTATATTGTCCGCAAATGACAAAGCCGACACATCCGTCGATGAACCAGAGGTTGCCCCGGCAATGGATGCAACCGCCCCCATATCCGAACCTGAACCAGATGTTGCGGAAAGCATTGACGCATTGACCGTATCAATTGACGATGTTGTCACAGACGATGCGCCCGTCGTAGAGCACGAAAAGACACTGGAAGAATTACTGGAATCGATGACGCCATTGGGCGAAGATATTATATCGGATGTGGAACCGGACACAAACGCCACCCCCGAAGAAGAGATATCAGATGCAAACAATGACGATTTTTCCGTTTCTATGACCGATGATATGGCGGACACCGATGCAACGTTGGCGCAACTGGCCAATGAATTTGCCCAGACCCAGGATAAAATTCCGGAATCTCCGAAACCATCAGGGAATGGTAAAATTGGGAAATTAAAAAATATCTTGCCGTTTAAAAAGGCGAAACGGGACGACAATGGTTTGATGGGCGACCTGTTTGGGTGGGCCGGAATTGCCGCAAACGACGAAGACTTTTCAATACCGGGATTCTTTACCGGTGTGGCGGGGCAAAAATAAAAACGCATGCACGTGAATGGACAACGAAACGATACTTAGACTGCTGAACAATTCGGGTTTTCGAAACCTGGCGGTGGATGATATCAATATATATATGGAAGATCCTGGCTGTGTCGTTCGCAGTTTCCAAACTTTTTTTGAATACGCGTGGACAATTCTGATTTTTATTGTCGGGATACTTTTGGCGGGCTGGGCGTGGGCGATGATACGCGGATCAAAAAATGCACAGACGATGTCCATAGTAAACAATGTTAAAAATTTAATATTGATACTGGGGACAATATGCGCGATTCCGGTTTTTGTTAATACAATATATGGTGGTGATTTAATTGGCCGGGGGTGCAAGACGATTGCTGTACCGTTGGATACGGTAAATGCGCTGTTGGACCTGCGCAAGAAACAAATGAAAAAATACGATGAATTCCAACTGTACGAGGAATTAGATATCTATGATTCCGGTGTAAATATCGTGGCAACACCATATTCAGAAGCGCCGTTGGCATCGGCGGGCGTGCCGGGCGATATTGACGTTCCCACAACAAAACCTGATAATATTGAACACTATGCAACACCTATTCAAAATGCGACCGCGCAAAATATGACGCCGGTACGCGCAATACAATCCGGCAAGGACGTTATATTTGTGGCCGCCGACAATACCCAATACAAACACGTTGGTGGAACACGCGCGTGGCGCAATAACAACCCGGGCAACATCCGTATGTCTGATTTTTCACGTCGTGCCGGCGCCATCGGCGAGGCCGGCGGATTCGCCGTATTCCCAGATGAACAAACGGGACAACGCGCGGTAAAACAGTTGTTGCGTGGCAGATCTTACAACAACCTGACAATAGCAAACGCAGTCAGTCGATATGCACCCCCATCGGAAAACAACACAGTCGCATATCAGCGCAGTATTGAACGTCTGACGGGCCTGTCTATAAATCGGCGCATTTCGGATTTAAGTGATGCGGAACTGGACAAAGTAGTTGGCGCCATTCGACAAATCGAAGGCTGGAAACCGGGACGTGTAGAACAGATATAAAGGAATAAAAAATGAAATCTCAGCGTGGTGGAACACTGGTTAATGTATTATTGATTTTAATGCTGGCGGCGATATGCGCACTGATGTTTATGATGCTAAAGGGCGATTTTAGCAAGTCGGGTACAACAACCGCCTTTGAAACACCAACTATATCAAAACGCGCACCAAGCGCCATCAAACCCGGTGGTGAATTTTCGGATGGATTGGGGGCACCCGATGCCGTAATACGTGGCACATTGGATGAATTTGGCGCAGGCATCGAAAGCGTCGCCGAATTTAATCGCGACATTAACAATGATGGACATATGGACCGAATTACACGTACGCACGTGGCAACCGGGAATGCGCACGACTATGACGAATACAAAATTGAAATGAATAATAACGGAATATTTAACGATATCACCCCAAAAGGTTTCAGAACAACGCACGGTGCCGATTGTGCGTTGCGATTGATTCAGTTTCATTTCACCCCGGTGTTTGGTGCAACAATAATCTCGCGCCCGTTTGTTGATACGTGGGACACACCGTCGGTCGCAACAAAAACCGAATACACGCTAAACACCAATAAAATGATTCAGGGCGGCGCAACAAAACTGAGCCAGGTGTGCGACGTTTCAGATTTGTTTTAGGGCCATTCTGGCCTCTTCCAAATCCAGTTCCAACATATGCGCAGCCGTGCGCATACTGTATATCTGTCCAAAATTATCAATAATCAGATGATCGTAAATACGTATTTTATGCTGTAACAACATTTTTCCCAGATCCAGTGTCATATCTCTGTCTGCTTCTGATGCGTCACAGGTACCAACCGGATGATTATGAAATAATACAACACTGGCCGCACCGGTAAGCAATGCGCGCGCCAAGATTTTATCCGGATAAACATTAGATTGATTTGCCGTACCGATATCATTTATTTCTTCGCATAGAACACGCCCCTTGGTATCAAGATACATGACACGCATTTCTTCGGTGGGTTTATTTGCCAAGTGCATACGACAATAGTCTTTTAAACTGTCCATCGTCATAAAAACAGATTCTTTCTTGTCCCGTTCGTAATATCCCCGTGCCACAATACTGTGCAATAATTTAAAGAATGTCGCAACCGCATCACCCACACCGGGCACAGATTTAATATCATCTGGATTTGCAATCATTGCATTATATGCGGTATCAAACTTTTCCGTCAACTTTCGTGACGGGACACGAACATCACGACGACGAATAACATATGTCAAAAGCAATTCCATCTCTTCGGCGTCACTGGTTTTGCCGGCCTCGAATTTCTTGCGCAGACGTTCGCGGTGTCCCGCACGCATCAATGGATCAGACTTTGGCATTATGTATCCCTAGACCATTTTTTCAGTAAATATTATTGCGCCATCTTCGGTAATACCGATTGTGTGTTCCCATTGGGCCGATAAACCGCCATCAACCGTACGCGCGGTCCAGCCATCATCGTCAATCTTGCATTCGGGACGGCCCGTGTTAATCATTGGCTCTATCGTAAATACCAAGCCCGGCACCATCTTTACTTTATCCCAGCGCTTATCATAAAAGTGATATATTTGTGGGTCATCGTGCATAACCTTGCCGATGCCGTGACCAACAAAATCACGCGATATTGAAAAGCCGTGTGGGGTTACAACCTCTTCTATTACGCGACCAATTTCAGACAGCGGAACACCGGGGCCGCAGATTGAAATTGCCGCGTTCAAGGCATCTTGGCATACATTAACCAATTTGCGCGCCGTGGGCGACACATTTCCAATCATAAACATACGCGATGCATCGCCGTGAAAGCCCTTGAATTCAGCCGTCAGGTCAACATTTACAATATCACCATCTTTTAAAATTACATCGTCACTGGGGATGCCGTGCACAATAACATCGTTAACAGATGTACAAATATGCTTTGGATACCCCTGGTACCCCAAATCAGATGAACGCGCACCATTTTCTTTTAAAAATTCGGCCACCATACGATCGATTTCACCGGTGGAAATGCCCGCCCGAATATGTGGTGAAATAAAATCAAAACAACGCGCAACCAGGTCACCGACCACGCGCAGACGCTTAAAATCCTTTGGGGCATAAACAGATGCTAACATTTTAATCAATTCCTTCTTTTTATTGCAAGTCGTGCCGCACGCACAGACAATTTCAAGGCAAAGTCACGTAATAAAACCTCGCCCGGCATACCGGTGGTACGTAATTGCTTTTCCAGTTCATTTAGGCGTATCAAAACATTTGTAATCTCGGCCGCGGGCCAAATCTTTACCGCATTATTAAACTTTTCCGCCACCTTCCAGAACAAACGTGGCAACTGGCCATCAACGACCGCGGTTAATAATTTCTTGAAATGACCGTCCAACATACGAACCAACATATTTGGTTCCGCGTTATCGTACAACAATCGGTCCAATGCCGTCATCGTCTGGGCAATATGTCCCGCCGTCAGCGAATATAAAAAATCATCCATATCCGCCGCCGCAGAATCCGGCAAACATTTTTCCACATCGTCTAAGTCAACGGTCTTTTTGTCATTTACATAAAGGGCGATTTTGGTTAAAAAACCACGTGTGATTCCGCGATCCCCCCCCAGGTGCGCCGTCATATATGCCATTGCATCGGGGTGAATACGCCCAATACCCGCCGCCGCCAATTCATTTCTAATTAACGGTTCCAGGGTTCGCGCATCATCGGTATAGCACGCCAAAGCCCCCAGGTTTTCGCCCCCTTCGAATAACGACCGCAGGCCACCACCACTGCGCAGGTCACCCCCCGTCACAATTACCGTCGCACACAGGCCGGGGTGCGCTATCAATTCTGCAATTTGCTTGGCCGATGCGTCACCCGCATTCGAAACCAGAACCATTTTGCGACCACCAAACATAGACGGGGTACAACTTTCCGCGAAAAGCGCATCCTGTTTTTCACGCAACTCATCGGAATCCAGCGCAAACAGGTTGTCTTTTTCAATTTCCAATTTTGCAATCGCACGGTCACAGTATTCATCAACCTGGCCGGCGTCGGGACCATATATCAACACCGCGCGAACGGATTCTATGCCAGAATTAAAATCAGCGTCTTTCCATTTCATTATTTTTTATCAGTATTTTTTGTATGTGTTGCGGTAATTGCACGCGTGCCAATCTTTTCAGCCAATACCGTTAACGAGTTCTTAACCGCATTATTGTATGACGCATTTGACGCAACCAGATATCGCACAAAAGTATATGATTCAGATGCACGTTCGGTTCCCGTTGCCAAAACCGCGCCCGTCGCGGTATCCGTTAATGAATATGATGCAGACATAGATATTTCCTGCCAGGTAGCGTCACCGGTTGATTCCAGTGCCTTGTACTGGGTAATTGGTTCGCCCAAATTTATCTTTAATGTATATTTTGCATTTGTATCGCGCGCACCACCAAATTTAGCATTCAGGGCATTGCGCAATTCAATCCCATTGATACCGCGAATTGGCGCAACATAAATATCAGAATCACGACCAACATACATAGGCGTAAAGCCGCATCCCGCCAGTACCAATAACAATAAAATTATTTTTTTCATAAATAAACTTCCCTGTTGCAGTTTATACTTATATTAGCTACACTTTTAATAAATCGCAAGGGAGAATGATGAATATTTTTATTATGATTTTGGTGGCTTTGTTTATGGCGGGCTATTACATAATCGACAGCCCCAGCCAGAAAATCCAAGAACACGAAACAGAATATGCGATTGAAAAATCAGACCTGCGAATGATTGCACAGTGCGCCGCCGCCGTTCACAACGCCCAGATAAAGGGAACAACTTTCGAAGACGTGTGTGTTCAACAAAATAATATCATCAGCCAATTTATATGCCTGGATTCCAAATTGGGAATAACCAAATGCGAAATTGTACGAAACAAGAAACCCGCATTCAGTTACATCGTCACCGCAACCGCACCAATTAACGATGCACAATATAACGGTATGATGGAAATTCTGGAATCTGAATTTAATGATGCGGGCACTTTTGGAATATTTAATGACAACGTGATTATGTCTGGCGGGACCAGTACGAAACGAATTGTACCAAAATCTATCATAGAAAAAATGGAATTAACACCGGGACAGTTGGTGTACTTAACACAATACGAAATACCAGATACATTAACCGAAATTGCGGTCAATATTACCGAAGACATCACCTGTCCCGTCGGCACGGTCAAGATTTATCGCTTTGGCCGTTGGCAATGTACGGGTTATAACACAAAAACAAACTGTGGCGGGGATATGGTGTGGGATTCTGATTTGATGGAATGCGTACCGGACGAATCCCGCAAACCACTGTGCGCGAATAATCAAAGCGCCGTTATGGTCGACAGTGTTTGGGAATGCATAAGCCCGTTCCCAGAAAAAAGTTGCCCGGACAAAATGGTTGCACAATTAAACTATAATACACTGGAATGGGAATGCGTGGGTGATCCATCCAATATACAGACAATAAAAAAATGCGAACACATTCGGTACAATGCGGCCTATGGCGTGGCGGGCGCAACATTGCGCGCAC
This sequence comes from Alphaproteobacteria bacterium, assembly GCA_017503725.1. Lineage (GTDB taxonomy): Bacteria > Pseudomonadota > Alphaproteobacteria > Rs-D84 > Rs-D84 > Enterousia. The sequence goes on along the minus strand of JAFVSL010000003.1, from coordinate 77,335 downwards.
CACAAACATCGTGTACGGATTGCGAAAAAATGATTGTGGATAATGAAACCTGTATTGCACGGTGTGTTCCAGACGAAACAAAAATCACAGACCCACGATGCTATAATGGGAATGTATCCGAATGCGGGGGGCCAACACGTGCATTGTTCTTTGGTTTTCCAAATCGTGAATATGTAAATCAATCTGGAATCGATGGAATCAATGTACCATTAGGGGGGGAATATTCCCGAAACAGACGCTTTAACTGTAAAGATTGTGGCGAAACGGGAATAAACACTGAAAAATCAAAGCCACCATATGTTGTCGTATGCAATTAACAAAAACGCCCCAGATGGGGCGCTTTTTTTATTTATCCAGAATTAACCAAATTAAATACACAATATAGATTAAAACAAATAACATTCCCGGCCAACGCGTTAGGCTTTTTTTGCCCCAGGTGAACAAAAACAATAACACAACCGCCAGGACCGCAAGCAGGCCATCAAATAAAAACGCCGGGTTAAATGGAATTGGTAAAATTACACCCGCAATCCCCAGCACAAACAAAATATTAAAGATATTTGAACCCACAATATTACCAATGGCAATGTCTGATTCCCCCTTGCGGGCGGCAATAACACTGGTTACCAGTTCTGGTAAACTGGTCCCGATGGCAATAATAGTTAATCCAATGACACGTTCAGACACGCCGATATATCGCGCAATAGATACGGCGGATTCAACGGTTAAATTACTGCCCCAGACCAGGGCAATTAACCCCAACACAATAAACAATGTAATTTTTGTTGCACTTAGTGCCTTTGGGGCATCTATGTCGCATTCGGTATTGCGTGATATAACATACAGATAGATTAAAAACGCCGCAAACAATCCCAACAGGCACCCCGCCCCCACACGCGAAATCATACCATACCGAGCCCCCATCCAACATAATAATATTGTAATCAAGGCCACGAATGGAATTTCATAACGAACCGTATTTTTCTGGACCGTCAGGGTTGTTATTATCGATGTCACACCTAAAATAAGAAATATATTTGCGATATTAGACCCCAAAACATTCCCAATCGCAATCGAATTTGAACCGTGCAATGCGGATGATATGCTGACGGCGGCCTCGGGCGCACTGGTTCCCATTGCAACGACGGTTAAGCCGATAATAATTGGCGGAATACACAGGCGGGTTGCCAAACTGGACGCACCATCAACGAAATAATCCGCCCCCTTTATCAGCAAGACGAAACCAATAACTAATAAAATCAAATCAAGCAGCATTTTTCCATTCCTTTGTTTTCCGCAATGGGAATTATATCACATAACGCGTAATGATAACCACTAAACTTTTATTTATCTAAGCAATTGCACAAACAAAAACAATACGTTATAATGCAGGTGTTATAACCGATGGTTGTAATGGGGTGTCGAAACCCGTTCCTTAGTGTCTGGTGAAAATATCGGACATAAAAGAAAACTCCTGACTGTTTTAGCGTCAGGAGGGTTGTGAATATATTGAATAAGCACACAATTCTAAGGATTGTTTCGAACCTCCTGACCACTCGTTTTACGCAGTGGTTTTTGTTTTTTCGCGAATAAAACAAAGAAGGGAGCGATACAGATGAAAAAACTTTTAACCTTAACCGCGGTTGGGGCAATGATGACCGCCCCAGCATTTGCAGTGCAACAGTGTGTATTCAAACCAACAATGGATAATTGGGAGGTTTGTGATGAAGGAACCGAGGAGATGCCTGATGGTATGAATTGGTGGGTAAAATGCAACGGCGTAAAATATCGGGGGATTGCAACATTTTCTCTATCAGATGTTGGCGATGTGGCAGATGATTTAGACTCTGATGGCAGCATCGCTACGGAAAGAGTTTATTGTTATTGCAAAATGATATATCCCGTTTTGTCCAAATGGATAAGACCCGCCTCTCATCAGTATCTGGACTTAAGTCCCGACGTACTTGGATTGACCGATGTCACTACAAATGCTTTATGCGCACAAGGATGTGTATCATATGGCGACGAAGGCGAAGGCTATGCCAGTACAGTGCTAAAATTTTTAAATAACTTAGAGGAAAACTGATGAAAAAAATAGGTTTCTTATTTATTTGCGTTCCATTTGTCGCAAGTGCCGCCACGCCATCAACAGAGTGTCCGGCGGGATATATTTCCGTCAATGCACCCGCAATATCTGTTGCGACAACGTGCCCATCGGATACAGTTTCGGCGGGAACGGCAAATTCGTGTTTGACATCAAATCCCGCAGCAAATTGCATAATGTATGCGCCGGCGGGCGTGTCCTATACAGGCGTTTCTGGCACATATGAATTTAGCGACGCGTGCGCAATGTAATAAAAAATCCCCCAATTGGGGGATTTTTTGAAATACCATTTGCCATTAGTGAGGCATTTTCGCTTCGGTAAATACGACATGCTTGCGCAATTTCGGATCATATTTGCGGAATTTCATTTTGCCAGCCGTTCTTTCAGACTTGGTATTTTTAGTAGTTGTATAAAAGAAGCCAGTTTCTTTGTTTTCCAGCTTTACAACTTCTTTACTGCCTTTTTTAGATGCCATTTTGGTTACCTTTTAATTATTCTGCGCCTGATTTTAGGTTAAATTTTACTGGAAATCAAGTAAAAATTATCATAGAATGTAAAAACTGTGTTTTTTTTATGTGAATTAACGGCCCAGACCACACACGGAACGCGGGTATGGCGACTACGAAGTGCCACCATACCCGCCACAGGCGGGTATGGCGAAATTGGTAGACGCGCTGGATTTAGGTTCCAGTGGGGCAACCCATAGGAGTTCGAGTCTCCTTACCCGCACCATAAAATCCAACTATACATTTGTAAAAAAAACGCCCCGAATTCTGGGGGCGTGGACATGAAACTAATTGTAATATAACCGCAATAAATCATTAGCGGTCGTTGCGTGTCGGACGGTCAACGAACATCCATATCAGCCATATCAATGCCGCAATACCAATTATCGCATAGACAATGTTACTGGCCAATGTGGCGGGCCCAAACAAAAACGCAACCAAGTCAAAACCAAAGATACCAACCAGACCCCAGTTCAGGGCACCGATAAATGTCAATGGCATTAAAACATAGCTTGTTAGTCCTCTCATCTGTTTTCTCTCCTTTGTTATGTCTTGGGTACAAGACAAGACTATTATAAACTTTTTTTATGGCGCGCGCAATCGCAATACGGCATTTAGGAAAAGGTTCCCTAGGCTACTTATCCGCATATTTACAGTTACAAATTGCCGTATTTTATGAAAGCAGTTTTTTAATTACAAAATTGGCCAGCATCAATCCAAAAGTTCCCGTCACCGTCACGTTAGAGCCCATATTCTTGGCGTGTCCAGATACAGGCGCGGGGCGTTCGGTTGAAAACACAACCGGAAAGTCTGGCAAATCCAATTCACGCGTCGCACGACGAACCCGGCCCGCCAATGGACACACCGTCGTTCGGGATATTGGGGCAATCTTTATTTGCGTCACATCCATTTTAAGGGCCGCACCCATACTGGAAACGAATGGGACATTATGCGATGCGCACCATTTATAAAGCGCAACCTTGGACGGGACAGTATCAATCGCATCAATTACAAAGTCTGGGCGCACATCCAGGTCTGTATTTTCATCCCAGAACATATTATATGCGGTAACGCGTGTGTCGGGATTTATATCGTGGATACGGGCGCATGCCACATCCACCTTTGCCACACCAATGGTTGAATCCAGTGCAAACAACTGGCGATTGATATTAGATTCATCCACACTGTCAAAATCCACAACGATAATATGACCGATGCCGGTGCGGGCCAGAGCCTCTATCGCAAAGGAACCAACCGCGCCACAGCCCACAACCATTACGGTTGCCGCACGCAGTTTTTCAATGCCTGCATCACCAAACAATAAACGTGTTCTATGCAATCTGTCCATTTTTCAATAAACCCATAGCATTATTGTAAATCGTATTTTTTATCTCTGCAAGGGGGCGGTTCAAAATTTCAGACATTTTCTGTACAACGCCGACAACATTCATCGGGTTATCAGAATCAGATTCCGACAATATTCGGTTTTGCGGCGTGGCTTGTAAAGCCTTGTGTGCACGTGCGTGTGCGGGATTACAAATCGCCCGCCCAAATGAAAAATATACATTATATTTTAGTAATGCACGTATCATTTCCGGCGACGTGGCCGTCCCGTGCAAGACAATTGCCGGTGGCACAGTGGCACGCAACGCGTCCAATAAGCGGTCCCACGCACCCACACAGTGGATATGCGCAACCCGCCCTAACGTCGCCGCCATTTGTAATTGTGTGATAAAAACATCCACCTGAGTTCCCATATCGGGATGATTTTTATCCAGACCAATTTCCCCAATCATTAAATTTGGATTTGATAACAACAATTCGCGCATTTTTTCCGCCCAATCATCGGGCAGGTTCGCAACGCGCCACGGGTGCACACCAACCGCACCATAAACACCGCCCCGCCCGTCGTGGTGTGCGACCCGAGACCAATCGGCGGGGTGCGTGGCGTTGGTTATCGCCACCGCAATATCGGTGGGCAATTCGTCCACATTCAAATGACAATGCGCATCAACATAGTTCATTGATATTATTTTTTCCATTTTTCTGTCAATGGCATCAAACCAAAATAATCCGGCACAGAAACACGTGTTATTTGTGGCGTCACCTTCTTGCGTTTTGATGTAACGTACTTTGCACTGGAATTTTCATATTTTGCGTATAAATTTTTTCTGCACTGAGACATATGGTGCATTTGAATATTTGTCAAAAACCAATGACGCTGTCCCCAGCAGCCGGACATTTGACGTGTTGGATCAACCAAGGTGATATTACGTTTATTTTTCTTGGCTAATTTTGAAAACAGACAAACCTTTGAAAAGAATTGAACATAGTTAACCGTGCCACCGAGAAAACGCTCGGTTGGTTTAATCCCATAATTTGCAATATCACAAAAACTGTGCGTTATTTTACGACGAATTATTTCGCGTTTGGCGCGTGCAATATCTGGCGCCATATAGAATTCATCGCAATCCATTGTCATAAAATAATTTACTTGTCTTCTTTTTGCGTATTTTAAGCCAATGTTACGCTTTTGACGTTCTTGACGACCGGGACTTAAATCATAATTCGGAACATATTCAATCAATTCGTCTATCAAACCGGATTTTTGTAACCGGGTTAATAACGGCAACAACCCTTTATCTGCGGGATTTCCATACCAAGAATGACGCTGATAAACAACATTAACATAATCAACACTGTCGCGAATAGATTTTATGGACGCTTCTAGTAATTCTTCGCCATCAAATACAGAATAAGAAACACCCCATTTGGCACGCGACACACGCCGTGTCACCAGTTTTGCCATCTGAATATATTTATAGCGATGTCGCGTCTTGGCATTTCTGATTAAGCGCGATTTTAGTTTGATAATAATGCTTAACATATCATCCCCCTATTGTTTAGGTTTGCTTACCGAATATTGAATCCCAAGAAAGTATTTCTTGGTACATCCCTTTGCATACTTTACTTTGATAAAAGGTATCCCAAACAACCTTTTGTATTCTATTACTGGTGCTTTGTCACGCCCACGACGTAATCGTAAAAAATCAGCATATGTAAAATCAAAGTTTTTCATAATATACTGTAAATATGTATCGTTGTTAAAAATTTTACTGAACAGGCACAGACCGAAAAGTTCTCTATCGGGATCATCTAGCAAAATACGCGCGATAAAATATGGTATGGCCCGGGATGTAGGGATACCAAACCCCTCATACAGTCCAGAAAACACATCACAAAACAAGGCCAAATCTGTCATTTTGCAAAAACTGGAATATACATACACCCCCTCTATTTTATGTACATAAAAACTGGTCCAGGTGGAAACATGCTTATCCATATTTTGCATATTATATATTGTTAACGGTTGTTCTATAACCTTTATATTGGTCTTCATCAATGTCTGAATATGAAAATTGCAATCACCCATCGCAATAAGATTTTCAGGAAATTTAATGGCAAATTCGCGCCGAAACATTTCCGTTGGAAACGCCAGAAAGTTTTCGCGCAGAAAAAATTTACGCAACATTTCGGCACGATTCCCAGATGGGGTGTTTATTAGTTTTTCCACATATTCTAACTCTTTCGGGTTTGTTGTTTCATCTGTCAAAAAAGACACATAAGAAAAAACGGCACCATATTCAGGATTAGAATCCAGAAAATCAACCTGAACCTGTAATTTGTCTGGGGCAAACATATCATCCGCATCCAATATCGCAATATATTCACCCGTACATAACGATATGCAACGATTCAGGTTTCCAACAACGCCCAAATTTCTATCATTTACATACAATTTGATGCGCGAATCTGAGAATGAACGAATAATGTCCACACTGTTATCCGTGGAATTATCATCAACAATTATCAATTCCCAATCAGAAAAAGTCTGATTTAAAACACTGGTTATCGTATTTTTTAGTGTGTGCGAATGATTATAGCAACGGCACGCAATACTGACCTTTGGCATTATGATTCCTGGGGTATTATTACAACTGTGTGATATAATACCGACATATGTAATTATTTTCAATACTTTTATAAACCTTGATTTTTTTTCCAATTTATGGTATAATGTCGTCATCGCGTCCAGGAATTGGACGTCTTTTTATTTTCTCTGCCCGCGTGGCAGATTTTTTTTGCAAAAAAAGGATAATATATGAATAAAGAAGAAAAAAAGTTAATTTATTCCGTACTGGTACGTCTGGTGGATGGTGACGAAGTACTAACACCAAATGAGCGTCGTGATTTACTGAATACACTGTGTATAGCAAATTGTGATATGGGGTTGGATGAAATCTTGGGCATAACGGTAAATCGTCGCAAGATTCAAATCAAACGTGGTACCGGTGCCGAAAATGACAAATATACCGGCCTGGCGGGTGAAATCACAATGGATACAGATGGTAATACTATTCGCCTGCACGATGGACAGAAACCCGGAGGCGAGATATTGGCCAAAAAAAACGACATCCCACAACCAGAACAATTTATTTGCAATATGATGCCAGACTATGATAACGGCATCCAAAAACAAGGTGCCACCGAATATACAACAGATGTAGCAGGATGGCTGGAAATATTTTCAACCTGTTTTAGCACAGATAACACATACGCATATATGTTTATTAACGGTACAGCCCACGCCATTAACGGAACGTCATCGAACCAGATTAGCGCATCACATACCTTTATACCAATTCCACGGAACACAACTTACAAGGTCGTATTTTCACGCGCCGCAGCGGACCAGTATATTAAATTCTATCCATGTATCTGCGAACAAAATCAATAAGACAAGACATACCCGATATGGTTATATCGGGTATCAGTTTAATCCCGCCAGGCTAATTAAATCTTGAACACTTTTAACATCTTGCAATTGTTCAAAAGATGTGTGTTTTTGTAACTTTTCTTCGAATAGTGTAATAACACATATAATTGCCAACGAATCCCACTGAGGGATATCTTTTAAAATCATTTCCGGCGTTAAATCAGCCTCACAATTTATTGCGGTTTTTAATTCAGATAAAAGTTCCTGTGTTGTCATATTTATTCTCCTTGGTAAATAAAGGTTTCTGGGGTATATATGTTATCCGTGTTAATAATTGCGGTAGCATATGCCAATCCCACACCAAATCCGGATAATAGCATTGTTTTATTATTTGCACAATCAAACAGTTGGTTTGATATGGCACTGGGAATGGATGCAACCGCCAGATTTCCATATTCAGATAAAGCGCGCGTTGGGACCTTGGCCGTATCTGAAACACCGGCGCGACTGGTGATATTTCGGATAATACTTTTGTTTGCCTGGTGCAAAATAAAGTAGTCTATATCATCAATGCTTTTGTTTGAATATTCCAAGACTTCTTGGATATTTTTGGGAACATAAGTCATTGTAAAATCAAACACATTCTTGCCGTTCATACGGAATTGATTTTGATTTCTGATGTTGCCATATTCATCCGCTACATCCACAGATGTTTCCGCAGAATATGGGATACGTGCGCCACCCGCAGGTATCATAATATTTTCGTACAAACTGCCAACGGTGCCCAATACAAAGTATGCAGGATTTGGTTGTTCTGTGCGTTCAATAACGGTTGCGGCCGCACCGTCACCAAAGATTGGTGCAGACACACGGTCTTGGATATTGATTGTATGTGTTTTTGTATCGCCCACCAATAACAAAACGCGCTTCAAACCACTTTCTATCAATGAATGTGCAACACTTAATCCATATACATATCCCGCGCATCCATGCGTTACGTCAAATGACATACATGATTCAACCAAACCCAAACGTCCATGCAAGACACACGCTGTCGGCGGACATTTATAGTCTGGATTATCCAAAACACAAACCAATGCATCTATGTCATCAGTCCCTAAATTCATTCCCGACATTATGCGGACGGCCGCATCATACATCAAATCAGACGGCGTTACATTATGGGGTGCAACCGTGCGTGAATTTAAACCAACGACCATCTTTAATCGCTGTAATTTCGCCACATCATCATAAAATGATGCTTCGTTGTCTAATAAAATCCGCTCTTGTGGGACGACCGTGCAAACACCAGTAATTTTGGAATGATTAAATAATAATTTTGCCATTATTTTACACCTTTGTATTTCCGCAGAACATAATGTTGTGATATTATTTCATAATCAAAAAATTGATACAATTTCATAATTGAAAAATTATTTGATGAAATGCTGGTTTCTATCTTAGTAAAACCAAGCCCTGAATAATTTTTCAACGCCGCATCAAACAGTAAAAAACCATAACCAGATGATAAAAAGGCCTCAAAAACACCCGCTAGCAAGTCATCAATATAACCATCTTTATATAACGCTAAACTGAAGCCGATGGCGACATTGTCTTTGTAATACAAGAATAAATGCGCCGCCGGATTATCCACTAAATCCATTATCCAATTCCTGTACCGTGTAGCCGATGTCCCAGATGGCAGCAATGGATCCAGGTAAACCCTGTCTGTTGTAAAAATATTATCCGTTAACATATCTGCAACGGCACGCCATTGAGATGACGTCTTTGCCACCTCTTGCTGGGTACAACCGGTGCCCAAACGCTTGATTAAATCTGGGCTTTGATAATTTTTTAATGAACGCGTTATGCGAAACTGATTTTCCATAAAATTAAAACCATTGGATTCCAATGCGTGCAACATTTTTATCTGTCCGGCCGGCATTTTAACCGTCACAAAACAATTATCCATATTAGCCAGATTCATTTCATTTATCGTCGACGTCACATCAACACAATCATTTGCATCTAACTTAAATTCATAGGCGTCGCAACCAAAGTTTCTGCGTTCCCATGTGGCATTAGTTTTTAGCATCTAAAACCTCTTTGATTATAGCAATATATTTATCCTTTACCACGTTGCATTCATACGTTTTTAGCCAATATTCATACTGACTGTTTATAATTTTTGTGCGCGCAACCACATTGCCCAGCAAAAATTCAATGCCATCACGCATATCAGATACCGTTTCGTACATGTATGGATAATTAGATGGCATATATTCATGAAAAGAATATTCCGGTGTAACACGATTGATTTTTACCACAGACGCAACACGCATACGCATCAAATCAACCTGGGTCAAAGCGGCGGAAACCGGAAAACTGTCAATGAATACATCAGCACATTGAAACAGCACATCAAAATCTGGGGTCATTGGCACAATGTGTAACCGATTAAGTATGTCCGGATGCCTATCGAATAGATTCTTAACCACCGCCCATTGTTTTTCATCCAGATTTGTTATCACCATATGATGCAATTTAGGATTACGGACCAACAAATCACGTATCATTTCAAAATACGGACTGGAATCAACGTCAAAAAATTTATATCCGGTACCACCACTGACCGTTAATGGCGAATTTTTTGGAATACCTAATTCTAACCTTTTAGCATTTAATTCTGATTTGGTGTAATATTTTGTGTCATGTGCCCCAACAGACTGCAAACCAATAATTTTACAGTTGTGCAGGTGTCTTTCATTTTCTGTTTTTTTCTGGGTTGTGGGCATACCCTCTAAAATCAAATCTGATATCGTCATACCAACATTCGGAAAATGACTGGCATGATTAAAGAATATTATTTTAATGCCGGCGTGCTGCCTTAACAGGTGCATAACCGCAACAAACAATAAATCCCACATATGAATGTATACAAGCGCGACACGGGGACAATTAGATATAATCTGATTATACAAACTTATAACATCGTTAACAAAATTCTTGTGATTTAATGTGATGCCACCAATGCTTGAAATATCACAAATATTGGTCACAACACCCGGGGCCGCATCCATTGTATCACGCAATTGCGACAAGAATACATACGTCGTAACATCGGACGAAATTGATTTTAACAGATTTACCAAACATGGGGTATGACCACCCGTCTTGTAAAGCATGGTCGCAAAAAACCCAACATCAACACCAAACCCCGTAAAATCCTTGAACTTGTGATGATTAGTTTCATAAATTTTTTCCGCCAGCCTGCATATTGCATCGTCATGCCAAGACACATCAAAGATACGACGGTCATAATGACGGTTAAATGACCGACGAATTTTTTTATACTTAAACTGGTACAAAAAATTTAACACTATAACCCCTGTAAAAATTCACACGCGGTATCAATTACACGCTGAACATCTGTATCAGACATATCATAGTACAGTGGCAAACGCACCAATGTATCAGATACACGATTTGTCACAGACATATCAGACCCCGTACGACAATATGACATGCCCGCGGGCGCAGAATGCAACGGGATATAATGAAATGGTGTACCAATTTCATGCGCACGCATATGCGCGATAAAACGTGTACGTGTATCCAGATCATTAAACAACACATAAAACATATGTGCATTATTTGTGCATTCATCTGGAATTATTGGACGACGGATTATACCACGTGTTTCAAATTCTGCAAATGCATCATTATATTTATTCCAAATCTCTTTACGGCGCGCTTGAATATCTGGCGCAACATTTAAGATAGAATACAGATATGCTGCAATAATATCACTGGGCAAATATGACGAGCCTTTATCAACCCATGTATACTTGTCAACCTGGCCACGAAAGAATTTACTGCGATTGGTACCCTTTTCGCGAACAATTTCTGCGCGCTCAGCATATGCCGGATTATTTGTAACGAACAAACCACCCTCGCCCGACATAATATTTTTTGTTTCATGAAAGCTGAAACACCCCATATCACCAATTGTCCCCAGTTTCTGCCCACGATAAGACGAATCAAATGCCTGGGCGGCATCTTCAATAACCAGCAAGTTATGACGACGCGCAATATCCATGATTTTGTCCATCTCGCACGCCACACCCGCATAATGCACCGGAACGATTGCACGCGTTTTGGGGGTGATTGCAGATTCTATTAAATTTTCATCAATATTTAATGTATCGGCGCGGATATCAACAAATACAGGTACCGCACCCGCCATAACAAACGCATTTGCTGTTGAACAAAATGTGTAGGACGGCATAATAACCTCGTCTCCGGGGTGCAAGCTGGCCAATACCGCTGCCAATTCCAACGCCGCCGTACCGGAATGAACCAGCAACGCCGACGCAACCCCCATATTATTCTGAAACCAACTATGTACCAGTTTTGTGTATTTCCCATCCCCTGATACATGCCTGCCATTTAACGCGTCCAGAATGTTCGCAATCGTATCATCATTGTATGTCGGTGAATTAAAATTGATAGCCATATTACCCCCAATAAATTTTGCAAACTGGTATACATTCAAACAAATAGAACCAATTGTGTTTTATCTTGAACAACGGGATAAAACCAAACAGGCGTACCTTGATACGCGTTTTTGGTTCAAAGCGACGGCAATATTCACGATAATATGCCGGATATTTGTTCTGTAATTGCAGACTGATTGAACGACGTGCGGCCTCTGTCCGATCGGCAAATGTCGCAGATGTATTATTGCCAAACCAACGATATTTCACCAATACCGTCTGTAAATTATGAAAGTGCGTCACATCCATCAGGCGTGCCCACAGACGATAGTCTTCGGCCGGGGTGTAATATTCTTCGTATTCAATATTATTGTCGGTTAGGACACTTTTGCGTATCATCGCCGCCGTGTGCGCAACATAGCAATTTACGGTCGTATAAATCTTGATATCGGTATCACTTTCCGGATTCTTAACCAGGTTATCATCCGTTCCAAAAAACTGTAACCAGCCAGAAACCACACCAACGCGCGGATTTTTATCCAGGTATTCCACGCACAATGCCAATCGTTCCGGCACAGAGATGTCATCGTGATCGAATATTGCAACGTATTCTCCGCGTGCCATTTTAAGCAACTTGTTACGCGATGGCGTGATACCCATATTTTGTTCATTCTTGGCATATTTGATGCGCTTGTCCTTGTAAGACTTCACAACTTCTTCGATTTCGGTATTGTTTGGCGAATCATTTAAAATCAAAAACTCAAAATCTGTAAATGTTTGATTTAAAATGGATTCTATCATTTCACGCAAATGCACCGGATTGGTGTTATAAAGCGGAGTCAGTACAGATACACGTGGCATATTTTCCCCTTCGTTACCTTTTGAACGGGTGGGGTTCAAACAACTGGGGTGACTTATAGTATATAAGGTTCCAATTTGGCGGTCTTGCGATGCGCCACACCCACCCACGTTTTATGGAAACTTAATACGGAAAATGGAAATAAAAAAAAGCCACTAAAAAGTGACCGGGAAGTTAAGAAAAGCTACCTACGAGTCGCCCCCGACGGCCTTCGGTTGAAAACCTGTTTTATAACCGGCGGCTTCCCAGTCAAAAAGACCGAGAAACGGCGCAAACTGCGCGCAACCCATTTAAACGGATACAGCGCAATCTGCGCCACGTAGGTTGGGCTTTCTTACGGCCCGCGAACCCAATTCCCATTAAGTTCAATGCTTATCATACAGAATTAATTTCCCGTTTGCAAGTTATTTTTATCATTATGGCCGGGCAAGGAATCACGTAACCAATCTGTATTCGTTTTGATTTGTCGGGCCGGATTACCCGCAATAATTATATTTGGTGTATCAAATGTACCACTAACCACACTGGCCGCGCCAATAATGGAATTATTAGAGACCTTGGTCCCTTTTAAAATTGTGCATCTGGTACCACACCAAACATGATCGCCAATTGTAATGCCATAGCGATTATTTAAAATTTCACGACTATGATTATCCAGTATTTGATGCGTATCACTGGCCCAAAGGGCAACATCTGTGGAAAACATACAGTCGCACCCCAAACGAACAAATGCATTCGGGCAAGAATTTAAATAAAAATGTGTATGATTTAGCGTACACCCTTCGTCTATGAACAGTCTGGACGAAATCCCACCCATTACAAAGATTGGTCCGCTGGACTTTTTGATTATAAAGTGATCACCATCAAATAAAACTATTCTGGAACTATTAAGATGGCAAGGTTCATATATTTCAAGCGTGCTGTTCTTGCCCTTGAAACGGATAATATATCCACGCACATATCTGGGGTTGGTTACGGTTGTGCCATCAGCCCGATGCAAAATAAAGTGATTTGATTTGTCGCGATATTTAATTCTGTGTATCTTTTTAAAAAACAGCATCTGTACCCCCGTTTGTTTTCCAAATCGTACAGAAGCAAATATTTTTTATCAAGTTATTTTTATCTTGTGTTATTTAATGTCCAGACATAGAATACAAGAAAAAGGACCTGGGAAATGTTTCGCAATTTGATTTTATTTATGATGATTGGGATGTTGGGCGCGTGTAATCACGTACATATGAAACCCGGAACGTTGGATAAAACGCAAGATATATATACTACACGTGGGGGATATAATATGCGTCAGGCAACAAAAGAACGTCTGCAACAGCGTGGATATACACTAAAAATTGGAAAAGTTAAAAGCACCAACAACATTATTGAAACAGATATTGCAGACTATGAACGCTTTGAAATTCCGGCAAATGCACATTATTTATTAACTATATCGGAACGCGAGGAAAAATTTCGTCCAATCTGGTGCGCACTTAACGGATTTTGGTGGTGGAATTTTAATATATCCATTGTAAATCAGCAGTCTGGCGAGGAAATTTTAACGTGGCGCGGGCGGGGATGTGCAAACAGTTCGTTGCGTAAATTGGATAAAATTCTGGACACGCTAGAAAAATAAAAAATCCCGCGTTTGCGGGATTTTTGTATTAGTCATCAATGACCGCGTATTCACAAAACCCTTCGTTCGTGTCACAGCGGGATGTTGTGCCCTCGCTGATAAAGTAGCCCTGTTCGTGCAGGCACGCGGGACAAACTTTTGGTGCATCTGTTCCAATGTGCCACATACCACAATTTGTGCAGCGCCACATAACAATGTTATCTTGTTTGAACAATGTGCCATCTTCCAGGGCTTCGGCCAGCGCACGGAAACGAGATTCGTGATAACGTTCCGCCAAACCGATGTTTTTCAGAATTTCAGCGATTGCAGGGAAGCCTTCTTGGGCGGCAATCTGTGCAAACTTTGGATACATTTCAGTATTTTCTTCGTGTTCACCGTATGCGGCGGCCTGTAAATTTTCCAATGTTGTGCCGATTTTGCCAGCTGGGAAAGATGCCGTGATTTCCAAGTCACCACCCTCCAAGAACTTGAACAAACGTGATGCGTGTTCTTTTTCCTGATCTGCGGTTTCCAGGAAAATTTTAGAAATTGCCTGATACCCCTCTTTCTTTGCGGCAGACGCAAAGAATGTATAGCGATTACGTGCCTGGGATTCGCCAGCAAACGCGATTAACAGATTTTTTTCTGTCTGTGTACCTTTTAATGATACCATTGTGTACTTCTCCTTCTGTTTTTGGTTTTGTTCGTAAGAAAATCTTAGCAGAGAATGTACTAAAAATCAAAAAATTATTTTCTTGGTTATTCTTGATACGTTTTAAGTCTTGTTACACAAATTGCATCCTTGTATTCATCAAACAGTTTAAGCCCCAGAAACGCACGCGCCTGCTCTATTGTATTACCATAGCCCCAATAAACACAATTCTTGGACGCTTCATATTTTGCAACAATAGTATCTGGTTGCGCAGACAAATAACGACCATAACAGTTTTCACCAATTCTGTATGCACGCCAATATTCAAATGGAATACGTTCGGTATGGGACAGTTTTTCCGCCAAAACAACTTCTATATCACGAACTTTTTGAACGTCATATGGAAACATGTCTTGAACACGCCACAGGCCACCAATAAATTCGACCCTTTCTGATTGCAGGCAAAAGTTATACAAAGGCACTTTTTTACCGTTCGAAAAATATGCCAATTCATCGTTTTGGACTGCTTGGCTGAACGCTAATCTTTTTTCTGCTTCTGTTTTATGTGTTGCAAACTTATTTCTGTATGCTGTCATTTTCAGTTATCCCCAAGAATTTCTTTTCTATGGCGGCAACTAACTCCGTTATTCCTACTCTCCCGGCTGCGCTGATTGTTAATATTTCAGGTTTCTTTTTACGGCCAAACGATTTCTTAAATTCGGCCAATTTTTCTTTTAATACATCGGGTTCAATGGCGTCAATTTTATTGATTATAACCATTTCAGGCTTGTTCAACAGACCACCACCATACGAATCCATTTCGTGACGAATTGCGGCATAGCGCGCGGGCCAATCCGCCTCTGTCCCGTCGATTACGTGCAAAATCATTTTTGTACGTTCCGCGTGTCCCAAGAATCGGTCACCCAGGCCGACACCGGTGTGCGCCCCCTCAATAAGCCCGGGCAAATCGACAAGCACAAATTCACGATCGTGCGCGTACATAACACCCAACTGTGGATTCAATGTCGTAAATGGATAATTTGCAATCTTTGGACGTGCCGCCGTCACCGCCGACAACAGTGTAGACTTTCCCGCATTCGGAAAGCCAACCAGACCAATATCCGCAATCAATTTCAAACGCAGAACAACCGTTCTTTCTTCGCCCGGCAGGCCGTCGTTGGCCTGTTTCGGTGCGCGATTTGTCGGGCTTTTGAAATGCAAATTGCCCCAGCCACCATTACCACCACGCGCCGCACGATATTCCATACCGTCCGTATTCAGGTCGGCGTATTCAATTTCTTCGTTCTCGGATAAAATAACCGTACCCGTTGGCACCGGCAAATAAAGCGTTTCCCCTGATGCGCCGGTACGCATTTTACCCATACCGTTTTGGCCACGCTGGGCGACAAAGTGCATTTTATAACGATAGTCAATCAGTGTGTTAACATTTGGCACGGCGACAAAAACAACATCGCCACCACGACCGCCGTCGCCGCCATTGGGACCGCCGTATTCGATGTATTTTTCACGACGAAAACTGGCACTGCCGTTGCCACCATCGCCCGCTTTGACGTAAATCTTTGCCCTGTCTAAGAACTTCATTTTTATACCTTTTGTGTGTATTATAATCTAAAAACTTGCAATTTCCAGTGTAAAAGACTATAATCTTGGGGTCGTGCAAACGATGATGATTCTGAATCCGTTGTGAAATAGTCATTATGGACTGGGGGGCGGTACCCCACAGCTCCACCATTACTTGATACGATTTATGGTCGTATTTGGTTATGGGGCTGACATAGATTCGACAGATGATGAAAGACAAACTGGGTGAATCCGACGTGGTGTCGTTAAAAGCCAAATAAAAACTGAATGGCGATAGAATCGCTGCGAACGACAATGTTCGCCTTGCAATGGCTGCCTAAATATGGCGTTGAATATGGTTGGCGATTGTTGACCGTATTCGTTTAAGCAATTGCGGTGTTCGCCGGGTACATGGCACCAGAAACCCGGCATTCTTAATTTATTATAAAAATGGAACATAAGGACAGAAAATGTTTGGAAAAATTAAAAAAGTATTCTTTACCGGCGTATTCGGTGTTTTATACATTTCTTTTGTTGCCCAGTTGGTTTATGTATTGGGTTGGATGAATGGTATTGAAAATAAATTGATTGGCTTGGCAATGCTGTCATTGGAATGGCTGGTCCTGATTGCGGCACGCTATTTATCAAAGCGTTCCAGCAACAGTGCCCAACACGGCAGTTTCGGCGGGCACAATCGTCGTCGTTAATAAAATCCCGGCAAATGCCGGGTTTTTTATTACCAAATCGCGTAGTTTATCATAACATTGGGATTTCATAGTGCTTGAAATATTCGCAAAATGTATTATATTTAATCCACTATGAAAGAATATATTTTACCATTTCGGGATTTTGTGGTGCATCCGGGGCTGACGGTGCCGGTGTACATTGATAATAAAACATCTATTGCGTGCATTGAATCCGCGGCAAAGACGGGACAGCGCCTGGTCTTGGTGGCGCAGCGCACGTGGAACTATCCATCCAATCCCGACGATATTTACAATGTTGGCACAATCGGTGATATTGTTCAGATTTTACGTATGCCCGATGGCAGTCTGCACGCCATTGTTCGCACAACCGATGCGGTGCGCGTCAGTGATGTCGTTATCGAAGACGGTATATTTGTCGGAAACGTGGAACCAATCGCAATCCAAGACGACACCAGCCACGAACAAACATTGGCGTTGCGTGATAAAATTGCCGAAAATATGCAATTCTTGGCAAATGTAAAAAGATTTAAAATGGAAAAGTTGCGCAATGTTGCGACCAACTATCCATTGCCGGCATTCATTGACTTTGTCGTTCAGACAATCGAAATGGATGTTGAGCCGGCACTGAAAATACTGTCTGCGTCATCGTGGCGGGAAAAGTTAATCATCCTGTTGGAACAGGTTAATTTAATGGCTGAAACCGCAAAAATCGAAGAATCTATTAACAAGCGTATTCATCAGCAAATGGAAAAAGGTCGACGCGAGGCAATCTTGCAAGAAAAAATGCGCGCCATTCAGCGCGAAATGGGTGACGACGACCTGGAAATGGATACAGAAAACATTCGCAAGCGGATCGAGAATGCACACCTGCCACGCGAGGCAAAAGAAAAAGCAATAAGTGAATGGAAACGTATGAAATCCCTGTCACCGATGTCGAACGAAGGCGGATTGCTTAAAACATATCTGGATGAATTGTTGGCGATGCCGTGGAATAAATCTGATAAATCACAGATTGATTTAAATATGGCACGCAGTGTGCTGGATTCCGAACATTCAGGTATGCGTGGTGTCAAAGAACGCATCTTGGAACATATTGCGGTGATGAAAAAGACCAAATCTAACCAGGGGTCGATTTTGTGCTTTGTTGGTGCGCCGGGTGTTGGAAAAACATCACTGGGCAAATCAATCGCAACGGCACTGGGGCGTAAGTATCAGCGTATATCCCTGGGCGGGGTATCGGACGAGGCACATTTCCGAGGCCACCGTAAAACATATATAGGTGCACAGACGGGTCGCATTATGGACGCATTAAAACGATGCAAGTCAAATAATCCGGTTATTGTTTTGGACGAAATCGACAAGATGGGCCGTGACTGGCGTGGTGACCCGGAATCTGCGTTGCTGGAAATTCTGGACCCGGAACAGAACAAGGCCTTCCGTGACCATTATTTGGAAGTCGATTTTGATTTATCAAATGTCTTGTTCATTGCGACCGCAAATTCGCTGAATATGTCGAACGCATTAAAAGACCGTATGGAAATTATCGAGATACCGGGATATTCAATCGAAGAAAAAGTTCAGATTGCACGCGAGCATTTAATCAAACGCGCCGCGCGTGACACCGGATGGGATATGGAACATATCATTCTGTCGGATGATGCGATTCGTCATATCATTCAAAAATACACATCTGAACAAGGGGTACGCCAATTACAGCGTGAAATAACCGCAATCCTGCGTCGTGCATTATTGGAAAACAATGCCGAAGATGTGCGTACCGAATTTACGTGTGATAAAATTGATGAATTATTATCTGTACGTCAGACGGCCGGATTTTCAAAGAAAATTGGATTTGGGGTACGCATATGAAAACAGATATGGTAATACTTAACGGCAGACCAATTGAAGCCGTCGTGTTTGGCAACGGGCAAGAGCAGATTGATTTCTTTAATTCTGTGGCGGACTATGCCAACGCCAATAAATGGCATTTTTTTACACGCATACAGAACTCGCAACTTCCAGGTATGCTAGAAACCGTTGTTATAGCACGCAGTAAAAAGTATACAATACGTGTTATAGAAACCAAAATGCCTAAGTCTTATCCGCCCTTTAAACAGTATCAATCGTATGTCTTTGATAACGAAACATCTAAAAGTAAAATAGATTACGGAACGATTTCACACTGTTTTTGGGATTTGTTGCACGAATTAAAGGACAAACAAAAATGATTTTAATTATCAATACATCGGGCGGAAATCTGGAATTTGTATTGGGCGATAAATACAAATCTGTTGCGGTGGAAAAACAATCTGTCGCCCTGCCCGTCGAATGTGAAAAATTCATATCCGAATGTGGCGCAAAATGGTCTGATTTATCCGCCATTGGGATTGTTGTTGGACCGGGCAGTTTTACCGGCATCCGCCTAGGCATCGCGTATGCCAAGGGGCTGGGGATTGGATTAAAAATTCCCGTTGTGGGGATAAGTTTATTCGACCTGTATCTGGCGGCGACACCGGATGCGTTTGTTGCCCTGGATTCGGGTCGTGGTGATTTCTTTGTGGCGGCACCGGGCCTGGCCCCGTGCACAATGGAAATCGAAGAATTAGAAACTAAACAGATGGCGTGGCCACGCACCGTTGGGCACAAGCCATTTGATTTAAAATTGGGAACGCAAATTGTTGCACAAAAAATTGCAAACGGTGATTTAGAACCGGTTGTACCAATGTACCTGCGCCCCAGCTATGCTGAACAAAACAAACAATAAAGAAGAACATTATGATAAAAGACTTAATAAAAGAACATAACGATTTAATTGATAAAGCGATAAAACGCAACACTGTTATATACACAAACAGTTCAGGCAAAAGCGAAAATATCGTCGTACATTGCTATTACATAGATTCGAAAAAGGTTAGTATATGCGTGTATGCGGTAAAGAATAAAAAGACACACGCTGTATCAAAATATATTCTGAAAATAAAAACTGATGGTAATGCACAGGAAATCACCGGTAATGTGGCACAGACTATGTATAACACCCTGTCCGCAAAACACGAGGCACAAATTGCCAGAACACAGTTAAAGAAAAACTTTCACAATCGCGCATTTGTACGCAAACGTTAATCTATCACAGGGGGATGCACATTGCCGAACGAAAACTTACTTGGCAACCTGGCTGAATTACACGCCAAATGTTTCCCACACAAACCGTGGGGGACGGCGGACTTTGCAGACTTGCAAAAATCTGGGTGCGAAATCATCGCCAGTCAAAATGGCTTTATCGTTTATCGCGCGACCTGTGATGAAGCCGAGATAATCACCATCGGCGTTGCACCTGATGCGCGTCGCGGTGGAATTGCGGCGGCAATGTTGGGGATTATTGAAGGTGACTTGAAAAAACGTGGCATAAAACATATATTCTTAGAGGTGGCGGCGGACAACGCGCCGGCGCGAAGCCTGTATACCGGTAACGGGTACAAGCAAATCGGCGTACGCCCAAAGTACTATGACGGCGTAGATGCCATAATGATGAGGAAGGATATATGAATAAATATGTGCCCAGTCGTTCTTGTTTAATTCGTATGATGCCGAATAATATGGGATATTCAATGGCGGACAATATCCCATTGGACAAGGTTGCGCTGGTCATACTGGGTGGTGGCGTCACCACAGACGAGAAACGCGCATCTGGATATATTGAACACATTGAACCCGTACTTAAAAATTCCAATATAAAAGATGTGAATATATACAGTGCGGTTTATTCTTTCGGTTCGCTGGATTCAGATTTGTTAAAAATAAATTTATTTCGTCGCGCGGGACGTAAAATTAAAAATGCGATTCAACAAGAACAAAAACTGAATCAAATAAACGAAAACGAACCTGTGCCCGAATATGTGTTGGACCTTTATGATGAAATAATTGAACCGCGTATTGTTATTGGTGATGTGGCAACCACAATCCAGAATATGCGCAATTTAATATTTTATAATCACTGTCACGGCGCGGTCGCATTGCGGTTGTTATCAGAAGTTACACACAAAGAATTAAAAAATGCGGGATTTGATGACAAATCCGTTAGCGCAATTCTTAAAAGCATCATAGCAATTCAACACAATCCTGTTGGGCCGTTGGAAAAACCAGGTGTCACGACTATCAATTTTTTATCTGCGTCCGATGATGTTCTGGAATACCACAATCCGTTTTCTGATCACGTTATGGGTGTTCACAATCTGGAACCGTCTTTCTTTGGCGAAACATATGGCAACGTTTTTGTTGCAGGGAAACTGAACGTACAGCAAGGCGCAGAACACGGTTTCAGTGATGGTTATAAAAGCGATTCTGGGGCACGTCTTACAAAAAACGGACAAATCATATTCCGCGCCGAACAAAACGCATTAAGAAATGTGATTATCGCCGCACAAGACAAAGCACCAATACCAAATATCGAACAATGTGTATCTGATGACATAGTTGATTTTAACGCAATGAAATCTGGCGGTGACAAACTAAGTAATGCTATGATGGGCATAAGACAAATGTCGAAAAACAATCATCAAAAATGATAAAGGCATAGATATGAATCAGTCTTTTCAGCGCAGCAGCGCGCAGATTATAAAAATTGTTCCTAAATCGGTAAATGACAACGAGTTTATTCGCAACCCATCGCAAATACCGGTTGGTAAACTGGCTATATTTGCACTGGGCGGCGAAGAAACAATTGACGAATACAAAGCACGATTCTACGGACGATATATTCGCGAGATTTTAAGACAAAATGACATCAAAGGCATTGATTTATATTCGACGTTCTATGCATTTGGTTCACGTGTGCCATCGCACGATCGGGCGGAACTGTTTCGCGCGGCGGGACGCAATGTTATAGAACTGGACGCAGATAACACAAAGCGTGCCCAGCAAATCGCAACCGTTGATAAATTTGAAACAAAACCTGTTTTCGTACAAATTTTGTTTGAACACATATTTAAGCCACGCATCGTCAATCAATACGGTCGTCGTCACGATATAAACACCGCCATCCAATATGCGCGCAATGCGATTTTCTTTACGCATTGCCAAGGCACATCAACATTGTTGATGTTGCAGCGTATGCTGCAACAGGCGATGCTAAACGCGGGTTATACGCAGGCGGAAATTGATTTATTCTTGAAGAATATTGTTACGATAAATCACGAACCGTTGGCGCCATTATCGCAATTGAAGACAACCAGCGTATCTTTTATGTCGATACACGATGCGGTCCTGCGCAATAACAATATGATAGATGCGGTTTTTCTGGAAAATGCCGAAAGGGTTAACCCAATGTACATAGAAAATACGCGCACATTGATTGTTCCAAACGTTCGGAACGAAATGCCCGATGCCGAAACGGACGAACATTCAACATTTGACCTGGGTGAAAAAAGCCCATATAAAATCAGCAAATCGGGTAAAATCTTGTTCGCCGCCGAACGAAATGCAGTTGTTAAATCTGTATTGGCGGCGATTGAGCGTAAACCAATCCCAACCAATCTAATTACAGGTCGTGGCGTTAAGTTTTCCGATTTGACACAAAATGCACAAGATTTTATGCGTGTGGCATATCGATCCCCACAAATTCAAGTACACGATCATCAAAAATAACATCGCGTGGTCGCAGGGGCGACGAAATATGCATATCGGTGGCCGCACGTGTGCGGGACAACGCAACATAAGTCTGACCGTGGGCGAATGCGCCACGCGACATATCTACAACAACCGCATCCAGTGTTTTTCCCTGGGCCTTGTGTATGGTCATTGCATACCCCAGATTCAGCGGAAATTGTTTATATCCCCCTACTTCGTTTTCGACAATTCTATCGTTTTCATCACGGGAATATTCTATCTTTTCCCACTTTTCAGGTTTTACCGATACAATTTCACGATTATCAGACAACAATTGTACGGTTATGTCACGCGCAGACATTGCGCGCACAATCCCCATTGAACCATTGTGCCATTTGTCGCCATTTTTCACAAAAACAACCAACGCACCAACCTTTAACGTAAGGTTCAATGGCGCAGGGACATCGCGTTCTGAAAATGTTCCAGACAATGTTCCGGTATATACTATTTCCGGCGCATCAATTTGGGCCAGGCGCGACGAATTTATTCGTTCGGCCGTGTCACGAAACGGTGTTATTAAAACAGCATTTGCACGACGTTCGGCATCTTCTATCTTGCAATCGTTAAAGAAATTTAGTGCATCGATATTGCGATTACGCAGCCTGGTCAGATTTTCCAATAGCGCCCCATCATTTTGACGATAAACCATATCAAAACTGAACCGAATAAAATTAGCACGCTTATAAACGTTGCTGTCAAAGAAATAAGAATTTGGATGTTCGTACGCGGATTCATAGTAAGACATTGCTTCACGCGTTATAACCGGGGGTAATTGGAACAAATCCCCGATGGCAACAACCTGAATCCCGCCAAAGGGGGCATTGTTGTGACGCGCCATACGTGCCAAGATATCAATTGCGTCCAGTAAATCGGGCGCAACCATTGAAATCTCGTCTATAATTAACACATCCGTGGCATTTAGGATATTGCGTGGCTTTGCCTTTAATTTTAACAATTCGGGCATAATGAAATCGCGTGGCTGAATCTGAAACAGGGAATGAATCGTTTGGCCACCGATATTTAACGCCGACACCGCCGTTGGACACGCACAAACGATACGTTTTTTCGATGCAGACTTTAAATAATTCACAAATGTAGATTTGCCCGTTCCCGCCTGGCCCAGGATAAGAATATTAGAATTTGTGCGTTCAATCGCATTAAACGCAGATATCTGAACATCATTTAAAATCGGTGCAATCAGACCCATACGCGCATCATTACATAAAAATTCATTAAATAGAACAAAAAATTGTCTTGCACGAAATTATAAATAATATATAATGGGCGCCGTGGGTTAGTAGCTCAGTGGTTAGAGCGGAGCGCTCATAACGCTTTGGTCGTGGGTTCAAGTCCTACCTAACCCACCAGGATTAGTCCCAGCCATCCGGCTGGGACTTTTTTTACAAAAAAATACACTTTTATAAAAAGTCAAGCACCAAAAATGCGTCAAATATATTTTTTAAATTGATTTTTAATATTTCCCCTTGCGCGATATGGCGCATTTTTACTACCATAAAAGACAAAAGAGAGGAAGATATGGGAAAAATACGCTGTTTCCTGAGGTTTTTTGTATTATTTGCGGGTGTCGTTTTCACAACGAATTCGTTTGCGGCGGGATACATCTGTGACGATATCAAGATGTATACGTCCTGTAATGCAGGGTATTATCTGAATGGAACCGAGGTCGGAAATTCCTGTGTGGCGTGTCCAGAAAATTCCTCTACGACCGATGAAAATTCGGCGTCGGCCTGTACGTGTTCAACCGGATACAGTGTTGGTGGCACCACAACGGGGGCAACCACTACCACAACAACAGCTTGTTCGCTAATTGAAACAACTATTACTTTGAATAACACAAGTGCGACAACCGCCGGCACAACTAAAATCTATGGGAAATATGGAACAAATGTGTATTTGGACGCCGCGCGCACAAAGGTTATGACCACATCTGCGAACCCAATTACCGTACCAAAGCGTTCATATACAATTACATATGATGCAAACGGTGGTACAGTTGCCACAACATCCCAAACTGCCACGTACACATTTAATGGATATTTCACTGCGGCAACGGGTGGCACACAACTTGTTGGTGCAACTGGATATATAACAGACGCCGGAACAACACAAATCAAAGCAACCTCAAAAAATTTAACGTTGTATGCCCAATGGACGGGAGTACCCGTAACAATGCCAACCCCTGAACGCGCCGGATATATCTTTAATGGCTGGGCCACATCAAGCACCGCCACAAGCGGCAGCACCGGCGAATACACACCGGCAGACAATGTAAAACTTTATGCGATTTGGGGTGGTAGCACATATGATTGTGAGGCCGGTACATATTGGGATGCAGATACAGCGAAATGTGCACAGTGTACGGCCGGCAATTATTGCAAGGGCGTAGCCGGGTCAAACAGCGGTGTTGATGCGGGTCTGACAATATGTCCGGCGGGTACCAGTGCAACAAGCGCAAAAACAGAAAATGACTGTTATTTCACAATTACATTAAATAAAAATGGTGGGTCGGGCACCTGTGGTGGTACATCCAGCACATCTGATGGTTCGGCAACGTGTTACTATAATAAGGCCTGCACATTACCATCGTGGAACGCATCTTCTTGCGGGCTTAGCAATGGCGCAAAGATATTCAAAGGATGGGCCACATCAAACGACGCCACAAGTGGCAGCACTGCTTTGACATTCAAGGCGACCACAACTGTATACGCAGTTTGGGAAACACCAACTTGCAGTGCTGATAATGGAACCGCGAAACCAGCGAACACAACGACAAACGCACCAAAATGTACAGTTACTTGTAACAATGGCTATGGGACCAGCGGGACATACACGGGCACGGTTGGTTCTACATCTTATAATTATGCGTGTTCTGCAAATTCGATAACCATTAAATATGATACAAACGGCGCAACCTCTGGCGTACCAGCGGTCAGTTCGCAGAACTGTTCTTATAATGGGACCTGTTTGGCGACAAGCCAGGGTACAATGTTGAAGACCAACAGTACTTTCCAAGGTTGGGCATCGACAAACAATGCAACGGTGGCCGAATACGCGCCGGGCGCAAGTATCAAAAATATTATCACAAGTGGTGAAAAGACACTGTATGCGGTGTGGAGCGCCTGTACAGCGTGTGCAGAGGGAACGGGTGCGACCTGTGTGTTAAGTGTCGTGAATAACCAGTGTTCTTATGCAACCAACTGTGCAACCGGGTACAAGGACATCTCAAATTCCGGAGCGTATAACCCAAGTTGTGATCCGATTACATATACGATTGTATATAATGCAAATGGTGGTTCTGGAACAACCGCAACCAGCACGCACACATACAACAAGTCGGACACCTTGTCCACAAATGGATTCACAAATGGCGCGAAACAGTTCTTGGGTTGGGCCGAAACCAGTGGCGCAAGCAGTGCCAAATACGCCAACAAACAAAGTGTATCAAACCTGAGCAGTGTAGACGGCGCCAAGGTTAATTTGTACGCAGTCTGGGGCGCAGAGTGTACCTGTGACCGGGGAACAGGTGTTGCATCCTGTACACCAAGTGCACCGTTGGGCATCTGTGGTACCGCAACAGCAACCGCGTCGGCAGGATATAATACAGCAACCTGTGGCACGTCCAGTAACAACGTAAGCAAATGTTCCGCTACACCAAATAAATATACGGTTACGTTTAATGCAAATACCGGTTCGGGCACAATGAGCAGCCAGTCATTTACATATGGTGTTGCACAAAATCTGAGCGAAAACAAGTTTACAAAAGACGGTCTAAAATTCCAGGGATGGGCACGCAGCAGTGATGGCAATGTTGAATATTCAGACAAAGAAAGCGTTTCCAACCTGACAACCAATAATAATGGCAGCGTTTCGCTATATGCAATTTGGGGTGATGCAGTATCATATACAATTACATATAAAATCGCTGATGGTGCGACACACAGCAATGCTACAACCTATACGGTCGAATCGCCTGTGACGTTCACAGACGCATCCAAAGCCGGATATACGTTTGGCGGTTGGTTTAATGATGCCGCATACAACAACAGAATTACAAAGACATCTGGCACGGGAAATATCACGGTCTATGGTAAATTAACCCCAAATGAATATACAGTCACTTATAATTGTAATGGTGGCAATACTCAAACCCCATACAGCAATACACAAACGGTGACATTTGACGATAAATTCACAACCCAGCCAGGGGCTATGTGTGCCCGTACGGGATATACATTTACGGGTTGGAACGGCAAGTACCCAAAGGCGAACACCGAATACACCTATACAACGGTGGGGAACACGACACTGGCCGCACAATGGACCGCCAACAAATATACGTGTGACAAAGGCGAATATTTGCCAATGTTAAAAACACAGTGTGAATCCTGTCCAGAAGACAGTTACTGTGGTGGTGGTGAATACACATATAGCACCTCTGTTAATCAGGGGATTACTGGGACCTGTCCGACGGAATATCCGGACAGTGAACTGGGGGCTGATGCAAAAGAAGATTGTTATAATCTTGTAACGGTTACCAAGGGCAATATCCCAACAAACTGTCACAGTGCGACATGGGCGTCTTGCAATTATAAAGACTTTTATGGCATTACAACCGAGACCGCGTGTGTGCCAACTGTTACATCTGTTACAGCCAAAGCCGGTGCATATGTGAATGGCGCAACCCTGTCGTGCGTTGTATGTGGAACAGGTAAATACCAGATCACAAACGGTTCGTCTGCAACCAGTTGCGCAAACAGTTGTACGACTGGATATACCATCACCGGCACAACAGCGGCAGACCACGATTCATCATCCGACTGTTATCGCGTGATAACGCTGGATAAAAATGGCGGGGCCGGTTCGCTTGGCGCATCTGTGACCTGTTACCAGGGTGCAGATTGTAATTTTGGTGATGCATCTGTCCTGACACAGACCGGATATACATTTACAGGCGGTTGGGGAACATCCCAATCCTGTACCGCTAAGGTAAGCACGTTTACAACACCGTCAAACAGCACATACTATGCCTGTAAGACGGCGAACCAGTACACAATATCGTTTGACGCAAATGGTGGTACAGGCGGTCAGTCAGCAGATGTTTTAGCAACGTATGACAGCACAATGCCGGCAATCAGTGCGACCGCACCAACAAAGGCTGGATACGTGTTCACAGGTTGGTTTGATGCCAAGACGGGTGGCACACAGTACTATACTGCGGTGGGTCAATCGGCACGCACCTGGGATATTGCAAAGGCAACGACACTATATGCCCAGTGGGCTGTTGGCGGTATGAACAATGTTACATTTAATGAAAACGGTGGAACAACGGTCAGTGACACAGAATGTAACGTTATGTCGGGCGATATCACATTGCCAACAATTACACGCGCTGGTCATACATTTGATGGATGGTACAACGACGCAACGGGGGAAAAGGCAACATCTGTTGCGGCGGGCACGTGTGTATCCGAAATGTCGTTCACCGCAAAATGGACCAAGTGTGCAGATTGCACCAAGGGTACCGGTGTATCAACGTGTTCGGTCAGTGTTTCTAATAACACCTGTGTGGCAAGTGCGGAATGCGCCACGGGTTACGAAACACCAAAATGCACCGGCTTGTCCTGTGTATGTACTCCAAAGTCCTATACCGTTACATACAATTGTGGCGACGGAACGGGTACCGCACCGGCAAATGCAACGGCAATCTATAATACGGGCTTTGCACCGGCGACAAATACTTGCACCGAACCAGTTGGTTATGATTTCAGCCACTGGAATGACGGGACAACAATTCACACCGCGGGAACAGATTTTCTATGGACTTATACAAGTGGAAAAACATTTACCGCAGAATATGTTGCCGAAGGGGCAAAGACCATCACATACGTAACCCCAGACGACACAAAATGGAGCGGTGACTATATGTTGTCGTGTAATGCGGATACGGATACGTTTGCCCTGCCGACGGCTGATAACATTGCACGCGCGGGTTATACATTTGCAGGATGGAAGGATGACACGGGTGCGACGGTCACATCAGTCACAAAGGGCACCTGTACGGCCAGTCTGACCTTTACCGCACAATGGAATGCGTGCAACAGCACTGAAGATGGTGCCTGTGGTTGCGCAAGTGGCACATACCCAAGCAATGGCGTATGCTCAAGTTGTACAACGTCGTGTTCTGCGCTGGGCGCCGAATATCAGGGCACTTACAATATTTGTGTTGCCGGCGACGCCGAACAACAGTGTTACAAGACTTGTGAGATAAGCTGTGTAGTACCAAGCAGTTGTCCAGGAAATTTCTTAAAATGCGAATTTCTTTCTGACACAAAGTTGTCCGGCGTACAGTATTACGATTCAGAAGAGTGTGTTGTATCTAGCACAGCGTGTCCGGTTGATTTATATTCTTCACAAACCGTGTGTAAATCGGGCTATTACATGTCTGAAGAATATCCAACCTGCAGCGCAACGTGCGAGAGTTTGGAACCCGTTGACTTTTATAACTATTCTTCTATGGCTTCGATACAGAATGGTCCAAATGCTTGTTATGATGCCTGTGCACCAACGTGTGATTATGCGAACGATTATGTTATAAATGAGCAAGGAGAAGTGTCTGGCAATATAAACCACTGTCCAGAACACGCCACGTGTACAGAAGGTACATTGCCTAACAAGGGATATCGTTGGTATCCACAGACGGTTTGTACACCAACCTCTTTCTGTTCGTTTACATTTGTTTGTGATGCTGGATATGTTGCAAATACGACGTCTGCGGTTCAATATGGTTATAGAAAAACATTGTATGGTTCACCAATGACGGCATCGGATGTTGCATCATGTACACCGGGCACATATGCGGTTACGCTGAATGATAATAACGGCGTTGGTGGTCAGGGCACCGTTTATCAAACATATACGGTTGGCTGGTATGACAATGCCGCCGGTGGTGCGTCCTTGGAATCGATTGTATTGCCTACACGCAATGGTTATACATTTATGGGCTATTATGATAGCAAGGGTACACTTGTTATCGGCACAGATGGTCTGTTGCCTGCAAATAACACGTATACGGCAGACATAACGCTTGTTGCACAGTGGACGCCAAATTCGTATACCATCAAATACAACTTGAATGGCGGATATTATGCGGGCAATTCAAACCCAGAAACATATACAATTGAAGATGCATTTGTGTTATCCAATCCAACAAAACGTGGTTATGATTTTGGTGGCTGGTTCAGCGACAGCGGTTTCAACACAAGTGTTACCGAGATTTCAGCAGGCACAATCGGCAACAAAGAATTCTGGGCAAAGTGGACACCTGTTACCTATAAGATTACATACAATCTTAATGGCGGGACTTATAAGACCGGTGAATCTAACCCAGATGAGTACACTGTTGAAACAAACACTATCGTTTTAAAGAAACCAGAAAAAACAGGGTTTACTTTCAGCAAGTGGACCGACGCAAATGGCAATACGGTTACACAGATTATAAATGGTTCAATCGGCGATATGGTTCTGACTGCGAACTGGACTTCTGATTCGTATGTGATTACATATGATTTGGACGGCGGTACCAACAATGCCGAAAATCCGGATGCTTATACAATATCAGATACGCCAATTGCATTAAAGGATCCTGTAAAAACGGGCTATATCTTTGATGGTTGGACCGGTGACAAGGTTGAAAACAATGAAATTGTTGCGGGCACAACAGGTCACATAACCGTTGTTGCAAACTGGACACCAACAACATTTACGGTGCATTTTGATCCGACAGATGCAGGAAGCCTGAATGTTGCGGATGTTACATGCGTGTATGATATGGAATGTGCAGCCGCTGATACAATTGAAATGCCGAACAAGACATTCAGTGTCTGGAATACCCAGAAAGACGGCAAAGGAAAAACCATTGTCGCAAACGGCAGTATTAAAAACCTGCTGTCGGATGGTGGTGAAATTACCCTGTATGCGATTTGGGACCAGAATATGGTTGCGTGCGAGGCCGGATATTATTACAACAACGGTGTGCGTACACGCTGTGAATTGGGAAAATATTGCCCGGGCAGTGGCGAAATTAACGAAGGCTCGACCGGTTGTATGGAAACTTGTCCGGCGAATGGTGCAACAACCACCGCTGGTGCGGACAGCATATCAGACTGTCGCAAGGTTACAACCGATGGGGGTGATATGACATTCAACTTTGGTACCGCAAAGTGGGATTGTTGGTATACAAGTGGTAGCGGTAATAGTGCAATATACACAACAAACTGTGACTCTATTGCGCTGACGTGTGATGCGGGCTATTACTATAGCGGTGTTGGCAACGCATGTACGCCGGTAACAGATGGATATTACAGTCCGGCACCGGTTGTAGAAAACGGGACCGAGGACACAGAAAGTATGGCCGCGCACGCCTGTCCAGGCGAAACCGGTGCGGCAAATGACGGAATCGGTTCTAATGCGCCACGTGCAACAGAGGCGGATTGTTACAGTGCCTGTTCTTTGACAACGTCAGACATCACAAACAGCAAGACTGTAACACCAGACGAAGCCAACGCGCCATACAACACGGCCAGTGCTGAATACGCAGCCTGTTCTTATACAATTACGTGCAATGCGGGTTATACTGCGAAAAACGGCACAAATCCGCAATGTGTCGCGAATAAATATACGGTTACGCTGGATAAAAACCAGGGCACAGGCGATGTTACAGCATATGTCGAATGCACATTTGACAGTGGCGCCTGTAAGTTACCAGCGACGGATGGACTGGCACGTGCGGGATATGTGTCTGCGAACAAATGGTGCACCAATGCGAACGGTTCGGGTGCGTGCTATGCCGCGAATGTCGCAACATCTGAAAACATCTCGGCCAACGGTAGCGATACAAAACTGTACGCCATTTGGGAACCAGATGTATTCAAAATTGAATTGGTGGCAAGTGATGCCACAGAAAACGCAACACAAAAACCAGTATATTTGAAATACACGGTGGGCTGGTTCGAAGATGTAGCGGCAAACAAGGCATTAACAACAATAGATACGAGTGCCCTGCCCGGTAAATCTGGATACAACTTTGCGGGTTACAGCGTCGGCGACGTTATGATTATTGATGCGGCGGGTACTTTGCAAAATACAAATGCGGCCCTGCGTGTGACAACAAACGATACAACCGCAAATGTTGTTTGGTCCGAAGGCGACACGGTCTGTGAGGCTGGATATTATTACCCAGGCCGGGGCGGAGATTGTGTTGTTTGTGCAGCCGATCACTGGTGTCCGGGCGGAACATACCCAACAGATACGGGTGTCGTTGGCGGTCACGAAATTTGCCCAGATGGTGGCATATCGGCCGGTGGCGCAAGCGCGACCAACAGTGGTGTATGCTATAAGCAAGGGTTGGCATACACGTCCACAACCGGCAAGGCCAGTGGGACACAAACGTGTAACTATGATGAAGACACAAAGGCATATGATGCCTCCTGTCGCGACCATTCGGTCAAGAAATGTGTTGCGGGATACTATTATGTATCTGGTATAGACTGTGTCGAGGTTGGTATAAACCATTACAGTGGTACAGATGACCTGAAACGTTATGAGTGTCCAGAAAATGGGTTGACGGGCACACTGACGACCGCAGATGATGCCGGTGAATGTTACAAGACCGTTGAATACAACGCGACATACGGCGCGGGTACCCAGGTATGTAATTACACGTCCGACAATGCAGACGGCAGTGCGAAGTATGCGACCAATTGTCGTGACAAGTATATAACAACGTGCCAGGGTGGATACTATCGTGAAAATGCGGCGGCAATTGATTGTACGGCGGTTGGATATGATGCGTACAGTGAACCAGGCAGTTTGAACAGAACGCCATGTCCAGACGGTGGTGACACAAACGTCGATAATGCTGCGGAATCTACATCGTGCTTCAAGGCGGAAAATCCATTCACATCAGATCACGGTTCTGGATTCCAATACTGTATCTATTCGCCCGAGAACAAAGGATACACGGAATGTCGTGCGCGTATGTTCCAGAAGTGTGACCCAGGATACTATTGGAATGCGATTGGCGATACGGATTGTACCAAGGTTGGCTATGGCTTCTTTGGGCCGGTTGCAGATGCGGGTAACGAGGGACGCCCAACAGCACGCCAGGGTTGTGCAACATTTGACGGTCGCGCGGGACAAACAGAATCAGACACCAGCAGTGATGCATCCGCGTGCTTTATGACTGAAATGCCCTGCTCTGTTGCACACGGTGGCGGAATTAAGACCTGTGGATACAACACGAATGCAGAAGATTATTCGTCCGATTGCACGGCGTGTATGTTGGATACGTGTGATGAAAAATATTACATCAATAATAATCAGTGTGATATTTGTCCAGCCGGCAGTATTTGTGATGAATCCACACGTACAGGATTTGACGGTGTCGCGAATGCTGAACCACAGGTGTGTAGCGCGCTGTTTGATGGGCGTTACCCAGAATCAGATGCGGGTTCGACCAATGTGGGACAATGCTTTGGCGACTGTGATGCGCCGATCAACGTCACAACAATGGTTGGCCGCGACTATCAGGGTGCGGATATGACAGACACTTGTGAAATTCAGGTATGTGATACAAGATACTATCTGGCGGGGGATAAATCACAATGTGAATTGTGCCCAGAAAACAGTGTTTGTGATGCAATGTCTGGGTCGGATATTGATTTAGACGGTACCCCAGATGGCGTACCAATGACCTGTGATGAATTAACGGGTGGCACACATAAATTGTCCGGTGCGGGTTCAACCAAGATTGAACAATGCTATACAACGTGTGAAGATTACGAAATCTTGGGCGGTATGGCAATACGCGACAGTGACACCGTACAGTACGACAATGTTTGTACATTCAAGGGAATGTCTGAGACGGGAAATCCGTGCGAAATTCAGACAATCAAGGGATACGAGACGTGCGTTGAAACATCTTGTAATCCAGACTATGAATTGATTGATGGTCGTTGTCAGAGATGTGAACGCGCCAATGCAACCGCGTACAAACCAAATGGAAACTGTCTGGTGGCGAAATGTCATACAGGATTCCATCCAGAGGGCGACCAGTGCGCAGATGACGTAAAAACTTGCACGGCACCAAACGCATATGCGGCCAGTCAGACGTGGGACAACAAGTTGGGCGCATTTGGAATCTGCAAGATTACAGAATGCGTTGATGGATATCACGTTTCATCAAATGCCTGTGTCCCGGATGTAGAGGTGTGCTCGGTTGAACACGGTACGGGAACACGTGAATGGGATGAAAATCGCGGCACGTGGGGCGAATGTATCGCAACGTCGTGCGAACCCGGATATACAAATGATTCATATGAATCAGACGAACCAAACAAACAATGTGGACGCTGTCGCAATGCCAAAAGCGTACTGGGGCAAGACGCGGCAAGCAGTTATATTGAAGGATGTACGATTGCGGCCTGTATGTACCAGGGAGAATTGTATAACCTTGAAAATAATGAGTGCGTTCCAATTTGTCCAGTTGGTGAAGAATACGAAGACGAAACCGGAACAATGATATGGAATCCAGACACGAAAAAGTGCGAACGTAAATGTAACCCCGGATATATGTCTTGGTAAGGGAAATCCCCCGTTTGGGGGATTTTTTAGTGGTGAGCCGTAAGTGGTTAGTGATTAGTGTTGGCATACATAATATTACTTCGTTAAATAAAAGTTTAGTGGGGTAATCAGTTTACAAAAACGTTTAACGTTTTTGTCATTCCGGGGCTTGACCCCGGAATCCAGGTGAAAGCAAATAAAAAAAGAAATATGACCTGGGTCCCGTGGTCAAGCCACGGGATGACAGAATTTTTTTGCAAAAAATTCTGTTCGTACTTCCTGCGATAAACTTTTATTTATCATTGCAATTGCGTAAGGGGAAAGATTTAGTTATAATTGGTGTGTTATGGCGATTTGCCATAATGGGGTGTAGAAACCCGACTTGTGCATTAAAAGATGACGCAATGGTAAATTGCCGGCGTGTCGTGTTTTGATGAAATAAAACTCCTGAGCACATTAGTGTCAGGAGGGTTGCGAATATATTGAATAAGCACACAATTCACAAGATTGTTTCTAACCTCCTGACCACTCGAAAGTTTTCGGTGGTTTTTGTTTTTTCGCGAAGAACAAAGAAAGGGAGTGATACATATGAAAAAACTTTTAACCTTAACCGCAGTCGGCACGTTGCTTGCCGTGCCCGCAATGGCGGTACAACAATGCGTGGCATTGGATTCATCAACCACCACGTGTACATCAACGCCAGTCAACTGGAATGGTACGGCCGAATGGGAGGTAACTTGTACCACCGATGGTACCAACGTCCCGATTAAGGGAGTTTCGGCGTGTTCTAATGTAAAGGGCGATACGGATTATGCAATATATTCAGACGGCGCATTACCAACGCTAAGCGACGCCTCAAGTGAAGTCAATTTTTATTGCTGGTGCAAGATGGTTGAACCGGCCGTTTCGTCTTGGGTATACACCAACATATACACGCCCGCCAGTAATTGCGCGTTCTACTGTTCGGGCAATTGTGCGACGCACGCTCAGTACTATCCCGAGTTCCGGTCCGCGCTGTTTAGCTCAATATCAAACTAAGGGTGGCGCGAATGAAGCGATTGATATTTTTAATGTCTCTGGCGCCGTTATCCGCGATTGCAGGGCTCGCAAATGGTCAAAATTGTTTATACAGTACGCAATGTGATTCTGGGGTATGTTTGCGAACGAGTAGTCTATCACTGGCAACCTGTGTGGCGGCGGCAACACTGGGACAGACCTGTACCAGTAGCACACTGACGGTTTACACCGGTGTGCCACCCTGTGCCAGTGGATTCAAATGCGGTGACGCCGGTGTGTGTATTTTGGGTAATGTGCCCAGTACGGATTGTCCAGCGGGATATATCGCGATTGACAGGCCATATATCACCCTTGCAACCAGTTGCCCCAGTGGCACAATCGCCATTGGCACGGCGGAATCGTGTTTGGTGTCAAGCCCATCCGGGGATTGCATAATGTACGCGCCCGCGGGCGAGTCGTATACCGATGACACCGGCATATATGAATTTACAGATGCGTGTGCGATGGAATAAAGAGCAAGAAAAAACGCGCCATGTGGCGCGTTTTCTTTATATTTATCTTACAGATGCCTGTTTGAACAATTCGTCCGCTGGGACCGTTTTTTCTTTGGTCTTGACGTGTGTCAACATTGCATCCAGGGCCTTGCGTTCGAAAATCATTCCGCGCAACATTGCCAAAGCATTCTGATTCTTGTTATAGAATTCAAAAACCTGTTTTGGATCTGGATAGCGTGCGGCCTCGGCCCAGATGGCCTGTTGCAGGTCTTCACGTGTGACCTCTACCTTGTTCTGGGTGCCCCATTCCGCCAATATCAGGCCTAATTTAACGCGGCGTTCGGCGTCTTTGTGTTCTTGTTTTTCATCCCATTTGTGGTCGCATTTTTCATCGTGACAATGGGAATGCTGATGTTCAAATTCAGATTTCGCCATATTGTATTCTTGTTCAACCAATGTTTCTGGCAAATCCAGTTTGACTTTATCCGCCAGGGCGTCCAGCAATTCGTTACGCATATCGCGTTTGGCCGCTTCGTCATACTGTTCGTTGATGATTTTGCGGATGTGTTCACGCAAAGCCTCGACAGATTCTTGGCCGACCTGTTTTGCCAAATCATCATTCAATTCCGGCAAGATATGTTTACGGATTTCGTGGATTTTTACCGCGAAACGTGCGTCTTTGCCCGCCAAGTTTTCAGCGTGATAGTTTTCTGGGAATTTGACATTTACATCAAATTCATCGCCAACCTTGTGACCAATAATTTGATCTTCAAATCCCGGGATGAACGAACCAGAGCCCAAAATCAAGTGATGCTTTGTTGCTGCGCCACCTTCGAATGCTTCGTCTCCAATAAAACCAGTAAAGTCGATAACAGCGGTGTCACCGTCGGCGGCCTTGTATTCTGCATCCTGTTTTTCGGCCGTGCTGCGAGATTTGCGAATGTTTTCCAGTGCGGTTTCGACTTCTTTCTCGTCCAGTTTTGCGACCTTCTTGGTTACAGTGATTTTTTCCAAATCAATTGCCGGCAAAGTTGGCAAAATATCGAATTCCATTGAATATTCGGCATCTTGACCAACGGTCCAGCCCGACAGGTCAACCTTTGGCGCGCCAGCCAGGCGAATTTTCTTGTCTGCGACATATGTTTCCAGATCACGGTTCATCAATTTATCGATTGCCTCGCCGTATGCGGATGCGTTGTATTTCTGGCGCAGGATGCTTAATGGAACCTTGCCCGTGCGGAATCCCGGCATTTTAACCTTTTTACCGTATTCCAACAGAATTTCGTCGGCCGATTTCTGCAATTCGTCCGCAGAAATTACGCCATTTACAGAATAATGTAAATCTTTGATTTTTTCTTTTTTGAACATATGTTTTCCCCTAATTAATTAGAATTGCCAGGTGATTATACACTGTTTTTATATGAAAGCAATAATAAAAAAATCCCGCCGAAGCGGGAATTTTTTGTTCCAGAAACGTATTAACGTTTGCTGAACTGAGTAGAACGACGTGCCTTGCGGAAACCGTAGTGTTTACGTTCAACAACACGGCTGTCGCGGGTCAAGAATCCAGCAGCCTTTAATGTGGCGCGTAATTCTGGTTCTTTCTTTTCCAGGGCCTTGGAAATACCGTGTTTAACGGCACCCGCCTGGCCGGATAAACCGCCACCTTCTACGAAGGCAACAATGTCGTATGCAGTTTCGCGATTTGTAACACCGAATGGCTGTGCAATAATCATCTGTAATACCGCACGACGGAAGTATTCCGCAGATGCCTTGCCGTTAACGATGATGTTGCCCTTGCCCGGCATCAGATATACGCGCGCAACAGAATCTTTGCGCTTGCCGGTTGCATATGTCGCGTCGTTTAATTTTGGTGCAACAACAGGTGCCTTCTTGGCAGTTGTTTTTGCCGTTGCAGCCTTCTTAGTTGTAGCTTTTGTGGCTGTCTTTTTTGCTTCTGCCATTATTCGCCCCTTTTGTTTTTACGATTTAATGATGCGAAATCAATAACGATTGGGTTCTGGGCCGCGTGTTTGTGTTCAGCGCCCGCATATACGTGCAGTTTTGTCAAACGTTTGTTTGCCAATGCAACCGCCGTACGACGACCCATCATACGTTTTACCGCGTTTGTAACCAATTTTTCAGGTTTTTCTTCGCGCATCTGGCCCAGGGTACGTGATTTCAATGACCCAGTCCACAAAGAATGCCAGAAGAAACGATCCTTGTCAGCCTTGTGGCCAGACAAAGCAACCTTGTCCGCGTTGATAATGATAACGTGGTCACCACAATCCATATTTGGTGTCCATGTTGGCTTGTTCTTGCCACGCAAGATGTTTGCGGTATATGCCGCCAAACGACCCAACGTGCAATCAGTTGCGTCAATCAGATACCATTTGGCATCTAATTCGCACTTTTTTAACGATTTTGTCGCTGCCATTTTTGTTTTTCCCTTGTTTATTTTGTTATAGCGCGCATATTATGACGCAACGCCCCAGAAATGTCAAGAAAAATCAATACGGTATTATTATACCGCCGCTTTTATCTTTTCTTTTGCAGCATACCATCGATTGTTGGGCGTATAACATCAAAGACCTGGTCTATGTTCATACGTGTGCCATCCGCACGCATTTCATCCACAATTGTCCACTGCCCCGGATTGCGCGACGCAATATGACGATAAACATTTGATACGTCATACAACAACTGAAAATCAGACTCGTGAATATCAGGCTTGCCATTTTGGTATTCTTTCAGGCCGGTGTTGCGCATTTCGTATGCCACACGCGGATCCAGATACAAATATATATTATAGTCTGGACGCAATATGCCCATATTTGTAAATTCCAGGTCTTCTAGAAAGTTTATTTTTGAATCCCATTGTTCGCGCGGTGTTTTAGCAATAGAAAAAGCGTTGCTGTATGTATATCTGTCCAGAATCACCCAATTACCAGAATCCAGCCAACCTTTGATAAGTGGCATATGCTGTTGCCGGTCAAGCGCATATGGCAACATAGTATATTCGGCCGGCAAATCACGTGTCGCGCCAAATTTGCCATTCAAATAATCACGCGTAAGACGGCCAAAGAATGCCTTGTACTGGGGGAAATCCAGTGTCTGCACCGGAATTCCAAGTGATTTTAAATAATTTACAATATTCATAACCTGGGTGTGTTTTCCGGCCTTGTCGGCCCCTTCGACGGCGATAAGTTTTCCAGATGGCATATGTTTTTCCTTTTTGTTTATATAAAAAGACCCACAAAATGTGGGCCGGGTTTAATCTTCCAAGAAACTGCGCAATTTACGTGCACGTGTTGGATGTTTCAATTTATTCAACGCCTTTTGTTCAATCTGGCGGATACGTTCGCGGGTAACGCCGATGTATTCACCAACCTCTTCCAGGGTGCTGGTTTTATTTGTTGACATACCAAAGCGTTGACGCAGAACTGTTTCCTCTTTGGGGTCCAGTTCAGACAGAATCTGGGTAACAATTTTACGCAGATTCTTTTGCGCAGCCGATGTAAACGGATTCTTGGCCGTTTCGTCCGCGATGATTTCGATACGTGAACTGTCATCCTCGGTGCCAACGGGCGCTTCGAGGGATATAGGTTTCAGGTTAACCTTCATCGCCTTGTGAATTTTATCCACCGGCAGATAGATAATCTTGGACAATTCTTCGGCGGTTGGCTGACGGCCATATTTATGCATAAACTGGCGCGTGGCACGCTGAATCTTGTGAATGTTATCAATCATATGAACCGGGATGCGGATTGTACGTGCCTGGTCGGCAATACTGCGCGAGATCCCCTGTTGAATCCAGTTGGTGGCATACGTAGAGAACTTGTTCCCCAAACGATAATCAAATTTATCAACCGCCTTCATCAAACCGATATTTCCATCCTGGACCAGGTCCGAGAAATCCAATCCCAGACCACGATTACTGGACTTTTTCGCGAACTTGATAACCAAACGTAAGTTGGCCTCTATCATTTCGCGTTTGGCGCGGGCGGCCTCGGCCTGGCCACGACGAACCAGTTCAACAACCTTTTTATATTCTGTTGTTGGTTGGCCGGTTTCGGTTGCGATTGCGGTGATGTCTTCTTGAATCTTCAAGATATCTTTTTCGTGCTTTTTGGCAAAATTAGACCATACTGCATTTTTATGCTTGGCCAACTTTTTAACCCAGTTGCGATTTAATTCATTGCCGGCGTATTCAGCCAAGAAATCTTCGCGTTTAACCTTGTTAGCCATCGCCAGACGCAACAATTTACCTTCCAGTCCCATCAACAACTGGTCGCGTTTGGTTAATTGTTCCAGAATTTCCGCAACACGGTCGTCATTCAGGCGAATCTTGCTGACGTGTTCGAACAATTCCAGGCGCATTTTGTTATATTTCTTTTCCAGGGCCGCATCCGGTGTATCGGACACCAACAGATTTTCCAAGCGTTTTGCCTGTAATTTTTGCATACTGTTAAAGATGCGCTTTATCTTGGCAAATAATTCCGTCACCATTGGCATCAAAGATTCTTCCATCACGGGGATTGGAACACCAGACGTACTGCGTGGGGTATCTTCTTTTTTGATACCATCTTCATCGTCATCAAGATCTTCTTCTTCCTCTTCGTCGACGGTGGCATCTGCTAAATCGTCCAGGTCATCATCGTCCAATTCATCAACGTGCTCGACCCCCTTGGATTTCAGGGCCTCGGACAATGCCGCCAGGGATTTTTGTTCAGATTCACTGGAATACATTACTTCCAGGTTAACGATATAGCGCAGGCGAATGTCTTCGTTTAACAACTGTTGATACCAATCAAGCATAGCCTGGATTGTCATTGGGCTTTCACACAGACCATAGACCATCAAGCGGGACGCCGCCTCTATACGTTGGGCGATTGCAACCTCGCCGGCGGCGG
The DNA here is from genome assembly GCA_017503725.1 of Alphaproteobacteria bacterium. GTDB lineage: Bacteria > Pseudomonadota > Alphaproteobacteria > Rs-D84 > Rs-D84 > Enterousia. The sequence goes on along the minus strand of JAFVSL010000003.1, from coordinate 36,315 downwards.
TCAGTAATTGGACCGTGCCAATTTGTTTTAAATAAGATTGGACAGAATCCTGGACCCCCAGTACCAGCGAGCCAGTCTGACTGCGTTCTAACTGTTTAGCATAATGTTCATAGTCATCGTCACTGACGTCAACCTGTTCGGCGTCGGCATTTAACAGATTACGCGTTTTATCACGTGGTTCGTCTGAATCATCGTCGTCATAGTATTTGCCCAAATCGCGTGCATATGTGTCTGATTCCAAGACCTCTAGCCCCAAATCCTGTTGAAAGAAATCCAAGACTTCGTCTTGTTCTTCGTCTGGGACCTCGTCAGCGGCGGTGGCGTTGGCAAAATCCATTTGGGACATATATCCAACCTCAATCGCGGATTCAGCCAATTTTTGCAAATTTTCTGGCAAAGACTCGATTAAAAGTCTTGTTGCGTCGTCCAGTTTTTTTACCATCAATTAACCTTTGCGTGTGTTAATGGGTTGATTTTATTATTTTTTCTTCTTTTTTGCGGGTTTGCTGGCAGCTTTTTGCGCCTTGGCCACGGCATCGTGAATCGCAGATTCAGAAACCAAACCCAATACAATCGGACTCTGAATTTGAATCAAAGAATATGAATTATGCGTTTTGTTACGAACAGATGCAACCGTTGGGTTTGTACTGCGCATCAGGCGTGCAACCTGGCCGTCTGATAATTCTGGATAATTTTTCAAAATCCACAATATTCCACCCAAACGATTTTGACGATGCAATTTTGGGGTATAGCCAACGCCACGTTTGTTCTGTTTGTTCTGGGCGGCAACAATTTCATCACGCAATGTCAGGCGCGCAGACGCATCAGCCTCGCACTTTTCGATATCTTCGCGCGTTAATTGACCGCTTAAAATTGGGTTTAATGGTTGAATTTTATATGTTTCTGCGTCGGCGATACTTTTAACCTCAAGTTCGTGCAGACCGCAGAAATCCGCAATTTGTTCAAATGTCAATGCTGTATTTTCAATTAACCACAGGGCGGTCGATTTTGGCATATATGGATAGTTCATGGAAAATTCCTCTTGTAATTACGCGGGGTAATATACACCAATATTACCCCAATTTCAACCGATTTTTATTATTTTTTTATTTTGGCAATTTATGCCTTTTTGACGATTTTATATCCGTCCTTGGAATCCAGAACCGTCCAACCCGCCGCATCAATTTCAGATCGCAACGCGTCCGCGGTTGCCCAATCCTTGGATGCCTTGGCAGCTGCACGGGATTCGGCCATTGCCACAATTTCAGCCGGCGCCGTTTCTGATTCCAGCGCAATCAGTTTCTTTGCGCGATCAATAAACTGGGCCCCCAACAGGCGATCAATAAATTCAAACAGCGCAATCTTGGTCGCCGGATTTACGGTTGCATCCTTTAACAATTCTTGGACAACAACCAGCGATTCCGCCGTTTTAAAGTTATCAGATGCCGGTGCCAGAATTTTATCGTGCCACACATCATAAACCGCAGTATCAACATCGCCACGATTTTCTGTATTCAAAATATCTGCGACACGACGAACGATATTTTTGTATCCATTTGCCGCCGCATCCAAGGATTCAAATGAAAATTCTAATGGTTGGCGATAGTGCCCCTGTAGCAACAGATATCTGAACGCCATTGGATCATAGCCACGCTCTATAAGATTACGCACAGTATACGCCGTACCCGCCGATTTTGACATTTTGCCATCTTTTAGCAACAGCCACGCATAATGCACCCAATATGACACCCACGGATTGCCAACAATTGGTTCCGCCTGGGCAATTTCATTTGTATGATGAACCTTGGTATGTTCTTGGCCGCCGGTATGAATATCAAAATGAGGTCCCAGGTATTTCATACTCATCGCGCTGCATTCGATATGCCAGCCCGGGAATCCGACACCCCAGGGACTGTCCCATTCCATTGCGCGCTTGGCATCGGTTGGGGAAAATTTCCATAATGCGAAATCGGTTGGATTACGCTTGCCGGTATCATCAATACGTGCCCCACCCCGTAATTCCGATAAATTTTGTCCACCCAATGCGCCATAGGCCGCAAAACGTGACGTGTCATAGTAAATTCCATTACCCGGAATTTCGTATGTATAGCCCATTTTTTCCAATTCCTGGACCAGGGCGATTTGTTCCGCGATATGGTCCGTTGCACGTGGCAAAAACGTCGGACGAATAATATTCAACAGGTCTGCATCATTTAAAAACGCATCCGTGTACTTCTTTGCAATATCCCAAACAGAGACATTTTCACGGGCGGCCCCCTTTTCCATTTTGTCGTCGCCGTCGTCTTCGTCACTGGTCAGGTGACCAACGTCTGTGATATTTGTTACGTGTGTGACATCGTAACCGTTTTCAATAAACACACGCTTGATAATATCATTGTTAACAAATGTACGCATATTGCCAATATGGGCATCCCAATAGACCGTTGGACCACACGAATAAAAGCCCATCTTGCCTGGAACCAGCGGTTTAAATTCTTCTATTTTGCGACTCATCGTGTTATACAGTCTGATTGTCATATGCGTTCTTCCTTTGTTAATTTTATGTGTAGAGTTTAGTAAACAGGTTATTTAAATGCAAACAAAATCAGTTTGCGAAAAATGCAACACTTAACAACAACAGTAAAAGTTAATAAAACGTATTGTCATATCATCGTGATTGTGGCACAACATACACCGCAAAGTCAAGACAAAGAAAAACCGACCAGATGGTCGGTTGAATTTTTATGGCGGAGCGTATAGGACTCGAACCTATGGACCGATAATACCGGTCACAGATTAGCAATCTGCTGCATTACCACTCTGCCAACGCTCCGTGTGGTTGCGTTGCGTATTATATAGAATCATAAATTTAATTGCAAGTGGGAAAAATTATCTTTTTTGAAATTTGCAAAATACAGTGCCGTCATATAGAATTATTTCTATGAAACAATATGACGTAATTATTATTGGTGCGGGGGCGGCGGGCCTGAGCGCGACGGGGGAACTGGTGACACGTGGGAAACGTGTGCTGGCGCTGGATATGGGAAACACACCCGCGCGCAAGGTGGCCGTATCCGGTGGTGGCAAATGCAACATTACAAATATGGCCGCCGATGTCACACGATACTTTGGCGAAAATCCAAACTTTGTACGTGGCGCGCTAAGTCGCATTGGGCCGACCGACATCTTGCAATGGTGCAACAGGCACAAAATCAAACTGTACGAAAAAGAACCCGGCCGATATTTCTGTACAGATGGCGCGGGCGTGGTGGTTGATGCGCTGATTCACGATGCAATGGGGGCGGATATAAAATATAATCACGCGGTGGAATCTGTGACACGGCACGACGACCAATTTATTGTTGCCGCAAACGGCACCAAATTTTGTGCAAATTCTGTGATTGTTGCAACGGGTGGGACGTCTTTTGGGACGTTGGGGGTGTCTGACGTGGGGTATAAAATCGCCAAATCATTCGGGCACAAGATTATACCGGTGCGCCCGGCCCTGTGCGCAATGGCGACATCGATGTTTGGGCCGGATTTGGCGGGTATTTCAGTGCCGGTTGAAATTACGGTGGCACGCGAGAAAATTCAAGACAATTTGCTGTTTACACACTTTGGTATCGGCGGTCCGGCCGTTTATCGCGCCAGTGTTCGTGACATATCAAATGGCATAACAATCAATCTGTGTCCGGGCGCGGATATGTTTGGCGCGCTTAAAAATGCAAAACAGAAAAACGGCAAGCGCAACATATCAAGCATACTGTCCGAATATTTACCGGTACGTATTGCCAAATATTTTTCAAATAATGACGTGCGAAATATTGCAGATTGGCGCGATTCAGAAATTCGTGCAATTGCCGACCGCATTAACAAAACACAAATTCAGTCGTCGGATATAAAATTATATAATATGCAAAGCGCAGAAATTGTTCGCGGTGGCATATCAACCGAACACATTTCATCCAAGACAATGGAATCAAAACTGTGCCCGGGGCTGTTCTTTGCGGGCGAAGTGTTGGATATATCGGGCGACTTGGGGGGATTCAACCTGCACTGGGCGTGGGCCAGTGGGCGTATTGCCGGCAGATATGCATAAAAAAACCCGCCGGATGGCGGGTAATTTTTATTTCTCGGATGGGGTTTCGGCCGGTGTCTGCGCCGGGGCGGTCGCGCCCTGCTCTATGATTTCCTGGCGCAGGTGACTTTGTTGTGTTGTCATATCCGTCTTGGCCGCGACCAACGCCAATGCCGCGCACAATATAAAGAACAATGTTGCCAACCACGCCGTCGCACGGGTCAAGAAATTCCCCGCCGCCGCGCCCGTCAATGCGCCACCAAACATAGATGCCGCAGATGATCCAGACATCCCAGACCCCTCGGATTTCTGTAACAAGATAATCCCAATCATAAATACCGCAACGATTATCAATAAAACCAGTAAAATTGAAAACATACTTTATCCTTTGTCTTGTATTGTGTTGATTTTATAGGGCGTTTCAAGAAATTGCAAGGACTTTCAGCATTTCGTCCGCGGCGGCAATACTGGCCGCTTTTTTAGATTGCCCGCGACCCTCGGTCGTTTTGCCCATTGCGGTAACGCGTACAACAAATTCTGGACAATGCGATTCCCCACGTGGCGTCAGGTAATTATATATCGGCAATGCACCGTTATCGTTTTTCTGAACATATTCTTGTAATTTGGTTTTTGGATCCTTGGGCGCAACGACATTTTCACGTGCCAATTCGGTCCATATTTCTGTTACAACCGCACGCGCGGCACGCCAACCGCTGTCGATAAATATTGCCCCCAGAACCGCTTCCATCGCGTCGGCCAAGATATGTTGCAGGCGCCCCCCTGTTAAATGACCGTGACGAATTTGTTTATGCAAGCCCAGGCGCATTGCGACATTTGCCAACGTCTTTGCCGACACCAGCAATGCGTGACGTCGTGCAAGGTGGCCCTCGGGCTCGGTCGGGAACATTTTATACAGTAATTCCGCCACAACCAGACCCAACACGCGATCGCCGATAAATTCCAAGCGTTCATTATTATTTGTGGCATCCGCCCCACTTTGGGTCAATGCCAAATCCAACAACAGTTGATTTTTAAAAGTATAGTTTAATTTTTCCATCTTAGTTTACACCCATTCCAAATCGGCCCCAGCGCATTTTGTCGCCCCACGACCATATTGCCAACATTGGCGCATAATAGTTATGCGAATACCACGTAAACCAAACGCGCCCTAACACATTGTCACGCGATACAAAGCCAATATGCATACGGCTGTCCCCGCTGTTGTCGCGGTTATCGCCCATAAAGAAGAAATGATTTTCCGGTACGGTATAGACCGGTGTATTATCTGAATAATGTTCATTATCAGATGTTTCAATTATGCTGTGCGTGATGCCGTTGGGCAATGTTTCGGTGTATTCGGTCATAATAAATATGCCACACGGAACATCCGATGGTTTCCAGTTCCCCTCGGATACCGGCAGGTTTTCGCCATTTGGCCCATCATACAGGTTTATCACACGTTTGTATTGGTTGCTGCACATCGGATTGTATTGAATTGTATAGTTAAATTCGGCCGGTTTATTATCAATAAAGATTTTATTGCCGTCTATTTCAAATTTGCCATTTTGATATTTGCCGCGCTTTGGTTCGGTTGGCAATGTCGCCCAAACATACGGACGTGGGTTTTCGCGTTTAACCTGTTCGCCGTTGATGTGCAGGCGTCCGTTTATCATCTGAATCTTGTCACCGGGTTTGCCAATCAGGCGCTTGACATAATCCTGGGATTCATCGACCGGGTTTCTGAAAACGATAACATCGCCAATTTCCGGTTCCGTTGCCCAGAAACGCCCGTTCCATAATTTCCACGAACCAAATGGAAATGAATATCGCGAATATCCATACGACCATTTGGTCACAAATATATGATCGCCCACGTGCAATGTCGGAATCATAGAACCGGATGGAATATTAAACGGTTCCAATAACAAACTGCGGAAAACGATTGCGATTAGTGCCCCATAGAATATTGTATTAAACCATTCACGTGCGACATTTTTACTTTTTGCGGGCATTATATATCCTTTCTTGATGTGGGGTATTTTAGACCTTGAAATCTATTAAAGCAAGTTATAATATGCGCGTATGATATCATTAAATTCAATAATTTTTAACGGAATGGACGCCACACGCATTGATGTTCAGGTGCAATTGTCCAGTGGCTTTGCAAAATCAGAGTTTAATATTATCGGCCTGGCGGACCGTGCGGTCAAAGAATCCGCCGAACGTATACTGAATGTGTTGGCGGCACTGAATATTGCGTTGCCACCAAAAAAACTGACGGTGAATTTATCGCCGGCGGACGTTGAAAAAAGTGGTTCGCATTTTGATTTGCCGATACTGTGCGGAATTTTATGTGCAATCGGAATTTTACCCGAAGAAAAATTGTCACAATACCTTATCCTGGGCGAGGTTGGCTTAAACGGTGCAATCGTAAAGACCGATGCGGTTTTACCCGCGGGCGTATGGGCAAAACGAAATGATTTGGGTTTAATTTGTCCCGGCCCCCAAGGGGGCGAGGCACGCCTGTCCGGGCACGATGACATTTTGGCGCCATTTCACGTCTTGGAATTGATAAATCATTTTAATGGCACGTCGCCTTTGACATTACCCGATGCCGTATCTGGGACCGATGGCCCACAGCAGCATACAATTGATATGTCTGATGTTCACGGCCAGGCCGCGGCTAAACGTGCGTTGGAAATTGCGGCGGCGGGTGGGCACGCAATGCTTATGGTTGGTCCCCCGGGGTCGGGCAAAACTATGTTGGCGTCACGGTTGCCGACAATTATGCCGGAAATGACCGCCGAAGAAATCTTGGAAACGTCTATTATTTATTCTATTGCGGGCCAATTGGATAACAAAAGCCTGATGTCATCGCGCCCATTCCGCAGCGTTCACCATACGTCCAGTCCGGTCGCCCTGGCCGGGGGCAGTTCAGATGCCAGACCCGGTGAAATATCCCTGGCGCATAATGGGGTGTTGTTCCTGGACGAATTGCCAGAATTTAATCGTGCGACACTGGAAATCCTGCGCCAGCCAATGGAAAGCGGCAAAATTTTAATTTCACGTGCACGTCGCAATGCGACATATCCGGCGCGCTTTCAACTAATTGCGGCAATGAATCCGTGTCCGTGCGGGCACCTGGGGAATGCGACGCTGTCGTGTTCGCGCGCCCCACGCTGTGCCGAGGCATATCAAAATAAAATTTCCGGCCCATTACTGGACCGAATTGATTTGCACGTTGATGTCGATGCGGTAAATCCATGGGAAATGAACAAAGATAATGGCACGCCACGTGAAACCAGTGCGCAAATTCGCGCGCGTGTCGTTGCCGCACGCAATCGACAAATTGCGCGTCAGGGGCACGTTAATGCAACCCTGGACGGGCCAGAACTGGAACAATTTGCGCCTTTGACGGATGAATTAACAAATTTCTTGAACGCCGCCGCAGAAAAAATGGGAATGTCGGCACGTGGATACAATCGTATAAAGCGGCTGGCGCGAACGATTGCGGACCTGCGCGGGGCGACGGATATTGAAATGTCTGATTTGGCAGAGGCCCTGTCGTATCGGCCAATTAACCGTGGCAAATACGGTGTGAAATAAGTTCAAAAAAAATCTTTACAACAAAAAAATTATTGAATACAATCAAAGCGTCAACAACCAAAGGAAAGGACAAATGGCAGAAAAAACAACAAAAAAAGTTGTAAAGAAAACAACTACTAAGAAGACAGTCGCAAAAAAGACCCCTGTTAAGAAAACCGTCGCAAAAAAGGCCCCTGAATTAAAAGTTGTCGCGCCGGTCGTAGAAACACACGCGTGCGGATGTGACAAGGGTTGTCCGTGCGGTGGAAATTGTGAATGCAAAAAGCATCACTGTGGTTTCTGGAAAAAATTCATTGTTGTATTGGTATTTTTTGCACTGGGATTCGCGGCGGCAAAGGTTATGCCGTGCAAAAAACACGCCAAGATGCCACGTCCACAGTTCGATGATAATGGATGCCTGGTTGTAAAATGCCCAAAGATGGTTGAAATGTTACCACAAATCGATGTGAATAACGATGGCTGTGTGGATAAGTCTGAATTTAAAGCATTTAAACATAAAATGCGTAAACCGACGCCGGCACCAGAAGCGCCCGTCGCAGAATAAATACAAAAAAATCCCCCAATTGGGGGATTTTTAGTTGCTCATCGTACACGCATCTGTAAATTCGTATGTTCCTGTGTCGTCGGTATACGATATACCGAGTGGTGCAATCGTTTTGATAAATAAACTTGCATATCTGTAAAGAAAATAGTACAATCGGTTCCGTCGGTGGAAAAATTCCGACAAAATAACCCCCTTTTGTATTTTATCGGCGAATAAAACATCCGGGGGATGGTACGCGACCCCCAGGTTTACTACAAATAAAGATACGTCTTTATTGGCAATAAACTGCGGGTTGGTCGCGAAAAGGTTAATTATAACAAAGGATTATTTATAAATGGTAAAAGTAAAAGAAAAGAAAAATTTGCCGGCAAAAATTACCGGTAAAACAAAACACGAAAGTGACAAAAATGATGATAAAATGTACTTTATGGCATTGGGCGGATTGGAACACATCGGCCAGAATATGTATGTCTATAAGTACCAGGGTAAATATTTAATCGTTGATTGTGGTATGGGTTTCCTGGAAGAAGAAATCGGTGCCGGCGACGTTCAATACTGTGACACAACGTGGCTTGAAAAACGCCGCAAAGATGTTGTTGGCTTTGTCATCACACACGGTCACGAAGACCATATTGGCGCATTAAAGTACATTTGGCCAAAATTCAGAAAGCCGATTTACTGCACACGATTCCCGGCGGAAATTCTGCGCCGCACATTCCGTGGTATTGAATTAGATTTCAACGAAAAAACGGATATTGTTGAATTTGATCACAATGGTGCGACACTGGATTTGGCACCGTTCACGGTCGAAACATTCCACGTTACCCATTCCGTGCCAGAGGCACAGATGCTGATTATTTCAACCGATGCGGGTAAAATCTTGCATACGGGTGACTGGACATTCAACGACGATATTCCAATCGAAGCGCCAACTGATTTCGCACGTTTGCGCGAAATTGGTTCCGACCCGAAATTATTGGCGTGTATGTGCGATTCAACAAATTCATCACGCCAGACAAAACAAGTTACCGAAACCCAGGTTCGTGACACGTTAACTGAAATTATGAAAAATGCCCCGGGGCGCGTTATCGTGACGGGATATTCACGCAGTCTGGCCCGTATCAAAATGTTTGCAGAGGCCGCACGTGCCGCCGGACGCATTGCCGCAATCAAAGAGCGCACAAATCCAAATCCGGTGCCTTATGTGGGCCTGCCGGAATTTCGTGAAATGGGAATCGAATTTGGATATATCGGCAAAGACGAAGTTTACACCCACGGCGAAATCAAGGATTTGCCAGCGGAAAAACAGGCTATATTCTTGACCGGATCCCAGGGCGAAAAATTCGCAATGCTGACGCGTCTGTGCCGTGGCCAGGTAAAAGAAATGAAACTGATGCCAACCGACACGGTTATATTCAGTTCTATTATTATCCCGGGGCGCGAACAAGATGTTTCATTCCTGTACAATAAATTGGCGCGTATGGGGATTAAAACACACACAATCTTTGATACCGATAACCTTCACGCCAGTGGTCACGCCGGCCGTCCAGAATTGGAACGCTTTTATGATATGGTTCACCCCCAGGTATCAATTCCAATGCACGGCGACTATATCAACGAAATGCTGAATGGTAAAATGGCGATGGAACGTGGTGGCGCAAAACATATGATGGTTGTGCATAATGGTGAAATGGTCGCCCTGCGCGATGGCGAAGAACCATATGTTGCCGAAACAATCGAGACATCCTATGTCGTGATGGAGGGTGAAACCGAACGCAGTGCCGATGACCAGGTTTATAAGAACCGTCGCAAAATTGCGTCCAACGGTGCGGTATTCGTAACATTGCCGGTTGACAAGCGCGGATTTTTAAAGGGCGTACCAGAGGTTTCCAGTGCCGGAATCTTTGAAACCGACACAACCGGATTTATGAAACGCCAGATTCAGATTGAAATAACCAAGGCGATTGACGCGTTAAGCAAGGCCGAACGCAAAGACCGTGATAATCTGGTCCGTGCGGTCCAAATTGCATCTAACAAGGTTGTGCGTGCGTCCCTGGGGGCGGACAAGAAACCACAATACAGTGTGCATTTCATTCAGAAATAAAAAATCCCCCAAACGGGGGATTTTTTAAAACAGCCCTTCTGCTGGGAATTCATTGCATATTTTAGATTTTATAGAAAAGTAGCCACTTGCGTCAGAGCCTTCATATCCGCCCCAATAAAACATCGCACAAGGTTCGCCAGGAACTAAATCGGAGGAAAAGCAACTGGTTACTGCCGTGGCATAGTCAAATACGGAGTTAGTGTATACTGTGCCACCGGTGTCTGTACAATCAGTTTCAAAACCAACGCCGTCCTTTTCGATAGGCAAATAATTCGTTGGGCATTGGCCTCTCGTTACAGCATCTGTAGAAATATAGTCAGTTCCAAAATTTGGCATATTGAAAAGCTGACCCAGTATGAAGTTTGGAAAACCGTCTCTTGGAACAGTATGCGCACAATAATAAGCGCAGTTATTAACGCAATTATCATAGGGGATCGAAGTTTGCGGTCCATATGTGGCTGCAAAATATGGGGTTACGAATGGGCGTACCATTTTACAGAAACAATAGCTGTTGCCTGTATGTGCATCGTTTAAGAAATCGTCCTCATTAAAAGCCTTATTGTACACGTTCGTATCTAAAACTTTGCCGCATCTTGAATCAATCAATACGTTAGTATACATAAAATAATTGGCACCGTCGTTGATTGTAACTCTTGCTTTAAAATTGATGTATCCACTCCCTGAATTTTGGATTATGCCCGTGCCAATGGTCCAATTTGTCACAGATGTGTTAAGTATGTCTGGATTGACACACAGGGTCACAGAACGTGCTATCGCTGTGTTTGCGCATAAAACAAATATAAAAGCGTTTATAAATTTCTTATTCATAATTCTGCCTCTTGTTATTTAAAAAACTACTACACCTTGAAGTAGATTACGACGAACGGTTGTAAGGTTCTTGGTTGTTAAAATGTCCGCACAGGTTTCTGCGCAGTTTTTTGAACAGCGGTCTACATCCCCATCATCAGTTGCGTAGACAAAACCTGACATTGTCGGTTCGGTTCGTTGGCACCAACAATATCGCAAAGGATATTCTGCAGTATATTTTTGTCTAAAAGAGGTTAACCCTAAAGTGCTAGAACAGCCAGGTGCGACACAGTCCAATCTATCCGATGTGCATCTGGATACAATATGGATCATTACTGGCTTGTCAAGTAGCGGATGTGAACAAGATACGTCTGCACCAATTGCATTTGTTTTTATTACAGTGCACTCTGCGGCAAGGCTGGTGTTTGCATACGGATGACATAGTTGTTGGGAATCTGTCGCTGCATTACTATGGGTAGTCGTTCCAAAAAGCAATAACGCAAACAATATTTTTTTCATTGTCTTTTTCTCCTTTTTTTAACAAGAAAAAACCACGCGTTCTCACGAGTGGCCAGGAGGTTAGTGACAATTACTGGAATTGTGTGCTTATTCAATATATTCGCAACCCTCCTGACGTCAATATCAGGAGCTATTTATCAGAATACGCCACCGACACCGCTATGGGCATAGTTTTGTATTCCGACACCAGTACAGAGGTCACTACACCTCATTATGGCAAAATCACCATAACACGATTATTATAACCGATTGTTTCCATTTGCGCAATTGCTTATATAAATAAAAGTTTATCGCAGGAAGTACAACAGAATTTTTTGCAAAAAAAATTCTGTCATCCCGTGGCTTGACCACGGGACCCAGGTCATATTTCCTTTTTATTTGCCTACACCTGGATTCCGGGGGCACCATCACCCAAAAAATTCATTTGAATTTTTCGGGGCCCGATACGCCCCGGAATGACAAAAATCTGAAACGTTTTTGTTAAATAAACTTTTATTTATCTAAGTATTATGTATTCATTAATTGAACTTTGCACTATGCACTTTGAACTTTGAAAAAAAATCCCGCCATTTGGCGGGGATTTTTTTAAATGCTGTCGGCGTTGACCCAACGACCGGATTTTAATAAGCCGGGGGCCATACCCTCGTTATTACGCAGGGCATCAATTACACCACGTGCCTGGGTTGCATCCAGGTTGATAATGCGAACCTTGTACATATCGCCCTCGTTAACAACAACCGCATCGCCGTATGTTTTCATACGATTTGCCAATGTTGTTGCACTATCTTCGGCATAGAATGCGGCAACCTGTACACTGTAATCGCCGGTGGCAACGGGTGCCGGTGTTTCAACCGGGGTCGTGGCAACGGCAACCGTCTCGGTTACAACCGGGGCCGCAACAACCGCCGGTTGGGCCGGTGTATTTGCACCCAGGGTTGCGGCCTTGACCGCGTTGGATTCATTAACCATAACTTGGACCTGGACCTTGCCCTGGCCATTCAGACCGATTTTTTGTGCAGCCGCCGGTGACAAGTCCATAATACGTGTATTTACAAATGGACCACGATTATTTACACGCACAACAACAGACTGACCATTATCCAGATTTGTCACACGTGCAATTGTTGGCAATGGTAATGTTTTGCTGGTCGCCAATAATTGACCGGCATCAAATGTTTCACCATTGCTGGTCTTGGTGCCATTTAATTCAGTTGGAATGATGCCCGCAACACCCGTCTGGTTATAAGACATATCTTCGACCGGGATGTATTGAACATCTTCGACCTTGTACGCGGTGCCAATGTAATATTTTGGTGCCGGCGCCAACAAATACGCATCCGTATTCAATGATTGTTCGGCCGCAGGTGCCGCAACCAAGGTTTCTTCGCCAAAGCCATCCGCGCCATAACCCGCAGGCTGAGATGTTGTACTTAAATCCGCACACGCGGACACCAATGCAGTTAATACCGCCAAGGAAACTATTTTTTTCATATTTTGTGACTCCTTACATTCTTTTATGATTGTATTTTATCACAAAACAGGGACGTATTCAAATTTATTTTTACTTTAATTTGCGGTCGATTATATATGCCACCGGCAAATATACAATTCCATAGCCAACAATTGCAAGTGCCAACATCCAAATACTGTGTACCGGCACTAAATACAGGCCCATACCAACAATCGTCGCCCACAGACCAAACGCGACAATCGCACGTATGGTTCGGCCATCGTGATGCACCAATCCGCGCCGACGGCACGCCCGCCCCAGTAAATAATTTTTCAAATAACCACTGACCACAACACCAATCGGTATTGCCAAGTATCCAACAACCGGGAACAGCGCCAAATAAAGCACCGCCGCCACCCCCAATGATACCATACTGGTCTTGACCGGGGTTTTAACGTCCTGGGACGCGTAAAGAGTTTTACTGTAAATCTGGCTGACCAGCATCGCAGGCAGGACCAAGACCTGAATCATTATCGCATTCGCAACCGCCGTTGTTGATGCAGATGTCCACGCACCATATTCAAACAAATATCTTATTATCGGTTCCGCCAAGACAACCAGTCCCACAACGCACGGCAATATCAACATAAGCGAACGGCGCATTGATGAATTTTGCTGTAAATAAACACTGCGCATATTTTTATCCGCCAGGGCATTTGATATCGAAGACATTAAAACCGTCCCCACCGCCAGGCCAATCATCGCAAACGGTAACTGAACAATTCTGTCCGAATAATAAAGCCACGATACGGCCCCGCTTTGGAAACTGGCGACAAAGGTACCGATTATCATCGTTATCTGATAAAAGCCGGTGCCAACGATACTGACCCCCAGGCGTTTAAACAGATTCTTTATCCCCGGGGTCCAGCGTGGTACCACCAGGCGCAATCCAAAGTGCCGACGACGTATGCGCGACCATAAAATTCCAAACTGAATTACCCCGGACAAGACAACCGTGCTCGCCATAAGATACAGTACATTTTCCGAGCCGAATACAATCGCGCACACCAATGCACCAATTAACATAATGTTTAGCAACACCGGCATAAATGCCGCCAACAAAAACCGCGAAAAAGCGTTCAAAATCGCCGATAAAAACGCCGCACCACACACAAATATTACATATACAAACATTATGCGCGCAATTGTGATGGTTAAATCAATCTTGCCCGGGTCTGCATCAAACCCAGGCGCCAAAATCCATATAACCACCGGCATAAATATTTCAAACAGGATTGTTATCCCAAGCAGCACAACCATCAGCCAGGAAAACACATTCTTGGCAAAAGAATCATCTTTCTTTAAATCGGTATACATTGGGATAAATATCGCAGACAATGCCCCTTCGCCCAACAGGTCACGGAACAAATTCGGCAACTTGAACGCCGCCAGGAACACGTCGGACAGGCGCCCCGCCCCCAATACGCGCGCGATAAGCATATCGCGAATAAATCCGAAAATACGACTGATGCCGGTCATTGCGCCGACACCGAAAATATGTTTGCCTAGTTTCATAGTTTGGATTATACTGCGTTCATCAAACTAAAATCAAGGCAGGAATATACGTGATGAAAAAATTATTTATGCTATTGGCGTGTACGGGAATCCTGGGGGCGTGCGCGGGCGCGTCTGATAACGAAATTGTCGCACAGATGCCATTGGACGAAATATACAAGACCGCATACGCGGAATTTAATGATGAAAATTACGAAATGGCGGCACTGGAATTTCAAAAGGCTGAAACACAATATCCATCCAGTCCCTGGGCCGCGGATGCATTGGTGATGAGTGCATATTCATACTATATGGACGGTGATTTTGCATCTGCGATTTTGGCGATTGACCGATATATGCGCTTTCACCCCGGGCACAGGGACGTGGCATATATGATGTATTTGCGCGGAATGTGCTATTACCGCCAGGTCAGCGATGTTCGTCGTGAACCGGGGATGTCTGCATATGCGTTGGCAGAATTTCAAAACCTGGTACAACGTTTCCCAAAAAGCCCATATGCAAAAAATGCAGAAAACAAGATTAACATTCTTAAAAACTATATCGCGGGAAAAATTATGTATGCCGCACGCAATGATATGGCACGCGAAAATTGGCCCAGTGCGATTTCACACCTGCAATCGGTTGTGTCGGGCGCCCAAGAAACCGTTATGACACCAGAGGCAATGTATCGCCTGACGGAATGTTATACGGCGATTGGCCTGCCGGAACAGGCGTATGGGTACAGCGAAATGTTAAAATTAAACTTTCCTGATAACGAATGGACAAAAAAATTAAAATAAAAAACCGCCAATCGGCGGTTTTTTATTCGATTCCATTCATTGTTTTTAATAGATTCAAGACGGCTTCGCGTTTGTTGCTATCACCCAATTTCCAATACAACTTTATCAATTCTAATGTTTCGTTTTTTCCCATTGGATCATCGGCCGCGCTGGAACATACGCGCATCGCCGGCTGGGAACGCGTGGTCTTGGTTTCGTCTGGCAAATTACCCGGCAACCCCATAAAGAAAAAAGACACCGGCGTATCCATCGCAATACCAATTTCAAACAAGCGCGATGCCGCAACGCGATTACCCGCCGTTTCATATTTCTGAACCTGTTGAAAGGTGACGCCACAGGCGTCGGCCAAATCTTTCTGGGACAGCCCCAGCATATTACGACGCAACTGAATACGACGACCAATGTGTTCGTCAACAACTGTTGGGATGTATGGTTTTCCTGCCATATGTTTTCTCCTGTGATATGAACAATATCTTATACAACCTGTAATTGTATAAATTTTATGTTATTTTGCAATCAAAAAACGTGTATAATGTCGATAAAATACGGAGTTGATATGAAAAAACCACTTGTTTTATGTATTATGGACGGCGTTGGAATAAATCCAGAACGCACAAACAATGCGGTTACAATGGCAAAGATGCCGTTTTTTGGTGGTTTGCTTTGCAAATATCCACATTCAAAACTGGACGCCAGCGGGGTGGCGGTGGGCCTGCCGGCGGGAACAATGGGAAATTCAGAGGTCGGACACATTACAATCGGTGCCGGACGTGTTGTGAATCAATTCTTGCGCCGGTTCGAGGTCGAAGACTGGAATAAAAACGTTGCACTGAACGCATTTGTCGCCGACATCAAGGTATCTGGCGGAATTGTGCATATCGCAGGTCTGATGAGTGACGGGCGCGTTCATTCGGATATCCGTGACATTATGACAATCGCAAAATACGTATTGGATTCGGGGTTACGCGTGTGTATTCACTTTATCGCCGACGGGCGTGACACACCACCACAGTCTGCAAAAAAGTATGTCGATTTGATTAAGGATACTTTGGCCCCCTATTTCGCGGATGGACGCGCGTTTTGGGGGACACTGTCTGGGCGATACTATGCAATGGATCGAAACAACAATATGGACCGCACGGAATTGGCCATTGACGCAATTGCAATGGCAAAATCTGAATATCGCGCGGCGACAATTGACGACGCGCTGCGTGATGCATATGCACGTGGCGAAACGGATGAATTTATCAAACCAACCGTTATAAACGGCGACGTGCCAATTACAAAGCGCGACGGATTTATATTCGGGAATTATCGCAGTGATCGTGCCCGCCAAATTATGCGCGAGATAGTTAAAACAGGCGTTCGCGTGTTGTGCTTTTCCCAATATGGCGAGGGGCTAAATGAGGTATGCCCCGCACTTATTGATGACGAAGTTGTTGAAAATACTTTGGGGGATGTGCTGGCTGAAAATGGACTGTCGCAACTGCGCATTGCAGAAACCGAAAAATACAACCACGTCACATATTTTATGGACGCGGAACGCAATATTGACTATGCGGGTGAAAAAAAGATTCTGGTCCCGTCACCCGATGTTGCGACATTTGATTTAAAGCCGGAAATGTCCGCAATCGAAATCACAGACGCACTGTTGCCGGTACTGGGGGATTACGATGTTGTAATTTTGAACTGGGCCAATGGGGATATGGTTGGGCATACCGGCAATATTGATGCAGCGGTGCGCGCAATGGAAACATTGGACGCGCAATTAGCGCGATTGGTGCCGGCGGTGTTGGCGTTGGATGGGACAGTCTTGATTACGGCAGACCACGGTAATGCAGAACAAATGTGGGACATTAAAAACAGTGCCCCGTGGACGGCACACACAACAAATCCGGTAAATTTGATTGTGGTATCGAATAATCCGCCGGCCGTGGTGCACGACGGCGGTCTAAGTGATATTGCGCCGACAATGCTGAAAATACTGGGGATAAAACAGCCCGATGATATGACGGGAAAGCCACTTATTTAAAAAACCCGGCGATTGCCGGTTTTTTTATTGTTTTTTACGACGCAATGCAAAAAAATCTCGCAACATTTGTGCAGATTCGTCCGCATATTCGGGCACCTGGTGCACAGACGGTCGCCAAAGGTGGCGGTCGGTTTCATAAATACGTGCGTTGGATGTGATTCCACCGCCCTTTTCATCGGTTGCGGCAAAATATATGTTTTTTATGCGGGCAAACGATATCGCGGTTGCACACATCGCACACGGTTCCAGTGTCACATAGATATCGCAATCGTCCAAGAATTTTGTTCCCAATTTCTTGCACGCACGATTTATTGCGACTATTTCCGCGTGCAGGGTTGGATTCTTTTTATATTGAACCTGGTTTTCGCCACGTGCAATGATTTTTCCATCACGCACAATTACGGCGCCGATTGGAACATCGTCGTGGGATTTGGCACGGTTGGCCAAAATAAATGCTTGTTTCATAAACTTCATACGTTATACTTTACATTATGGAATCGAATTTGCAAATTATTTCAGGGCGTTTCCGCGGGCGAAAGTTATTTTTGCCCCCAGATGCGCGCCCAACACAAAATCGTGCGCGAATCGCGCTTTTTAATATGATGGAATCCGGCGTATTTCAGGCGCGGCCAAACCTAATAATCTGGGATGCATTTGCGGGATCAGGGGCGTTTGGATTGGAATGCCTGTCACGATACCAAGGGGTCCAAGTTTTATTTACAGATAATTCACCAACGTCTTTGCAGACAATCCGGTCAAATCTGTCACTGTTGGGACTTGGCGCAATCGCACGCATACGCAAAACGGATGCAATGATGGCAATTCCAACATATGGGGGGATGGTTGACCTGGTATTCTTGGACCCGCCATATGCGCACCCAGAAATGGGCTTGGGTTTTTTAAAGGGACTGGCCCGCGTGGCAAAGCGCGGAATGATTGTTATCTGGGAACAAGATGCACAAAACGCGGTCGCCCCAAACGAAAAAAAATGGAACATTGTGCGAGACAAAACATATGGTCGGGCAAGATTCTTGATCTTACAGAAAAAGTAATAAAATCACTTGATTTTTCGGTTCTTTTGGGTAATAATACGCGTCGCACAGCACCCTTGGAGGCTGGGCAATGTATAACAAATGCTATAAAAAGGATATAAAAATGGCAATTAACATTAACGCAGAAATTCGCGAACGTACCGGCAAGGGGGCCGCACGTAGCACCCGCAATAACAAAAATATTCCGGCTGTTATCTATGGCGAAAAGAAAGCCCCTGTTTCAATCGTTCTGAACGGTCGTGAATTTGAAATGCTGATTAAAATACCAGGATTGCGGACAAAATTGTTCCAAATCGCAACACCAAACGGCACCGAAGATGCTATGCTGATGGATATTCAATATCATCCGGTGACCGATATGGCAATTCACGCAGACTTTAAACGTATCGACGTTAAAAAGCCGGTTAGCGTGGTTGTTCCGGTCGAAGTTATCAATGTCGAAACATCCAAGGGATTGAAATTGGGTGGCACGTTGAACTTTGCGGTACGTAAGGTTGCGTTGCGTGGTTTGGTTGATGTAATTCCAGAAAAAATCACAATCGATTTGTCTGACCTGACAATTGGTGACGTGGTTCACGGTACTGATTTGGTATTGCCGGCGGGCGTTGAATTGGGCCTGCACCAGGCAGAATTAGCCTTTGCGACAATCGGTGGTAAAATGCCGGCCGAAGAAGACGACAAAAAAGCCGCAGCCGCAAAATAAAAAAATCCCCGCCAAATGGCGGGATTTTTTATTTGTACATTCGCCATCCCTTTGCTAGGATTATTATCGCAATAATAATCACACGGGGGTGGCGATGTCTTTTTATCAAAAACACAGAAAAACCATTAGACGTTTAATTTCAACCTTTGTCCCGGTTCGTTCGTGGCGTCACAGAATCACAAGCGCACTGGATTATCCAGAAGGATGGCGGGCATTTTTAAAGCAAGCACGCCAAATGAAACACATCGACAAATCACACCCACACCAGAAACATTTCTTGTCCGTGTTGGCAATTATTAAGAACGAGTCTGCGTATTTACCAGAATGGTTGGAATACTATTCTTTGTTGGGTGTTGACAAGATATACATCTATGATAATGAAAGCGATGATAACACGATGGAAATCTTGAAGCCATATATCGATTCTGGGTTTGTTGAATATAAATACTGGCCCGGACAACGACAACAGTTGCCCGCATACAGACACTGTATCGAAACGCATAAATTTGATACGACGTGGTTGGCGGTTGTGGATTTAGACGAATTTATTTTACCAATCAAGCACGGAAATATCGCGGACTATCTGCGTTCATTACCAAAATCTGTTGGCCAGGTTTCAACACCGTGGTTATTCTTTGGCTCAAATGGGCACGTTGAAAAACCCAGTGGCCTGGTTATTGAAAGTTATACAAAATCTGCGCGAAAAATTTGGCACAGAAAATCTATTATTAACCCACGCCTGATTTTTGATGCGTTTGTGCACGTCGGGGTCTGTGCATCAAAGACGATTTACCCAAACAAAAATGTGATTCGTACCAATCACTATTACTGTAAATCGTGGGCGGAATATCAGCGGCGCAAATCACGTGGTGATGTTATGCACGGACAGACGTTTGCAGAAAATACTTTTCAGCGTGCCGATTTTGATAAACACGATATGAATGATATCGAAGATACCGCGATATTAAAACACGTCCCAGAACTGAATAAAAAATTAAGAAAATAAGTCTGTTGCCCCTTGAAAACATTTTTTGCATAACTATATGGTGGTTAAGCGAAAATTTTAAGGAGTGAACAAAATGGGAAAAGTAATTGGTATTGACCTGGGGACGACTAATTCCGCGATGGCTTTTATGGACGGAACGGACCCAAAAATTATCGAAAATTCAGAGGGACAGCGCACAACACCATCGGTTGTGGCACTGACATCAAACGGCGAACAATTGGTTGGTATTACCGCCAAGAATCAGGCCGTCACAAACCCCGAGAATACTATCTATGAAATTAAACGTTTAATGGGCTTGCGTTTTGACAGCCCGGCCGTCAAAGAAATTGCCGCACGTGTTCCATACAAAATCGTTGCGGGTGACAATGGTGACGCCTGGGTTGAAATGGATGGCAAAAAATATGCCCCATCCCAGATTTCCGCTATGATTTTAGGTAAACTGAAAAAAGATGCGGAAAGCTATTTAGGCGAACCGGTAACAGATGCGGTTATTACGGTACCTGCGTACTTTAATGATTCCCAGCGCCAGGCAACAAAAGACGCCGGTCGTATTGCGGGCCTGAATGTATTACGTATCGTTAATGAACCAACCGCCGCCGCGTTGGCATATGGCCTGGACAAGGGTAAAGACGGCATTATCGCGGTCTACGACCTGGGGGGTGGTACGTTTGACGTATCCATCCTGGAAATTATCGACGGTGTGTTCGAAGTAAAATCCACCAACGGCGATACCGCATTGGGTGGTTCGGACTTTGACGCGCGTATTTTGGAACACCTGATTGCGGAATTCAAATCCCAGACCGGAATTGATTTGTCGGGCGATAAATTGGCCCTGCAACGCTTGAAAGAGGCCGCAGAAAAGGCAAAAATCGAATTATCTTCGAAGACGTCGACGGACATCAACCTGCCGTTCTTGACGGCGGACGCAACAGGTCCGAAGCACTTTAACACGACACTGACACGTGCAAAGTTGGAATCTTTGGTGGGTGATTTGATTGAACGCACAATCGAACCGTGCAAAAAGGCATTAAAAGACGCCGGCTTGGAAAAATCACAGATTAACGAAGTTATCTTGGTCGGTGGCCAAACCCGTATGCCAAAGGTTGCAGAAACGGTCAAAGAATTCTTTGGTCGCGAACCACACAAAGGCGTTAACCCAGACGAAGTTGTCGGTATGGGTGCCGCAATTCAAGGTGGTGTTTTAAAAGGTGATGTAAAAGATGTTCTGTTGCTGGACGTTACACCATTGTCATTGGGTATTGAAACGTTGGGCGGCGTATTTACACGCTTAATCGACCGCAATACCACAATCCCAACGAAAAAGTCACAGGTATTCAGTACAGCCGAAGACAATCAATCGGCCGTGACAATTCGCGTATTCCAGGGTGAACGTGATATGGCCGCAGACAACAAGTTATTGGGTCAATTTAACCTGGAAGGTATTGCCCCGGCCCCACGTGGTATGCCACAGATTGAGGTTTCGTTCGATATCGACGCAAACGGCATTGTTCATGTATCGGCCAAAGACAAAGGCACCGGCAAAGAACAGGCGATTTCTATTAAATCAGACGGTGGCCTGTCGGAAGATGAAATCAAACGTATGGTTGATGAAGCCGCCGCCAATGCAGAGGCAGATAAACTGAAACGCGAACTGGCCGAGGCGAAAAACACCGCCGAGACAGCGATATTCAGTATTGAAAAGTCACTGAAAGAACACGGCGATAAAATCAGCGAAGATGAAAAGAAAGCCATTGAAGACGCCAAAAAAGAATTGGCAGACGAATTGGCCAAGGCGGACGCAACCGCAGAATCTTTGAAAGCCAAGACCGATGCATTGTCTGAAAAGGCAATGAAATTGGGCGAAGCGGTTTATAAAGCCGCCCAGGCGGAACAAGCCGCCGCATCCGGTGCCAACGACACGAAAAACGACGACGGCACGGTTGATGCAGATTTTTCTGAAAAGAAATAAAAAATCCCCCAAACGGGGGATTTTTTTTTAGATATAAATATTATTTTTTCCAGAATGCAAATCCACGACGGGTTGATTTTTCTTCGCGTTGCTTTCTGTCCTCTATCGCGCGACGACGTTCGGCACGACGTTCTTGGAAACGGCGGGCGGATTCTTCGTCACGCTGAATCAATGTAATTGTTGTGGCTGATAATTTATCATTGCGCACCTCTTCTTCGAATTCTACGATATCATTTTCATTCAAGAAGCGGATGCCCGCAGCCTTTAACGAACTGGAATGAACAAATACATCATCTGTGTTACCATTTTCATTTGGTGTGTCCGGGGTAATAAACCCAAAACATTTTTTACCGTTGTACCATTTTACTTTTCCCTGACGCATAATCGTATCCTTTGTTATGCTTGTTATGGTTCTGCAAGACAGTCAAGAACCTGATACTATTTTTACATTTTTGACCATTTAACGCAAGGGGAATAAAAATACCCGCCATATGGCGGGCAAAATCAGTTTATGATTTCTTATAGTAACGTTGGACCTCGTTCATTACAAAGTTAAATAACTTTTCTGCCTGGGTCGTTGGGGCAAATGCCCAGTCACGTTGCATATATGGCATCGCAGATACCAGGACAAAACGCGCCATAAAATGGAAAATCTTGGCCTGTTGATTAGCGCTTAATTTTGTCGGCGCATTTTCGACACGAAAAACTTCGTTTTCAATGGCGTCGTCCAGTTTTTCATTGATGTTATCCAATATCTTTTGTGGATAATACAATTTACATTCGTGTGGGAATCCTTCGAACATAGATATGCGATTGTCCTGGGAATATAAAATATTCCAACCGACGCGTTCAAACAAGGCTTCCAAACAGCGACAAATCACGTGGTTGTACGATTTTACACCATCTTCCAAGAACGTGGCTAATTTACTTTCCATATTATCGGATTTGGCATTTTTGGCGCGACGTGTTGTTTCATACACTTCGTGTGTTTTGCGCTCGAATTCAAAGAACGTACGAACCTGGCATATAATTTCCATTGGAATTACCGTCTTGCCGTGACCGATGTTTAATATAATCTTGGCATCACGATAATTACGCGGGTTCGTCATATCATAAAACTTGTCACGGCTGGACAAAATGCGCTCTGGCATTGCGGAATAAAGACGCTCAACAAATGTCCGTGCCTGGGGGATTAAATCAAAAAGACACTTTACACGCCAGACATCTTGTAATCGTTGATGCGGCTTTTCAATTTTATCCAGGGCGCGAACCATTTCAACCGCTATTTTTTCGTGTCCACGGCCAATAATCGACAGGACCGTTTCAGATGCATTCGTGATATATTTCTCGTCAAAAATTTTATGGATTTTGTCAGATATCGCACGCGCAGATGCATCACGGCCATCGGCACTTAATACGCGGGACGCTGCACGCGCAACGTCATTTACATAGTCACGATAATATTTGCCCGTAATCTTGTCCAGGGCACGTTCTATTTTCTTCTGGGCCGCGACGATAACCGTTACAATTGACGACACAGACAATTCGATTTTATGACCAGGGGCACTGGTAAAGAACTGATTACGCATTGGGTCGGCGTCCAGACGATGCTGAACAACATATGGCGACAATGGATGAATGTCTGAAATCTTCATCGGTTCATCAATCGCCGAATCCGTCGCATAATCGTATTTCATAACGGGGGCCTTGGGCGCACCAAACGATTTGCCCAGGATATGAAATATTTCGCGGAACCAGGTCATACTGTCGCTGTACAGTGTGCGCAGGTATTCGGCCGCCTCTTCGTTAATGCGACCGGATTCAACAGCATTATCAATTGCAGATAAATTCTTTCTGTCCCGTTCCAGGGTTAATGTTTCCGCATAGCCATCTGGCATACCATCGTTCATAATCACCACCACTATTTCATTATCGGGAACAAGATTACATCGCGCAAGGTTGGCTGATCGAAAATGATGCTGGCCAATCTGTCAACACCCATTCCAACACCGGAAATCGGTGGGAAACCGTGTTCCATCGCACGAACAAAGTCGTTGTCAGGGTTAAAGGCTTCTTCGTCGCCGTCGGCGATATTGCGGGCCTGTTCTTCGAATGCGGCCAATTGCTGGATTGGGTTTACAAGTTCAGAATACCCCTTGCAAATTTCGGCACCACATACCAATAACTGATACATATCGATTCTGCGTTCGTCGGCATCGCTGCGACGGGCCAATGGAACCATATACGCAGGATAGTTATACAAGAATGTTGGATTTACAATGTCGCCACGAATCTTGCGCTTGTATACATAGTCAACCAATGTCGGGATTGATTTTAAATCTTCTAATTCCGCCATCGGGAACATACCGTTATCCACCAATTTCTGGCGCAGGGCATCGACATCATCAAAATCCAGAATATCGCAACCAAAGAATTCGTTCATCTTGGCCGTATAGTCAATCATTTCATATTTGCTGAAATCCAATGCCGTACCCTGATATTCGATTTGCAGTGTACCGCGACATTTCATCAATAATTCCTGGATTAGTTCCCACGTAAATTTAATATTGTCGTTAAAGTCCCAATATGCCGCGTACCATTCAACCATTGTGAATTCTTGCAGGTGCATTGCATCCATACCCTCGTTGCGGAAGTCTTTGGCAACCTCATACACGCGGTCAAAGCCGGCACCAATGGCCTGTTTCAAGAATAATTCAGGCGAAATACGCAACTGAAAATCTGTATCCAGGGCATTGTGATGTGTTGTAAATGGACGCGCCGCCGCACCAGATGCAATATTCTGCATAATTGGTGTTTCAATTTCCAAGAAACCGTTGCGGTTCATATAATCACGCCAGTACTGTGTCATCTTGAAACGCCCCAGCAAGGCATTGCGTGCCTCTGGATTCGAGATGATATCTAAATAACGCTGGCGATATCTGGTTTCCATATCGGTCAGGCCGTGATACTTTTCCGGCAATGGGCGCAGGGCCTTGGCCAGAATTTCATACGCGGACACTTTGACCGTCAATTCGCCCGCGGTTGTGTGATACAATTCGCCCGTAATACCAATAAAATCACCCAGGTCAACATTAGCCTTCATAAATTTGTAATTTTCTTCGCCCAATTCTTCGCGGGACATAGAAAACTGAATTTCACCATTGATGTCATAAATACGACCAAACATCAATTTGCCCAGCCAACGCAATGCAGTCACACGACCCGCCAGACGCACCGCCGTACCATCGGCTAATTCACGTGCCGCTTCAATCGTGTGTGTGCGATCAAATTTGTCTTTCCATACAACGCCGTCACGGGCATGGATATTTTCAGCCTTTTGCAGACGTGCCGTCAATTCGTTTGTTGAAATCGCTGTATTTGTTGTATTTTCTGACATTTTTTGTTTTCCCTTGGCTTTTTTTATAAAAAAACGGACGTACCAAAGTGCGCCCGCAGTTTTGTTACTGTTGGTCGCACAATCAATTAAAACGTTTAATAAACAATTTCATTATTCTATGCATCCTGTTTATTTGAAATAAGACCGCCCACAAGGACGGTCTTATAAATCCTGGTGCGAGCAAAGGGGCTCGAACCCTCGACCTCAACCTTGGCAAGGTTGCGCTCTAGCCAACTGAGCTACGCTCGCATTGCGTGGTATATATTGACATATATTTTTTCGCATTGCAAGTATTTTTTTCGCTTTTTATTTTCCATCCTATTTTCAACCCATTATCAAAACCACGTCCAGGGCTGGAACACTTTTAACAACCCCAGTGCCGTGCGTTTATCAGCATATGTGTGGCCACAGCGTGGACATACATTAAACGGTTTCAAAATAGATTTTACCTTCTTAGATACCAACCACCAAATATACAATCCAATCGCCCACGCACCCACAACCAGGCCCCACGCAACATAGCCAAAGTACGTGTCAACCGTGCGGGTGATTACGGTTATGGTATCCACATCCGATTTAGATAAATCATCATAAATCTTGGTCGCGACCGGCCACGATGACGGACGCCACGCGTAAACGTGTTCAATACCGTAATTAGTCAGCAATGTTGTGCCCAATCCACCACTGTTTTTATCCAGCGCAAATTTTACCGCCGCATCCAATGCTTTATCAATTTCGGTTTGTGCAACACGGGTTAAATCCCCCTGAATTTTATCCAACTTTTCATTTACCAGTTGTGCCGTTTTATCAACCGATGCGATTGCATCATTTGCACGGGCGACACCCTGGTCGACCTGGGCGACGGCTTTGTCAACGCCACCGGTTTTAATGCCGAATTTATTGGCAATGCCCGTTAATTTCTTTACCCCCGATGTTTTTTCAGATACGTCTGCGGTGGCATCTTTGGCTTTATCAGTGGCATTTGTCACCTTGTCAACAGTGTTATCAGCCATTTTGACACCCTTTATCGCGGCGGCGATTGGTTTTTCAAGGTTAATAGATTTTGCCACACCAGA
Source organism: Alphaproteobacteria bacterium (assembly GCA_017503725.1). Classification (GTDB taxonomy): domain Bacteria; phylum Pseudomonadota; class Alphaproteobacteria; order Rs-D84; family Rs-D84; genus Enterousia. The sequence goes on along the minus strand of JAFVSL010000003.1, from coordinate 9,618 downwards.
CAACAATGCTTCGTATTGCTTTACTATCCCCTTTTGCAGGTCAAAGAACATCGATACAACAATCGACTTCTTTATCGGTTGGGAATATGTGTTTTTAACATGCAATGGGAACCAGGCAACCAACGCCAGCCATACAATCGTCACAATTGCAAATGTACGTTTTGTCCAGGTGATAACAGATTGCTTCTTCTGTACGGTTTTTGCACCGCCCATATCAATTACCGCGACTTGTTTTTTTGCCATAAAAAAACTCCTTTACTTTATGTAAAAGAGTTTAGACGATTGTAATGCGATATTTCAATAAATTATTTCGTACGTTCATAGAAATTCTCGACAGCATCATTAAATTTCGATACAAAGTCTGGGAATTTATTATGCTGGTACAACATCAATTTTTCAAGTGTATTAAAATACAACGTTGCCTTGTTCTTGCTGTCGAATGTCATAACCTCGCACTTTGGAATCGCTATTATCTGCCCCGCTTTGTTTTGTTGCAACAACAATGCATATATGTATGAAAAAGCACCATCATTAGTCTGGGAAAGAGCAAGGTAAAATTTATCTTTTTCACCCAATGTTAATAATGGATGTTTTGATTTGGTTTTATTCATCTGTTTTTCCTGTATATTTTTCAATAAATTCACGTTTAAATGCGGCAAATCGTCCCTGTTCTATGGCGGTACGTATGTCGCGCATTAAGTCTTGATAGAACCACAGGTTATGTTGCGTCAACAATGTCGCCCCCAGTATTTCATTGCACTTAATCAGGTGGTGAATATACGCACGCGACCGCTTGCACGCCGGACATTCACATTTGTCATCCAATGGACGTGGGTCGTCCCTAAATTTAGCATTACGCATATTCATTGTGCCGTGTCTGGTAAAGGCCTGGGCCGTGCGACCGGCACGTGTTGGCATTACACAGTCAAACATATCGATTCCACGTTCAACCGCCCCCAGAATATCCAGTGGCGTTCCAACACCCATTAAATATCGCGGTTTATCCGCCGGCAACAATGGCGTGGTGGTTGCAATTATATCAAACATAACATCCTGGGGTTCGCCCACGGCAAGTCCCCCAACCGCATAACCATCAAATCCGATTTCTGTCAACGCGCGTGCAGATTTTTCACGCAGGTCCGGGAAATCCGCCCCCTGGACAATACCGAATATACCATAGCCCGGACGATCAATGAATGCATCCTTGCTGCGTCGTGCCCAGCGTGTCACCATATCAACATTTTTTTCAACACGTTCGCGCGGTGCGGGTAATTTTAAACATTCGTCCAGAACCATTGTGATATTAGAATCCAATTGGTGCTGAATATGAACAGAATCTTCGGGGCGCAAGAAATGCTTTTTACCGCCGTCAAAGTGCGATGTGAACTGAACGCCATCTTCGCTCATTTTGGTAAGTGTGGAAAGGCTCATCACCTGGAAACCGCCACTGTCGGTCAGGATTGGGCCGTCCCAACCACCGAATTTATGTAATCCGCCCATTTGTTCAACCAAATCGCCCCCCGGACGCATCATAAGGTGGTATGTGTTGCCCAAGATAACCTGGGTCCCGGTATCACGCACCTGGTCCATGGTCAGGGCTTTGACGGTCGCGGCCGTACCCACCGCCATAAATGCCGGCGTTTGAAACGTGCCGTGTGCGGTTTCAACCGATCCACGGCGCGCATTACCATCCGTTGCAATTAAATTAAATTTCAGTGCCATTTATATCCACCCTATTCCTTAAAATTATCAATCCATATTTGCTTTAAGTCGCCGTCAAAATCCGCACCCTGGGTCAGAATAGATATCGGCCCATCAAAAAATCCACGTGAATATTTTATAACATCAGCCGGGGTCACAGAATCATATTTACGTACAGCATCATAAAAATCGTATAAAATTCCATGCACACGATATTCACCAACCAATGCGTCACAGCGTGCCGTGGCAGATTCCAGCCAGTTTGCATCAGACAATCTGTCTTTGCGATTAAATCTGTCTAAATCATCAAACGTTATGTCTGGGTGTGAATAAATCTGATATGCGGTTTTCGCAATCAGCGCCACAACCGTCCCCAGATTTTGCGCCGATGTTTCTGTGCTAAAACCATTAACCGAAAAGACCTCGTTACCGGCGGTGGTGCCGCCAAATCCATAGACCAAGCCATTTTCCTGGCGCAGAACATCGGATAACTTTTTCGTTATAAATCGCTTGAAACGCGACACACAAATGCGTTTATATTCGTTTTCAATCGTGTTTGACCATATTTCTGGAAACAAAATACGCAGGCGAACATTGTTTTTATCCGGCAAAGAATTATGTGCCACCGCCGGTGTATAATGTATTTCTGTGTTTTGTGACACATCGTGTGTTGGCAAAAACGAAAAACGCTTTTCAATGTGCGCCAAGGTTGCATCGGGATTATCCAAGCGCCCCGACAGGCATATTATGCAATTTTTAGCCGAAAAACGGCGCGATATAAATTCCAGCATTTGTTCGCGCGTAAATGACATAATGTTTTCGACCGGCCCTATGCCACGGAAAGAAAATGTTGCATAGTCAAATAAATGCTTTGATATAAAATCGCCGAACTGACGATCAGGGTTGTCCAACATACGACGACGTTCGTCACAAATAACATTACGCTCAATTTCTATCTTATCCGGTTCAAACAGAGAATCCTGTAATTGGTCACCAAAGAAATCAATCAAGATATTTACATTTTCCGCCAACACACGCCCAATCAGTGCCATATATGCATTGCCAGTTACCGCGTTACGCGATGCACCATAATAATCCATATAATCATCAATGGCCTTTTTATTTGGCAACTGGGATGTTCCCTTGCACAACATATGTTCACAGAAATGTGTTATACCATATTCGTGCGGCAACTCGTCACGATCGCCCGTGGTAAACAGAACCTTGATGGCAACCGTTTCAATATCCATCGGGTCCAGGATAACCGTCACACCATTTGATAATTTATGCAGGGTCGGATTGTATTTCATCGCTTATCCCCCTTTTGAATAACAGACAGCAGTCGCCATAACTGAAAAATCTGTATTTTTCATCAACGGCGTGTTTATATGCCGCGCGCATCTCATCCAGCCCAGAAAACGCAGACACCAACATAAACAATGTCGATTTCGGCAAATGAAAGTTTGTCAGCAGTACATCAACCGCACGGAATTTATAGCCCGGTGTGATAAATATATCCGTATTCTGACCAAATGGACACACACGATGTTTTGGATTAAGATTCTTGTTCCGCGCCGCACGACGGGCGTGTTCGGCCGCCGCCGATTCCAGCACGCGCATAGATGTCGTTCCCACCGCAATTACACGCTTGGCCCGGTTAATCATACGGGCGTGTGGTTCACTGATAAATGCCCATTCGCTGTGCATTTTGTGTTCGGATAGATTCTCGGTCTTGACCGGCATCCAGGTCCCCGCCCCAACGTGCAATGTGACGTGAACAATTTTCGCACCACGGGCGCGAATTTCATCCAACAATTCATCTGTAAAATGCAAACCGGCCGTCGGCGCCGCCAGTGACCCCAAGTGCTTTGAATACACCGTTTGATAGCGTTCACGGTCGGCGTCTTCCATTTCGCGCTTCATATACGGTGGCAGGGGTAATTTACCCACCCGGTCCAGTACCGCAAACACATCATCGCATAAGAATTTTAATTTCAGGCCACTTTCGGCATCATTATCAACCACACGAACCTGCGTTCCATCTTCAAGCGTCAACAGTGATGCCTTTTTAATCTTTCTGTATTTTTTACACAGGCCCCACCACGTCTTATCGTTTACCGCGGTATGCAATGTAATTTCGTGTTTGCCATCCGCCACAAAACGCGCGGGAATAACACGCGAATTATTCATAACAACAACATCACCCGGACGTAAGAAATCCAGGAAATCACGGATATGCTTGTCCGCAATGCTACCATCGGCACCAACCACCAACATACGTGACGCATCACGTTCCGGCAATGGGCGCGACGCAATTAAATCGGTGGGTAATTCAAAATCAAAATCAGACAGTGTTAACATTTTCTACTTCTTAAATTCCAATCCCTGGTCGATGTAGTTTTCGGCCTTTTCTTCCCAGTCGGGTTCCACACGCACAAACAGGTGCAATCGTGCATTTACATCCCACTGGTCCTGAATATCGTGACGGGCGGCGGTACCAATACGTTTTAATTGTTCGCCACCGCGCCCCACAACTATCTTCTTGTGCGCGTCATTTTGAACCGCGATTTTTTGATATATGTCTAGGACGCCGTCGGCATCAACGTCAACGCGTTCGGTCACGACATTGATGTGATATGGTAATTCCTGGTGAATGTATTTATAAATCTTTTCACGGGTCAATTCCGACAAATATAATTCATCCGGCACATCGGGCGCATCAACCGTATCAAACAAATACGGACTTTCGGGCATAACGTCCGCCAGTGCCGTCAACATTTTTTCAACACCGTCATTTTTCAGTGCCGAAATCATAAATATTTCACGCCACGGTGCCATTTCATTTAATTCGGCAACCATTGGTAATAATTCCAGTTTTGGGATTGCGTCAACTTTGTTCAATGCGACAAAGATATTTGGGCGGTCGGCGATTTTTTGCGCCAATGTGCGAATTGTTTCGGTTAGCCCCTTTTGCGCATCAACCAATAATAACACCGCATCGGCATCAGCCACCGCATCCATCGCGGCGGCGACCATTGCGCGGTCTAATCTGCGTGACGGCTTGAACACGCCGGGGGTATCGACAAATACCAATTGCTTATCGCCCACCATTTTCACCGCACGCAGGCGGGTTCGCGTGGTTTGCACCTTGTGCGATACAATGGATACCTTGCGCCCCATAATTTGATTCAATAATGTACTTTTACCCGCATTTGTCGGGCCGATAATGGCAACAAAGCCAGAATATGTTTTCTTAGTCATACGCAAACAATACCACACCAAAATCAAAAGTGAATTAAAATCTTGCATTTGGCGGTGCGTTTTGCGCATAATAAAAATGTGGGCGGGAAACAACAAAAAAAAGGATTATAGATGCTGCTGACCGGTCCAGAAATAAAAAAACGTATGATGGGTGAAAATCCCGATATCGTAATAAAGCCATTTGATGACAGGTGCCTGGGATCTAACAGTTATGATTTGCACCTGGATGACACGTTAAAGGTTTACAAGCATACAATTCCGTGGGGTATGCGCCCCGCAATCCCGTACAAGGGGGCACCAGAATTGCACGATATGAAAGACTGGTTCGAATACCCCGTACGATTTGAAGTATATAAATTTAATCCAGACGTATATGACATACGAAACCCAAAATATTTAATAGATCCAACAAATCCCGCACACCACGAAACAATCGATATCAAAATTCCAGAAAGTGGACTGATTCTGTCGCCGGATGTGGGGTACCTGGGGTCGACGGTTGAATATACAGAGGCACATAACCTGTTCCCGGAAATTGACGGAAAATCCAGCATTGGTCGAAATTTCATCTTGAACCACCATACCGCCGGCCGCGGGGACGATGGATTCTGTGGGCAATGGACATTGGAAATTCACGTTCTGTATCCGACGGTTGTTTATCCGTATATGCGTATTGGACAGATTTATTTCAAAGAATTTACCGGCGAACGTATGCCATACAATATGAACAAATCCAGTCACTATAACGGTCAGCGCGGACCAACGCCCGCCGCCCCGGTGCCGGTTGATACGTTCTTGAAAAATTTGGTACAGAAACAGAAATAAAAAATCCCCCATCCGGGCCCCACGCAAACGAAAGTTTGCGTGAGCGGACATTCGGGGGATTATTTTTACTCATAATCATTAACGACTGAATAGGTGGTGCCATCATTCTTGACTTTCAGAGCACTGCTGTACGACGTGCTTAACGCGCCAAAGAATGTCTGGTTCCCAATCTTTACATTCAGGGCCGGACTTGTACGTGCCACACTGCGCAGGTATATCGATTGGTTGCCCGCGTGCAAGATGCGACCACAGTCGGCGGCCTCGTTCGCACATTTGCCCGCACCACACGTCACCAGACCCGTCGCACACGCCGTGCGGGTTAATTCATCCGCCCCAGACCAGTAACCGCTTTCTACGTCGGTACAGGCCGTTTCTTTCGCGGTCGCAAGCGTTTTGCCAGAATTCATCTGGTTGGCAGTACTGCTTTCTGCAAAGGTTTTGTTATAATAACCACCATCACAGGTCAGATTTTCACGTCTGACAAAGCAACCATTTATTGATGTGCCCGTCATACCATAACTGTCGGCGTCCTCGTCAATATAGCAGTACGAAGCCCCCATTGTACCGTCATCCAAATCAATGGAATCAAAGTATGCCGAGCAACCAGAACGTTCTGTTGGAATGCCACCAGGAATCCAATAGCCATAGCTTTTAACCGTAACCCCCGACGGCAGGTTTTCCGCCGTTGGACACGTGAGACACGAGGACTGACCTGTATTTGGCTGATACGTCGCACCGGTGCAGATTGTTTGGGCGGTTTTACCCGTACCACTTACGTAATAGCCCGCAGATGCATCAACACAGGATGTTTTACCGGTGTCTGGCTGGTATGTGCCGGCGGCACACGGTGTCAGACCCTGGGTGCTGGTGCTGTATGAATATGTTTTCGCACTGGATGGGCAATAATTACCCGCGGTACAGGTCGAACAAGATGTCGCCTTGGCCGGAAGATATTGACCCGTCAGACACGCAATGTCCGATATCAGTTTACACGCGGCACTGGTGGTCGTGGTGTCCCCACCAACCGTGCCGTCGTCGGTATATCCGGTATCACACGCACACGTTGTTGACGTATTGCCCGCAGACGTTGTCGAATATGAACCACACGCCGTACAGGTGTTCTTGTAATTTGTACCCGTTGTCGCCGTATAGTACGTATTTGCATTACACTTACTTGCCGTACACAGGTTGCTGACCGTGTTCGCAGACCAACTGGGCGTTGCCCAAGTGTGCACACCATCGGCATTCGAACAGGTTGCAGAGCACGCAGTGTTCGCGGTTGCGTTATATTTTGTCCCCGTGCCGGACGTCGTGCGTCCCGTCGGACAGGCAATACACTTGGTCGATGCACTGGTCTTTTCACTGTAAGACCCAATCGCACAGGCCACATCCGTGCTGGCCCCGGTGCCTGCGACGTATTTGCCATCTGCGGCGTTGGTACACGATGTTGCGGTACTGCCATCAGTGCTTTGATAGGTACCTGCCCCACATATTGCACAGGCGGGTGACGCCGTATTCGTTGCACTGACGCGGTACCCCTTGGATGCAGTGACGGTGTAATAGCCAGAGCCCCAGGCACTGCCCCCCCAAGACACAGTGTTCGCGGTTACAGTAGAGCATCCGGTTGCCGTCGTGGCAGGCGCAACATAGCGACACGTTGTGGCGGCATTGTATGGACTGACCGAACTGAATGTCCCATTTGCAACCGCCGGTGCGGTCAGGGAACTGCATGCCTGGCGTGTGGCGGTGCCACCCGTACAGTAATATCCAGATGTGCACGCGGTGCAAGTTGCAATGGCACTGTTGTTATTGGCAATATAATACCCTGCGTCTGCGCTGACTGTATATGTTGTCGCGGGCCAGGCGGTACCACTGTATGTAACCTGGTTCGTTGTAACAGACGAACAACCCGTAATTGTCTTGGATGGGGCCGTGTATTTACAGTCAGTTGATGCATCCGACCCCGCCGCAGACGTATATGTGCCACCATCGACAGAAACGCCCGTCAGGCCACTGCACGCCTGGCGCGTGGCGGTACCACCAGTACAATAATAGTTTGCTGTACACTGGCTACACGTGGTGCTGGCACCGGTGCCAGTCACGTATGCACCAGAATCGGCCTGGAATGTTGAGGACACCGTCGCAGTTGCCCAAGTGGTCGCGCTGGCCCCGATTTGTTTCAATTGTCCCGATGAACAATAATTACTTACCGCGGTGGCCGCTTTGGTTTGATAACAATCATCGTAATTATCCCATCCAGATCCGCTTGCACGCGTCCAGCCCGATGTTTGTGCGGGACAAGATGTACAACTGGTCGCCGATCCGCCGGCACTGAACACCGCACCACTACACTGACTGCACGTCGCAGATGTTGTGTTGTTGCCACTTATAATGGAACCCGCTTTGGCCGTTACCGAATATGTGGTTGCCGGCCACGCAGAACCAGTATAGGACATTGTGTTACTGGTCTTGGTCGCACAGTATGTTGGAACCGTTGGGGCATTTTGCTTAAACCGACAGGTTGTGGATGCATCATATGGACTGACCGATGAATATGTACCGTCCGTCTTGGTGCTGTCCAAGGCACTGCAGTTCTTGCGCGTCGTCGCGCCGGTTGTATCTACATAATACCCAGATCCGGCATTGCTGCACGTGGTGTTAGCCGCACTGCCCTTGTATGTGCCCTTGGCACAGGGTGTACACGTGCCAGATGTGCTGGCCGCGTTCCCGGAATATCCGGGGTTGCACAAGCAGGCGGAAACATTCGATGCCGTCGCTGACGTGGTTGTAGAGTTTGCAACGCAACCCGTACGCACACCAGATTTACAATAATACCCTGTGCCACAGTTCTGCAACGTATAGTTATTAGACTTGTACATACCGTCTGTCACCGTATCACAGGATGTTTTTCCGGTGCTGGCCTGCCACTGGTTGGTGCCAGAACAGGCGGCGATACCCTGGTTACTGCTGGCGTTAAAGTTATATGTACCGTTATTTGCACAATAATTGCCCTTGCGACATGTGGCGCATACGCCAGTGTTTGCCGCCAGATAAGTACCCGCTGTACACGTTATTTTACAGTCGGTCTTGGCATCGGAACCCGCATCAGACGTCATATCGCCCGGGCATTCATTCGGACACGCCGTCGTTGATCCGGTTGATGTGGTATAACAACCAGCCGTTACCTTGCCACAGGCTTTGGAACTTAGGCAGCCATTACCCGCCGCAGTTGGGGTTGCGGACGTACCACCACCGGTTGAATAATAGCCCGCCGAAACGGCACCAGAACCCTGGTCGGATGTTGCACCCGCCGCGCCCCAGCGACCCGCCGCGATTGTACCACCGCTTTTGCCGGATATGACGCCGCCGGTTGCGTTTGTTCCACCACCGTTATTCCAGTATCCGGCATTTACATTAGAACAAGAATAGGACGAGCCATAATATGCATTGTGTGCGGTTTTGTACTTACCTGCGGCACAGGCGGTGGTGGTGGTGCCACTGGTGCCACTGCGGATATATCCCGCAGAGACCGGCAGATAACATTTGGTGTTTGCCGTGTCACCCGTACCGCCCGCCGACGTATAGCCCGTGCCCAGATTACCACTGCACGATGACAATCCCTGGGCGCTGGTGCTGTAAAGTGCATTGGTTACGCCGGGACACCAATTGCCCGCCGTGCATACGCTGCACGCGCCCGTTGCACTGGCCGCGCGATAATACCCCGCGGAACACGTGTATTGTTTGCCCGCATAGTATGTTAACGTGGCCGCGGTACTGGTGGTCGTGATATAGTTTGAAAATGTCGTCGCGGTCGCAGATGTGCCCCACGTG
>JAFVSL010000006.1 GCA_017503725.1 Alphaproteobacteria bacterium | reverse complement strand
CGCATTCTAAGTCAATATAGTAGAATTCAGCAGGTAGCTTGCCAGAACTGGGATTTATTGAACATATTTTTTCAAGCTTTTTCCTCTCCCACGCATCTTCAAAACCTGGGAAACGGAGGGGCGGTTCAAGACCGATACTAGCGGTTTGTTTTTAGGTTGTTTTCTTCTCAACATACTTCTGTACGAAAAAAAAGGAGTATGTACAATGAAACTAACAACAAACAGTCAATTCAAAACACTTGTAAACGCTTGGCTTGTCCAGAAACGACCAATGATAACGCCATCAACTTACGCCAGCTTTATGCTGATTGCAGAGAATCATTTGGTACCACATTTTGGAACACAGAAGATTGGTAAAATCACAGAGTCTGACATCCAGTCATATATCACTTTGTTGCATAATGAAGGCCGATTGGATAAATCGGGTGGCCTTACTGTCAAAACTATTCGGGATGTAATTCTTGTCCTGCGCCTGTGCCTACTTTATGCATACAAAGAACAAATTATCCCTATGTTGAACTGGGATCTTATTGAATATCCCAAGGATTTCTCTATTAAACGTGTCATTGCCTTGTCCAAAGACGAGGAGCTAGCTTTAATCCAGTGTATCTACATGAAAATGAACCGCCGCACTGCTGGGGTGCTGGTTGCGTTATTTACGGGCATCCGAATTGGTGAACTGTGCGGCCTGCAGATGCGTGATATTTCATTGATTGATAAAACCATCACAATCCAGCGCACAGTTCAGCGCATTTATGACAAGACCAAGGGTACGTCCTATGTCCACATTGGTGCGCCAAAAACTGCAAGTTCAGCTAGGACCATTCCGCTACCATCCTTATTGATTAACATCATCAAAAAATACTATTCTGATAATCCCAATCAATATTTCTTGACGGGGAAAACTAAGCCCACAGAACCCAGGACTTATCGTCAATTCTTTGCCAGATTCCTGAAGAAGCACAATCTGCGTACAGTCAAATTTCACGAGATAAGACACACGTTTGCGGTTCGAGCCATTGAGATACCAGATTTTGACATCAAATCGTTGTCTGAGATCCTCGGGCATAAGAATGTTTCGTTTACCCTGAATGTGTATGGTCGGGCGAACATGCAGCAGAAAATAAAGTGCATGAACTTGTTGAATGACCTGTTGTAATCCGCCACCCCTTTGTGGGTGGTTTTTCTTTAGGTCATTTTGTATAAATCTGGATTTAGTTCCAAATGGGTATGTCCTAGACAGGTCTGTATTTTACACAGCCGCTACACAGCAATCAAAAAAATGGCTATTTTTTTACATTTTTTAATTCGCTAGAACACGCAGAAATCTGCGACAAAATTGAAATTTTACACCCCTCTGAATCGCAGGTACTGTTAATCCGTATGTCGTTGGTTCGAGTCCAACTGCCCGAGCCAGAATTTCCCGGTTTTCCGGGATTTTTTCTTTGCTTTCATAGTAGCAACTTGTTCCTGTATAAAACACACCAAAACATCAAAAATGGGCATTTTTACCCCTTTTTTTAATAAAAACACACCAAAATACACAGAACACCTATGAAAAACCACCCTTACATTTCTATAAATACGTTTTCTTGTCCGATGGCTTTTTTATGATTTGTATATAGATTTCTATGTAGATTTCTATTAAAAACCCCAGTAATTTCAACGATTGTTATTTTTTGTTTTTTGAAAAATCAAAAATCATGATTCTAAATCAACTGCAGGCATATACACCATAAAGCATTTATTGCACACCAAAACACCCTACGACACACGGAAATGCTAGTCCGTCTGTCGTAAAAGCAAAACCCGTAATATTCTAACCCTTTTCTACCAAAAATTGCACCCGTGATGTAAGATTGTGTATTTTTATTTTTGTTACATTGAACAAATGACTGGACAATCCAGAAAAGATAAGCACAAATACGACAACTTTTTTAAGGGGTTGCGTATGAAATACAAGCACTTTGACGAGATTGAACCGAACCACAACACAAATTTTACCTTGCTCTACTTTGCTGCCTGTCGTCCGTTATGCAAACTGGAATCGGCGATACGCAGAACAAATGGTGGCAAACTTACCTTTCGGCAAGCATGGCTACTGCGCCGCATCCAGCGCAAATTTTTTCAAATGTCAGCGATGTGGAAAAACATAGAAACATAAAAATTATTTTGTTCAACAAATTGTTTTTTCATAAGTTTTTCTAAATAAGCTTAAAAACCATTTGCTTTTTTGCACAAAAAAAGCTTATCATTCAACAACGATATTTAACCGTATTAAGGATTGTTGAGAAACATTAAGAAACATTTAAGGAAATAGGGATGAATTACATAGGGTCGAAGTACTCTTTATTAGATTTTTTACACGAAACCATCAAGAAAGTTACTAAGTACGAAGATGGCACCCCTTATTCCTTTGCAGATTTATTTGCCGGTACAGGTGTTGTTGGGGCATATTACAGAGACCTTGGCTGCAAAGTTCTATCAAATGACCTGCAATATTACAGTTTTGTTGTAAACAAACACCTAATAGAAAACACTGATTCCATACGAACAGACTTGTTGGATCATCTAAATTCATTACCAGGAATTGACGGCTTTATTTATAATAATTATTGTGCAGGATCTGGTTCCGGCAGGAATTATTTTACAGATTCTAATGGCAGAAAATGCGATGCCATACGAACAGAGTTAGAAAAATTGCTTAAAACAAATGAAATTGATGAAGACTCTTATTTTTATTATTTGGCATCGCTTATAAATTCTATTGATAAATATGCAAATACAGCTTCCGTGTATGGTGCATTTTTGAAGAAAATCAAGAAGTCGGCTGCAAAAGAATTTGTACTTGAACCATTGCCAATTATTGCTGGTCCCAAAGGTAAAGCATTTAACAAAGATATTAACGAACTGGTAAATGAGATCGAGGGCGATGTATTATACTTGGATCCGCCATATAATGAACGCCAGTACTGTGCAAATTATCATGTGCTTGAAACTATCGCAAAATATGATAACCCAACCGTTAGGGGGGTCACAGGTCTTAGAAATTATTCCGATCAAAAAAGCGCATTTTGTTCTGCAAAAACCGTATGCGACGTTTTTGAAGATTTAATTAAGAAAGCAAAGTTTAAATACATCTTCTTGAGCTATAATAACGAGGGGCTTATGTCCCTTGACCAAATCAAAGATATTATGTCAAAGTATGGTGAATATTCTTTTTATACAAAAACGTATCGCAGGTTTAAGGCAGATAAAAACGAAAACCGCAATATATCCGCTAACGAAACCATTGAATATTTACAGTGCCTTGTAAAAAAGGACAATTAAAATGTCTCGCTACAATGATATTGACATACAACAATGGAGAGAATATGGGGATATATATACAGATTCATTATGGATTATAGAAAAACGCGACAACTCTGGCGCACATAGTGGACATTACCACGGGAATTTCATACCACAAATTCCGCATCAATTATTAACAAGATACACCAAATCTGGTGATTGGGTATTAGACCCTTTTATGGGCAGCGGCACAACATTGATTGAAGCCCAAAGGATGAATCGCAATTCGATTGGTATAGAGTTGCAGCGTGACGTTGCAGTCGAAGCATACCGCAGAATAATCACGGAAAAGAAAGAAAATATTACCAGTAAAATTATTGTGGGAGATAGTCGGTCTGTTGACTTAGAAAAAGAACTACAAGGTTTAGGTATAAAAAAAGTTCAGTTTGTAATTTTGCATCCTCCATATTGGGATATAGTCAAATTTTCTGAAGATGCGAACGACTTATCTAATTCAAAAACCTTGAATGATTTCTTGGATTCTTTTAGCGCAGTTATCGATAATACAACAAAGCATTTGGAGAAAGGAAGATATTGTGCTGTCGTTATCGGCGATAAATATTCCAACAGCCAGATTACCCCCCTTGGCTTTTATTGTATGAATTTATTTATGCGTAAAAATTTCATACTTAAAGCTATTTTGATAAAAAATTTTGAAGAAACAAAGAGCAAATCCAACAAGCACGCAATTTGGCGTTACAGAGCATTAAATAGTGACTTTTATGTCTTCAAACACGAATATATTATTGTGTTCAAGAAACAATAAATTAAACCAACTTGGTAAATTTTATATCTTCATCAATAGTATATCCAATATAACAAACCGGTTCAACGGTTGTGTTGCCCGTTGTGTAACTTTTTATCTTTTGACATTTTTGAACAAAACACCCTGTCTGCTCTTTCCGGCCAAATAACTTGGCGATTATTATTGGACGAATATGGACATGTTTTTCTTGATATAATGGAGAAATATAATCCAAAATCCAATTCTCATATTTCGGCAATTGTTTATCTAGAATATCATCATAAGGTTCCACGCATTTTAATTCGATAACGTTTATGTAAACATCTTTTTTTTCACACTGTTGAGTCATTATATCTATGCTCTGCATTCCTACACCACAAGACACTTCATTTCCAATCCACAACTGTACATTTGTGTCTATATTTAATAGATCTTTTAATGGCTTTTTATCTATGTGTTGCAAAACATATGCCTGTAAATGTGCTTCATATTTATTTTGACGTTCTGCTTTTACCAACATCCTATCTTTAACATCAAGATCAGACTGTGCACCTCTGTAAGAATTGCTTTGTTTATTGCTTGTAATTTGATTTAACTCATTGTCATATGTAAAACATTTTGATTTTAATTCCCTACCATTATTAGCTTTTTTGATTAGATTGACTAATCTATAGGCTTCATAATCCGTGATCATTGTGCAACCACGTTTACCTTTTAATTTTCTATATATCATACTCCAACACATTTGACTTGGGTGTGTAATTCCACGTAAACTATCTAAGGCATCTCTCTCACTAACCCCTCGTGCATAAACTTTATCTGGTGACAATATAACCCTAAAATTCAGATTTACTCCGAGCTGAGGCGACAAATAATTACCATCATTTGGATCCAAAAACGCTAGTCCTTTTACAACAAATGTTCCAAAAAACATACCCTCATGTTCTGTTGTTTGTGTAAGATAAAATATGACTTTATCGCCAGGTCTTATTCTTGAAACATCTGCTATCATTCCACAGATTGATAACTCTTGCTTTGGTGTTACTCCATAATTTTTATTCGAAGGATTGCGATATTCACTATCTTCTAAGAAATCCGGATTTTGAGGGGCACACGTACCAGCAAACAAATACTCTAAGTGATATTTAAATGTAACATCATTAACTACAAACACGTGATACATGTGCACCCCTTTTAATCTTCTTTTTTCTTTAAATGTTTTTTAAATTCCTTGGGGTCATACCAATAACATCCGACACAAGCATCTTCTTCGAAGTTGTGATGTGCGCCACCTTTATAGTATGACATTGGGTACCCCAACTTTTTTGCATCATATCTTGTACGAGTTCTCATACATTCCTTGCAAAACTGTCTTTTTGCATCATTTGCCGCTTTACTTAACGGCTGAAAATCAGACAGACGTTGGTCCTGGTTTCTCATAACGCGGGCCTCATTTTTCATACCATTTTTATGATCAACCTCTGGATTTGATGTACCCAAGATAACACAGCGCTGGGCCTTGATTGCTTTTTTAATTTCTGGGCTTATGCGCTGTGAAAAATTGCCGTTATTAAAACCATCTAATTTTATAGCATCTATTCCATTGCCAGCGGTGATTGATTTATCAAATCTAACGATATACTGTTGCGCCAAAGAAGCTTCTTTCCTTGCCCAGGAAGCGCCATTTCCGAATGCCAGCCCCGCATATTTTCCAACAAATTCCGTCACATTAACCCAGCGACTTATACCATTTTCATCCGGCCTAGCCAATTCTAAGAATAAATCTTTTTTTGTCATATAAAGACTCCGATACTAATATTTATTGAATGTTATCAAAGGAATGTTATTTTTTCAACATTCGTATTTAATACAATCTAGTCACACATAAGATAAAAACACCCCATTGGGGTGCTTTATTTTTCTGGCGGATGGTGAGGGATTCGAACCCCCGGATGGGTTGCCCCATCAACGGTTTTCAAGACCGCCGCATTCGACCGCTCTGCCAACCATCCTAAACTGTTTTGCCGTCGGTCTTTCAACCTACGGTTTTGGTCCTGCGTATGATTACATCATACTCGGACCGCACTTCGCTGGCGCTCGTAGTCAAGACACGCACGCCTCAACACGCTCTGCCAACCATCCTAAACTTTTTCCCGTCGGTCTTTCAACCTACGGTTTTGGATTTTATTTCCCATTCCTGGGTCAACGGGGCGTATTGTACATTATTTTTTGCGAAACGCAAACACAAAAATGCCCAGTCCGCAAAAAAACATTATCAATGACAGCGTCATACCCATCGTCAGCCAATCACCCAGTAAAAATCCAACCTGGACATCGGGGACACGAAATTGTTCACAGAATATTCGCGCAATCGCATACCCCATACCCATTATGCCGGCCAGCGCACCCGGTTTATGACGCAATCCCGTAAAACGATACAGGATATACATTACCGCAAACAGCAATGCGCCCTCGGTCAGGGCTTCGTATATCGGACTGGGGTGAGATGCAGGAATCAGAACATTCCCATCCCTATCAACAAATTGCACCGCCCACGGCACATTCGTTGGAAAACCCATCAATTCCATATTTATAAAGTTCGCAATACGACCAAAGAACAATCCAATCGGCGCGACCACCGCCATCAAATCAAGGATGCGCCACGAATTTATTTTGTTTTTCCATCCAAACCAGAATGTCGCCGCAATGGCCCCAATCAGACCACCGTGAAAACTCATCCCGCCGTGCCACACGGCAAAAATTTCCAGTGGATGCGAAATAAAATACCCAAGATTATAAAACAGTACATATCCAATGCGCCCCCCCAGAACAACCCCCAGGATTACCGCCGTTAATAAATCGTCCATTTTTTTATTGGATATATCAAGGCCACTGTTCGGGCGATGCATAAGGCGTTTGAACAACGCATACCCCAACACAAATCCCGCCACATACGCCAGTGCATACCAGCGAACATCCAATCCAAGGACTGAAAACGCAACCGGGTTAATTTGTTGAATTGTTATTGTCATTGTTTAACGTAATTTTGCCTGTGTCTGGGCGATTGATCTTTTTAACTCTGCCTGAATAGCGTCAATTTCCTAATCTTTTCCGGGTATGCCGCCCACTCAATACGCATCTTTTCGTTGCGGTCATAACATTCATTATAGTAAGCCAACTGTTCCGCAGGCGACATTTTGTAGTTAATATCATACTTGGCGCCAACACGTAATACATTGGCACGACGAGAAGATTGATACAAAGTCGCCATAAAATAATCCCTTTTTTTATTTACGTTAATTCTTGAATTATTAAGGCTATTGTATTATATATTGGTTAAATAACAAGGAGAAAATAATGGTTACAAAAAAATCAAAAATCACAGATACCACGGCACGGCGCGTATCACGTGGCACACAGCAGGCATCCGGTATCGAAGGATATCTGAAACGCATTTTTGCATTGATGTTTGGCGCGGTTGCATTAACGGGGGTGGCGGCGTTCTTGACCCTGGCGACGGGGGCGGTTACGCATTTATTTAATGCCACGTTTACCGGTTTTTCGGCAACGTATTACATCCTGCTGTTTGGTGGATTGGCATTATCAATCTGGGCCCAGGTACGCGTTTTTCATATGAAACCCGGTACGGCGGCGTGGCTGTTAGCACTGTATGCAATTTTAATCGGTGTAACAATGACGCCGTTGATTTGGGCGGCATTGTCAATTAACCCGGTATCTATTATTTGGGCATTTGGGGTTGCGGCATTGATGTTTGCGTGTATGGCAATGTTTGGCTATAAAACAATCAAAGATCTGTCATTTTTGGGAATTTTCCTGTTTATTGGAATGCTGGGCTTGATTTTGGTTGGAATAATTTCTATGTTTGTGCCATTGGGCGCGGGATTCTCGGCCGTGGTTAGTCTGATTGGCGTTTTGATATTTGCGCTGTTTACGGCATATGATATGCAAACACTGAAAAACGCATACAGATACATTGGCGACGAAACCCAGAAAAATCAAATGGCGGTATTGGGGGCATTACACCTTTATATATCATTCGTGGCAATGTTCCAATATCTGTTAAGTTTGTTTAACCGTGAATAATTGTATAAAAGGGGATATAAAAAATGGCTTATAAAATCGATCCGAATAAATGTATTGGCTGTCACAGTTGTATGGGAATGTGCCCGGTTGGTGCAATATCTGTGGGTGGCGACGGCAAATGTGTAATCGACCCATCTAAGTGCATTTCGTGCGGGACGTGCGCATCCATTTGTCCGGTTGGCGCAATCGCCCACGAATAGACAACAAAAAGTCCCGCCACACGGCGGGATTTTTTATTCCCGTGATAATAATCGGGATTTTATTTCATTATACTCTTCGCGGGTGATGGATTTGCTTTTATAAAGTCGCGATAATTTTTCCAGTTTATCCAGATTCGTTTCGCGCATACCGCATTCACCACGCCACACCAGTGACAGCACCAGCGCAACAATCCACGTAATACCAAAAAATATCCCCATCCAGGATAAAATTGTAATCGTTGTCTTTTCGCCACCACAAATTCCACGCGCGTTCGCGATCGCAATTGGAATCATCAAAATTCCAACCAGTGTTAAGCCCAACAAAAACATTATTCCAAAAACAATTAAAAATTCGCCCATTGTATATTCCCCCTCCTTCTTAATCTGATATAAAAATTATACGATTTTTATGCGGAATAACCAATAGGACTGATTACATAAAATTGATAGGATTTACGTCTATTTTTATACGAATATTTGCGGGCACTTTGACCGATGCAATCCATTTTGCCACAACCGGTTGCAGGTTTGCATTTTTCCCACCCGCAACCAGAAAGCGCATACGATACCAATTTCGAATCTGATATACCTGGGCGGCGATTGGGCCCATTATTTTTGCACCGTGCAACACAGGCGCGCGCGCGGATAAATCCGCACAAAACTGGGACAATGTTGATTCACGTTGGCCCTCGATTATAACGGCAATTAATTGACCGTACGGCGGCATCTGTGCAGCGCGTCGCGCCACCATATCCGTGTTCATAAATTCATCACGATTGCCCGCACAAATTGCCGTCAAGACCGGGTGATCGGGTTGATATGTTTGCAACAAAACCGTTCCCGGGTGTGTGCCACGGCCCGCACGACCGGCTACCTGGAACAATTGTTGGAATGTATGTTCGCCGGCGCGAAAGTCCGTGCCAAACAAACCCATATCCGCATCAACCACACCAACCAGGGTCAGGTTTGGAAAATGATGCCCCTTGGCCAGGATTTGTGTTCCGATAACAACGTCTATTTCCCCGTTTTCCATCTGTGCGACCAGTCTTTCCAGACTTTGCCGTGATAAAATAGTATCGCTGGACACCAGGGCCGTTCGGACACCGGAGAATTTTGCGATAACTTCTTCTTGGATTTTTTCAAGCCCCACCCCGCGCATCGAAACATCAGAATTACAGGCGGGACAATTTTTCATTAACGGCATTGTACGCCCACACATATGGCACAACAGTTTCCCAATCCGCTTATGATATGTCATCCCAACACTGCAATCGGGACACGTTGCGGTCCAACCGCACTTTCTGCATTGAACAATCGGGGCAAAACCACGACGATTGATGAACAACATTGCCTGGTGCCCGGCGGCCAAGGTATCGCGTAACGCATCGCACAATGGCACCGATAAGAATCCGGTTTGTTCCGTGTCACCCACGGTATATGATTCTGGTCGATTTTCACGCAGGTCTATGGTTCTTATTTCGGGCAATTGCGCCCCGCCAAAGCGCGACGTCAACTTTAATTGCGTATATTTACCCAAATTTACATTTTCTAGCGTTTCGGCAGCGGGGGTTGCACTGGCCAATACAACGGGGATATTTGCAATGCGCGCGCGCAGTATGGCCATATCACGCGCGTGATAGTTTCCCATATCTTCCTGTTTATATGATGGGTCGTGTTCTTCGTCAATTACAATCAATCCCAAATCCTGCCACGGCAGGAACAATGCACTGCGCGTGCCGACAACCATCCGGATTTTACCGCGCATTACCCCGCGCCAGATTTCACGACGACGCGCGGCGGTTAAATTACTGTGCCAGACGACGGGGGGCGCACCAAAACGCTTTTCAAAGCGCGACATAAATTGCGCAGTCAATGCAATTTCAGGCATCATCAGCAATACCGATTTCCCCGCATCGTATGCCCGCCAGGCGGCATCAAAATATACCTGGGTTTTGCCACTGCCGGTGATGCCGTCCAACAGATGCACGGAAAAGCCCCCCGATGAAATTGCGGTGCCAATCTGGGCGGCGGCGGTGGCCTGTTCATCATTCAGGATAATGTTACCCGCGTCATTATATTCAAATACAAATTGGTCTGGATTGGTTTCACGCGATGACTTTGGTATCAAGGTACCATTTTTTATCATTGTTCGTACGACCCCGGAACTGACCCGGGCGATATTTTGAATATCCGTCACCGACATCGCATCAAAATCATTTGATGCAAACGCATCCGCCACCGCGATGCGATTTTCCGTCATTCGGGCGGTGGAATCTGGGTTATAAGAATACAACTGTTCCATACGGGGGGGCAAGAACGCATCCGGCACATTTATAATCAAACGCAAAACCGCACCCGGTGCCATCAGTGTCCAATCAGACATACGCTTTATCCATTGCAGGTCGGAAATATTTAATCCGGCATCATAAACACGTGTGACGTTTTTTATTTTTGATTCTGGCAGACCACTGTCGCCAAAGCCCCAGACAACACCAACATACGGGCGATTCATAATCGTCACACCAACAAATGTGCCAACATCCGCCGGCGCGGTCAGACGGTAATCATAACCGGTATTTACAACGTTCGGCACCAAAACTTTTACAATCGTTCCCGCATTAAACATACCGACAAAATACTTGTTTTTTTTCATCTTTTCAATATCATTATTTCTATAAAGGTAAAAAGGCATAAAAATGTGGAAACCGTTTTTTGATTTTTTATGGTTCGTATCTTATTTTATCCCCTTTCGTGGGGCGCGCACGTGGTTTCGTTTGAACAAGTGCTATGATTATAAAAATAAATTGCGCGCTATTCGTGCGGCAACGCCGGAATTAAACTGGGGCAAGATGCGCCTGGCCAAGGGTGGTGGCAGTTTGGCTTTTATCATTGATAACACCGTATTCAAGGTGCGAAAATTTCATAAAAATGATAACTCGGCAGAGAAATTTGAACGCGAAAAACGTATCACAGACGCGGTTGCACCCGTTTTGCCAGTTGCGGTCCCAAAAATAGAATTAGTTCAGGCCGGACCATATTTGTTCTATAAAACACACTTTATTCCGGGGCGTGTATTGGTCGATTTGCCATTAAAGCGAATAATTGCAAATAAAGACAAAATCGGTAAACAAATCGGACAGGTTATATATTCGCTGTTTAATGCCGATTTGAAAACATTGCGCGATATGATGCCAAAAGACGCAAAAAAACGTGGATTGGGGATGGTGCACGGCGATATGTGCAGCAACATCATCGTAAACCCAGACACGATGGACGTTGTTGGAATTATCGATTGGGAATACGCATTTTACAGCAGTTTGTGGTATGAATTTCAGGGCATTTATCGCGTACGCCGCAAAATGCGCCAAACAGACATTGCGCCAATCGCAATGTGGGAATATTATCGCCTGCGGGACGAAAAAAGTAAGAAGACGAAATAATATTTGACAAACGTTTTTTTTGTATGCTATATTTATCCCGGTATTACAAAGGACTCAATATGGCACACAAACAAGATTCTGCAACCAGCAAGCAATTTGCCAACTTTACGCAATATATCACCAATTTATTCCTGAATGATTTTGGGAAATCATATATGACCCAGGAAAGTGTACGCAACCGCTGGCGCGTGGAATGTGATTATTCGATTGAGGCAGAACAGTTTCTGATTTTAAAATCCAGAACCTATTTACGAATGCTGGATTCACGCGATTCAAAATCAACAGATCCACATTTTTTAAATGCGTTAACCAATCTGATGGCAGATTACCTGTCGGCGTATACGATGCGCGCAGGTGGCACACGCAGACGCGCAAAAGATAAATTAAAGGCCGCATTGTATACAGAAAATCCATATATACAAAACCTGTTGGCGGACCAGGAACAAAGACGCAAGGAAGGTCACAAACGAACACCAGAGGTTCTTGCCGCACGTCGCAAACACAATACCGCATTGGCCGCCAAACGCGCACGCGAATTACACCGCCAGGTTATGGGCGAATTTGCCGAGACCAGCACATATTGCAAAAAGAGATAAGATATGTACGAAGATAAACCAAAATTGCCAAAACGCACGCCGGCACAGCGCCTGTTTCATCGCCAGTACTTACCGTATATCAAAGAAAAAGTTCTGGAAAATGCGCCGGTATCATATCTGACCGCCGACCAGATAACTGACAAATGGGGCGAAATCATTCCGTGGGACGAAACATTCGCGAACAAAATTATTTTTCTGTCCAAGGTGTTCTTCAAATTGTCAATTTCACCAGACAGCCAGAATGCGTACAATCCAGAATTTATCGAAGACGTGATAAACCAGATTATCGATCATCTGATGGTATATTTTGTACGTGCGCCACACTATAAAAACGCCGAAGACACAGCACGCGAATATCTGTTTAAAAAATTAAACACTGAAAATTCGTTCTTGGCTTGTGCACGCATACGTATGCAAAATGTCTTGCGCGCACGCGAACGTCGCGCCGCCGCACGGGCCGCGGCCGCCGCCCAAGTCGAACAGGACAAGGCGTCCGTTGGTGTACGTCAAAAACGTCAACGTATACAATTTAAACAATACACCGATAAATTTAATGAGGTACGTTGCGCAATGCGCATTGATATCGAAAATCAAAAGTAATGTGCTTTTCTAGGCGGCTTGTTTCATATCGCGCTTGATATCGCGGACGTATTTACGCAATTCATCGATTGGAACCAATCCCCCGTCGCGTTTTTCGGCCGACCAATAATCCCAGCCATTAAAACTGACGCTGCGCTGTAATTTGGCCGCCATAACGTGGATTGATGCCTTGCCCAATAATGGATGGGTTAATTGACCATCGCGGGTAATCATAACGCGTTCGCCACGTGGACTGACCAATGTTTGACCGACATACAACAGGCCGGCCTCTATCAATTCTTTGAAGGCAATACGGATTTCGGCACGTTTTGGGGTTGCAACCTCTATATCACTTAAATCGACCGGCTTGATATTTGCAATACGACTGCGCGCAGCCGCAACATATGTCGCGTCGCGTTCAATCCCAATAAACTGGCGTCCCATTTCGCGTGCCGCCGCCGCCGTTGTTCCCGACCCCATAAATGGATCCAGAATAATATCGCCCGGCTTGGTCGATGCTAAAATCACACGGCGCAACAAATCCAACGGTTTTTGTGTGTTGTGCAGGCTTTTGCCATCGGCACCCTTTAACCGTTCTTCGCCCAGGCAGATGTTCATATCCCAATCGGAACGCATCTGTTTGCCGCCGTTCAGGCGTTTCATAGTTTCATAGTTAAATGTATATTTGCCGGTTTTGGTTGGCGTCGCCCAAATCAAGGTCTCGTGCGCGTTGGTAAAGCGCGTTCCACGGAAATTCGGCATAGGATTGGTTTTTACCCATACAATATCATTTAAAACCCAAAATCCCATATCTTGCAAAATTGTACCGACGCGGAAAATGTTATGATAACTGCCAATTGTCCACATCGCACCAGTGGGCTTTAAAATACGTTTACATTCACGCATCCAGGCACGGGTAAATTCATCATACTGCGCGGGGGATTCAAACGCATCCCATTCATCACGGACCGCACGTGCGGCGGTTTGATCCTCGGGCCGATAGAGCGTCTTTGTGCCCAACTGTAAATTATATGGTGGGTCTGCAAATACAGCGTCCACAGATGCATCGGGAATACCGCGCATTATTTCAATACAATCACCGCATAAAATCTGGTTCAGGTATTTGTGCATCTCTCTCGCTCTGTTGCATTAAATATTTTACCATATTTGACCCCATAAAAAATGTTGCCCATACGAACAAAATAGAAATAAATTGCTTGATTTTTATAAAAACAGCAAATTTTCCAGAAAATCTAATTTACAATTTATGCTTGCAAGGTGGGGATTTCATTGCTACCGTATACGTGTTATGAGATGCCCATACTGCAGTTCCACAGACAGTCGTGTAACAGATTCACGACCAGATATCGAAGACGCGATTATTCGCCGTCGTCGTGTTTGCAACCAATGTGGTGCAAAATTCACAACCGTTGAACGTATTCAAATGCGCGATTTGGTTGTACGAAAAAACAGTGGAAAGTTGGAACCTTTTGATCGGGAAAAATTAAGACGCAGCATTTTGTTGGCGTGTCGAAATCGTGACGTGGATGAACATCAGATTGAACGTTTGGTGACATCTATTCATCGTCGTCTGGAAACAGAGGCACCCGATGATACGGTCACATCCGTAATGGTTGGGCAAATGGTATCTGATTCATTATTAAACCTGGATCCGATTGCATTTATTCGTTTTTCATCCGTGTATCGTAAATTTTCACGTGTATCGGATTTCAAAAAAATCATCGACCAAATACCAGAGGCAGACGAAGGCGCGGCGGTTTGCGAATTGCCACGTACGACACTGTTTTGATATATAAAATGATGAAAAAATTATTCGCATTTTTTGCCCTGCTGTTTATGCCATTTATTGCAATGGCAAATCCGACATTGGATATTCTGTCCGATGGCGACGCCAGTTTATACAGACAAATATTTACCCTGCAAGACAAAGAAAAAATAAACGCCGCAACAAAATTACAATCACAGTTGGATGATGACCTGTTGATGAACGAGGTTTTATATCAACGATACTTCTCGGACACGTACACAACGCGTGGCAAAGAAGTTACCGCCTGGATGAATAAATACAATGATATGCCGGGTGCGGTGCGTATGCAAAAACTGGGGAACCTTAAAAAGGCAAGTGTAAAAAAACCAAATCTGCCAACGTCTATCAGTGGGGGTGTATCAATCGAAACGCCACAGTCTGAGAACTGGACGGCAAAAAAGTATTCCGGAGACACGGCAAAAAACATTGATAAATTTAAACGCGCAATCCGCAGCGGTTCGACAAAGACGGCACGCACAATTCTGGAAACAAAATCATTCAAAAACAAATTAACGGAATCTGATTATGGGCGCCTGGCCGGGCGATTGGCATACATCTATTACACAAACGGCGAAATAGAATTGGCAAAAAAATGGGGATTTATATCATCTGATGCGGATTCTGAATATGGCTTGTGGACAATGGGTCTGATTTATTTCAAAGAAGAAAATTTCAAAGAATCACAAAAATATTTTTCCAAGATATTGGCATTAAAACATATTAACAATGCCAGAAAGATAGAGGCCGCATTCTGGGCCGGACGTGCGGCGGATTTAAATGGTGCGGCGGATATGGCGCGTCAGTATTGGTCGGTGGCGGCGGCGTATCCGATGGCGTTCTATGGCGCATTGTCAGCGACTATGTTGGGCGGTGTGCCACAATATGAATTTTTTGAACAAGACTGTACCGACGAAGACATAGACGAATTACGCAAGACCAAATACGGTAAACGCGCATTGGCATTGTTACAGGTTAATCGCAAAGACAGGGCCGAAGAATACCTTAAACTGATGATTACATCACGTGCAACCGACCGCCAATTACACGCGGTAAATTCGGTGGCGACGGCATATGGCCTGCCGCGGGTTTCGGTCCAGGCATCCAGTGTTATCAAAGACCGGGGGATTCTGGAAATCGATGACGACATTATTTATTCGGCACAATATCCATTACCAGACTGGGAACCAATGGGGGGTTGGTCAATTGATCGCGCATTATTATTGGCCATTACAAAACAGGAAAGTGGTTTCCGCACAACGGCTAAATCTGGGGCGGGTGCAAATGGCGTTATGCAAATTATGCCCAGCACCGCCAAACGCGTGGCAAAGCAGAACAACCTGGATATATCTGAAATGGATATGTCAAATCCGGAACATAATATGTACCTGGGGCAACAATATATTGTGGACCTGTTGTCGCATCCGAATATTGAAAACAACATTATCAAGATGCTGGCTGCATATAATGCGGGTATGGGAACAATGACCAAGTTTGAAAAGTCATTCTATACGTACGACCCATTACTTTATATCGAAAGTTTTCCGGCATACGAAACACGTAATTATATAAAGCGCGTGATGTCTAATCTGTGGCTGTATCGTGCGCGATTGAATCAACCGCTGACATCGTTACAGGAAATGGCGAATGGGAATTGGCCCCTTTATAACAGCGAAGACGAATATGTTCAGCAGCAGATTGCCGACCGTATGACAATATAAAAAAATATCCCCTTGCGCGGGAGTGTAATATTTAATACCATACAATTCAAGATGGAAAGGGGATTATTATGAAGCATATTTTTGTGTTGCCTGGTCTGTTATTATTGGCCGCGTGTTCCAGCACCGGTGATGCATATACCATTGGCCGAAATATAGATACGGTTGGTGAATCTAATGCGCGCATCACGGGAATGCGTACCGGCGTTGACAACAGACTGGAAGTTATTGCATACGCCCAATCCGTTGGGGTTATCGCCACACCATCAACAACCGCGACGGTATCGCAAAACCCATCAAGAATTGGCGTGGCGGGACCGGTACTTAATCGCGATCCAAATGTTCGTGATCAAACAGATGAAAAAATCGGCACACTGTATGAGCAGGCACTGACCGCATTCAAAAATATGTATAATATTTATAAAAATGGCCTGGATGGATTCTCTGAAGATGAAATCAAAAATGCGTACCTGATTGCGGGCGGGGAAGAATGGTCCGAAGATTTAACAGACACAGAAATTCAAGATCGTATAAATGCTAATTATGCAGCCGTCCTGAATAAATATTTCACACCCGGCGAAACAGATACGTGGATTTTTGAACCAAAGACAGAATCATTAAAAGACGTTCAGATGAAACTGTTGTCGGATGACGACGTGTTGACATTTATGCTGAATGATAACAACCAAATTATGGGTATAAATTTAGCAGAGGAAGGATACACAAGAACCAGTGACAAAAGCAATACCTTCTGGCGCAAAGATGCGACAACCGGGACCGAGACAACCGTCACGGTAAAGGCAAGTGGCAAACTAAAATATTCAGACTATGGACGACTGTCAAAAGCGGTCAGATCTGCCGATTCTGATGAAACAACCACAGAATTTAAGTTTTTTGCGGGTGGATATGACCTGAAACATATTGACCGTTCCGATGTTGCCACGATTGCAGGCGAAGACAGTCTGAATTTCAAAGGAACGGCAATGGGCCTGGTGAAAAATAAAGACAATAAAACATTGCCAATTAACGGTGATGCAACTTTAAACTTTATGAACGGCACGGAAACGGTGGATTTGAAATTTTCAAATTCAAAATGGTATGACGTAAAAATTGTGGACACGGGCGCATCCCAGGCAATATCATTTACCCCCGGCGACGTAATGGATATGAATTTCTTGGTATCAGAGCCGTCAAAAAGCCTTGCTTATGATGGAATGGACGTTAACTATTATGGGGACAAGGGGAAACCATCTGAATTTGTTGGCACGGCGACATATACCGATACCAATGGTGTTTCTATGGATGCCGCATTTGGTGGAAAATACACAACCCCAGATTCAACGAAATAAAAAAAACGCCAAATTGGCGTTTTTTTATTCGGATGTATTTGGAATTATTACCGTATCGTTATAGTGCGTCAGGAATCTCGTTCCCGTTGCACAATAAATCTTTTGCAGGGAATCCTTGTATTCGCGTACCGCCGATACCCAGCGTTGTTGGATTTCATCCTGGGCACCCTGGTATGCGGTAAAGGCCCCCAATGCACCACCGGCGCCGGCACCGATTAACGTACCCTTTAACCGCGCCTTGTTCCCAAGGTCAATTAACGCACCATCTTCGGCGTCCTGGTACATTGGACGGAATGTATCAATTGTGGCCAATCTTTTTTCTTCGTCATCGGCCAGGGCAACCGGTTGCCCATCGGTGCCACGTCGCATAATAGATGAACTTTTGTGTTCTTCCGTGAATTCGGTCCAGTCTTTCTTGTGCCAACCAAACGCCTTGTCTTTGATACCAACAAGTACCGCCGGTACGGTTGAATCAACAACGGTAAATTCCGCAATCTTTACAAAACGATTATCACCCGTGGCATTTGGTTTCGTACCACTGGGGACCAATTTCTTGGTTACTGTATCCAGTTTATAACTGGCCGTGACTTTGACATAGCCCTCGGACGCCATTTTTTGTAAATCGTACGCTTCGTTATTGGCTGTTTTTTGATTCAAGTACCCGTCCAAGATAATATCTGCGGTATCTTTGCCGAAAATAGCACAGTTTGTGTATTCTGGGCCGGTAACATCACATTCGTAAACCTCTTCTTCGGCAATGTCATAGAAATGTTCCCTGCCTGGCGTTTTTGTTCCAGATTTTAACAATACACCCCACAGGCACTTTTTATCAACTGAATCAACCGTGCAATTTTCAATTTTCAACACCGAATCACCGGATGCCGCCATATTGCCAATCAAGCCACCCGCCGTCGCATTTATCCCGGCCGATAAAATCATATCGCCTGCAACCTTGCCGGCATAGACGTTGCCCGCCATAATCGCCGCACCGGTCAGACCACCAATCGCGGTCCCTTGAATTTTTTCTTTGTTCGTGCCAAGTAATGAATCAGATCCAACCTCGTTCGCACCCAGGGCATTACCCGCAACAGCCGCAATTAACGTGCCCGCCGCAATTTTTAATCCGGCATTTTGCTTTTGTTCCTGGTCCATAACGGCGATAACATCTTCGACGGTGGGCTCGGTATCATTTGGGAATGTGATTGTTTCAGCCGCCGGTAACAGCGCACTGTTTGGCCAGGCAAACGCATTACATTTTATCGCATCACCCGCCGCAACATTTACACGCCCCAACAACAAATCCGTTCCGCCCGGTCCCATTTGATATCCACGCATTTCAACAACCGCCACACATTGTGATCCCGTACCACTGCGCGCACCCGCCGTTGGGGTATCCCACGCAAATTCACCATTTGGATAAACAGACCCACATTTTTCCAATTGCCCAACCGTTACAGATGTACTTTCGCCACGGGCAATTTGCGATGCCAATGCCTGGTTCGCAACCCGAATGGGCAATTCAACCGTTGAATCAGAATTTTCAGTTTGTCCGGCAACGCCTAAATCATCACTGTGCGCGCTGGACACGGTTGGTGCGGGCGTTGGGGCACGCATTTCATTAACCTGGTTATAGGCGTCGGCATAACTGCGCGATTTGTTGCTTATTCTCATTGCGCAATACGAATCCATCGGCATCATAATCAATGCCGATAACAGTGAATAATAAAAAACCGATTTTGCTGTGTGTGCCATTCTCTTTTATCCCCTTTTACACAATGGGCGTGCACCCAACACCCATTAAAACTGCAAACGCATACGGGCACCGATATCAACCATCCCCAGACGTCCACTTTCGTACCAATTGGTATAGTGGAAAACACTGTCGTATGGGGCCTCATATTCGCCACCGGCACCGTCGCCCAGCCATTCCGTTTGCGAAACAATAATTGAACCAGATGTTTTAACCTTGCCCAGATTCGCATAACGAACAAAGAAATCCAATTTAATTCCACCATCCAATTCAGTGGTCAGACCGCCCTCTAACATAAATGCCAATTGTTCCGTCGTGCCACCGTTATGATATGCATAAATATCCGAAATGCCCGTTAAATCACCGGCACCGGCACCAATTGGATCCATTTCAGAATAAAAGGTATTATCGTACACAACATAGTCCGCAACCGTATTCAGCGCAATACCAACACCCGCACCAATATATGGGCGAAGCGAACCACCCGCCAAATACCCGGTATAAGAATCAATGTTATAATAAACGTTCAACATCGTCGTATTCGATGTAATCGCACCACCGTCAACAGATGCCTCTATCAAGCCGCCGGCACCATCGGCCGTACGAACCATTGTTGGATACGCCAAGCCCGAATAACGCAAATAAGAGAAATCTATGCGAAAATCATTGTTAATCGCCGCACCAACAGAAACCTGGAGCGGGATAATGGTATCGGAATGAAAGTCAGCCTCTTCAAATGCGCCGGGCACAAAGAAAGAATTTTGTTCACCGGTATAATCGGCACTCATCCCACCCATCAGTGATGCGGTGTATGCAACCGACAATCCAACGTACAGGCCACTGTCCGCCAATCTGTCGTAATCGGCCGGCTGATAATAAGAACGACCGGCAGACGTCTGGCTTGACCCCACATATGGCAACGCACCCGTGATACGTGTTGGCTGGGCCGCGGCAACAGAGCGATACTGATTATACTGTGATACATTATTTGGTGCGGATACAACGCGACTGTTGCTTGATGGTAAATACTGAACCATACCATTGTTCATCACAGGAACCGCGCCCACAGGCATCGCGTTATTCTGATTTGTTTGATATGACGGATACACCGGATATGCCGCATTCAACGCCGCAGGCAAAACCATCATCAGGCCGGCAAAACCGGCAAAAATGCGTGACATTTTCATCCCTTTCCGAATTCCTTTTGGTTTATTATATCATAAACACCCGGGGTCGTGCAAGCATTTGGAAAAGAAACCACAATAATAAAAATCCCACCGAACATACCCGGTGGGATGTTTTTTGCCCGTAAAAAAAATTATTTCTTCTTTTTTGTTGTGGCCCGGGCAGACTTTGTGGCAATCCGCCGACGCGCGGCGCCCCTTTTCTGAGAGGCAACAACATTTTCAGTATCCATATCGTATTCAAAATCCATTTCATCCCCCGACTTAACACCAATAATTTCACCAATCGTACGACGCAATCCCGGATGACGATCTGAATACCGCTTGATACCGAACAATATGGCCATCGTCAGAATACGTTCCATATCCTGGCTTGAAATATTGCCCAATTTTTCGTGGACGGCCGACGCAAAATTACCAACCAAGTGTTTCGCCCGCGAAATAAAGCGATGACGACGACGGGCGTGAATAATTTCACGAATCCACATCCATATCAAATATGCCAGCAAAGGTACCGCAATCGCACCCGCAAAATATTTGAAATTCCCATCACAAAAACCGGTACTGAACATCGCGTCACAGGTACGCTGAAAATGCAACAAAGTTATTGCCGCAATTTCATAGATTACCAAAACGGTAAAACATATTTTTGATTTTATGAACATAGTTTTCTCTCTCCTCTGTGATTTAATTGTGCATAAAAATGCCACACAAATCACCAGGAACCATTTCCGTAAAAAAATCCCGCCGAACGGCGGGATTCTTATTCGACAATTATTACCTCGTCGGGGGCGGGGTCACGCGCATCCTGGGCACGGGCCGCCGTTTCAATTTGCAATAATTGGTTTTCAAGGGCGGTACGCTCTGATGACTTGTAACCCGTCTCGGGCGTATCCGTCGATTTAGATTCGCTGGACACCGCAGGATTTACCAAGTTCTGGAAAATCTTCATACTTTCGATTGATGCCGCACGGTCACGCGCCAATAATTTGTTCGGCGCACCGGGGACGAACCAATCGTCTAACTTTTCCGCAGTATATTGCATAATCGGACGGGTACGCGCCATTTCCAACCATTGTGGCAGGCGTGGTGCATCTGAAAAATACCATAATGCCGCCCAATAAACACCACCCATTATCACGACACCACGGATAATACCAAATATTATCCCCAGCGTACGATCAGTTACCTTCATCATACTGTCGTGGATTTTGTCGCGTAATTTCTGGTTAAAAAATCCAACCAGCATCAATATCACAAAAAATACAATAAAGTATGATGCAATCAATGTGCCAACCGTCGATGCAGACAAATCAAACCAGGCCTGTAACAATTTATCCAACCACGGGGACGCAAAACGTGCCGCAATCGCCGCAACAACCCACGACAATGTTGCAACTGTTTCAAAAACGCCACCGCGAATAAACGCCCAAATTGTGGATGCCACAATGACACCCACAAAGACGTAATCAAGAGAAGTTAAATCAAACATAACCTATCCTGCGTTGATTGATTATACGATTATTTTTTATCCTTGCGTACCAAGACCAGGCCCAACCCCGCAACCAATACGATTAACAGACCCCAGAACCAAACACTGGACGCGCCACTATTTTTTTTTTGAGATTCCACAACCGGTTCCGTGACTGTTTCAGCAGTGGCAGTAAATTCAGAAATTGTTGCCCTGTTATCTGCGTTTTCAGATTTGTATTTTTCAGCGTCTGCATCCATTGCTTTTTTCGCCTCTTCTGCGGCAGCCTTGTCAGCATCGCTTAAATCAGCAGCAACCGCGTCACGCAATTCAGCCTGCATAAAATCGGCATAACCCTGGAAGCATTTATCGCCAATCGTCAAAACCGGCACACCACCAGATTCATATTCACACTTTTTCAATGTTTCACGGAATTTTGGCAGGTTTGCCTGGTCCATAACGTTAACCTCTGTCACGGTGACCATTGGGTATTCATATGCCAAATGATTTGCAATAAAGTCACGCGCGTGATGACAATGTGGACACGTTGGGGAATAATAAACCGTGATATTCGCCGCAGATGCCGCGCCAACAAACGCCAAACCACATAACGCAAATAATGCAGATAATTTTTTCATCTTTTCTCCTTTTTGTATTTCAGATGGTCTGATTATAGAAAAGTTTCTTTTGTCTGTGCAAGTAAATTTTACGGGGCGCTGTTATTTCATTCCTGTTGCGTTTTTGATGTGGGCCAACCAATATAAAAAATAACCAAGGGAGGGCAAAAATGTTTACACTTTCGCAATTTCCATTACCGTATACGTATGATGGCCTGGCGCCGTATATGTCCGAACAGACACTGGCGTTGCATCACGGAAAACACGTGGCGACGTATATCAAAAACCTGAATGAATTGATTCAGGACACGCCTTATGAATCAGTGTCTCTTTATGAAATAATAAATACATCGGCGAACGACGAGAACAATCCAAATGCGCAAAAAATTTTTAACAATGCCGCCCAGGTTTTTAATCACGATTTTTTCTTTAACGGTATGTGTCGAGATTGCGGTGGCAAAATACCAGATGAAATCGCAAACGCATTTGGTGGGGATGAAGAATTTCGCGAACAATTTAAAACCGCGGCAACAACCCTGTTCGGCAGTGGGTATACGTGGCTGGTTCGGGATGGGGATGCGTTAAAGATTATAAACCTGTCAAATGCAGATACGCCAATTGCGCACAATATGGTACCAATTTTGAATCTGGACGTATGGGAACACGCGTACTATGTCGACTATCAAAATCGGCGCGCAGATTTTGTCGACAACTATCTGGACCACTTGGTTGATTGGAACCAGGTTGAAGAAAACCTAAGACAATAAGATCCGCACTGACTTGATTTTACTTTTTTATTGAAATAACAAATTATTATTTTATAATCACTTCGAAGTTGTTTTTCATATAAAAGGATATGCCGTGACAAGAAAACGCTCTCTTATTTTTCCCTATTTGCTTAACACAAACAAATTTACGCCTTGTTTACGTCATACTAATGTTAAATATCATATGGGATGGCTTGGTATTTTTGGTTCTGACAATGATGAAAACTCAAAAAATGACGAAACAAACAGTTCTGGCGTCAGTATTGATTGGGATGTATACGATAGTATAAACAATCAGGACAATGAAAAACAGGACCGCGGTGTTATAGAGGTGCCAGCAAACGCTGAAACAGTCATATACGAATCACCAGATGGCGAAACATATGAGATTCCAATTTCAGATTTGATTGAAGCAGATGACGACAATGAAATTGAGTACGAATCTGCAAATCGACATAACTTTTCTATTTCTGAACCCGCTTCTAAATATCGTTATAATAAGAGATCCCGCAAATTGCCCGCAATCAATTTGTACCGCCCTACAACAATTATGTCAAACAACCGTTCTACCAGAGTTCACTAACATTAACCACGGGAGGTCACTATGTTAAAAAACAAAATTTTAACACCAGAAATTGTTGAATCTATTGACAATACAATTCGTTTGATGAAAGAACTGCCCCTAGATAATGAACAAGATAAAAAACATATTGAGGGGCGGATTGCCGCGCTGGAATGGATAAAGACTGGTCAGGGCGGAAAAATTATTGTAAACATTCCTAAAAAAAGTGAATAAAAAAAATCCCAATTCTGGGATTTTTTTTATCGATCATAAATCACCGGCGTTTTGTTTATTGTATATATTCGACCATCGTTTTCCGTATTAAAATAAATATAGATTACATTCGCAATATCATCCGGTGACCACGGGTTTATATTGTCGACAATTTGACGTGATGTGTTATGTGTAAACACCGAATGAAATGTATTATCAAACACACGCGTATATGCATCACCGAATGACGGACTTTCAATCATATTCATTAACACAACCCCGTTCGGGGCAACGCGCGACTTGATACGCGACATAAATTCACGGGTAATTAGACCCTCGGGTATCTGGAAGGAATTTGAATACACATCCAGCAAAATTATATCAAACTGTTCGGTGGTGTTTTTCAAAAACTGGGACGCGTCTTGGACAATAAACTTCTTGTTCGGTCCCAGATTTTGTTTCAAGAAATATTTTTCAGACACATCTTTTAACGTTGGTTCGATATCTACAAATGTATATTCGTGAAAGGTATCACGCAGGCCGGCCGTAAATCCCCCCGCCCCCAGGACCAAAATCTTGCGCGGTCGATCCGTTGGTAATGTATAGATAAAATTATCATTTACAAAATTGATATACGGCGCGCCACGACCATCACGCGTATCATACATAGACATCGCCAGGCGATTCATATCCAATACACGTACATCGCCATACTCTGCAACAGATATTGTGGAATTAGAATTATTTACCAATATGCCGTATTTTGAATATTGAACATAGTCACTGTTGATATATCCACCAAACGCCAGCAAAATCGCCGTCACAATCCAAACCCACGCGCGACGATATGATAACAATGCGCATACACACCCCAGCAATATTACCAAACCAACCGTATAATTTACCCCCAGAAATGGCATTAAAAACAATGTAGTTAACATAGATGCCATAACCGAGCCAATCGTATCAACCGCCATAATATTACCCGTGTTGTTTTTATTACGAACCTGTAACAGGCGTGACAATATCGTCGTGTTGAAACCAAACAAAAATGGTCCAACCGACAAGAACACAAACGAATAAATAAATGTCTGAACAACACCCGACGTTATGCCCGCAGTATACATCAGGGCAAAGTAAGTTGTAACAAATGGAAAACTGGCCGCAAAAAGTGCCAACGCCGCAATAAACAAAAAACTAAGGCACAAAATTTTCGGTATATATTTAATACGCACGCGTTCGGAATTTCCCAGCCAATATCCCAACGACATAAAGCCCAGGAATGCCCCCATAATAATACTGGTGATAACGGGACTGGAACCGACCCAGAACGATAACTGACGTAATATAACCAATTCCAAAGATAAACTGATAAAACCATTTAAAAATATCAAAGCAATTAACCAAACGCGCATTTTTTTATTCATAGTAAATTCCCCATTTCCATATAGCGTAAAATATAAAGAAAAAGAAAATTTTCTGCAACCACTAATGTGCGTTCATCAATCTTATGTCATCAAATTCAGGGTATCTGTTGAACATTGCACGTGCAAACGGACATATTGTTATAATGCGACGATGCTGGGACCGCGCCAGGTCTGCAACCCGACGCACCAGGGTCAAACCGATGTTTTGGCCGCGATATGGGGACGCAACCCCGGTATAGTCGATAATCATTTTATCCAGACCAATACGAACATAGGTCACCTGGCCAATGATTTGACCGCGACAAATTGCATCAAACCCAGAACCATCAACAGACGGCATATATTGAATATCTTCTGACATAAAAAATCCCCCCGTGTGGTAAAAATATATCACGGCGGATAATCGGTTGCACTATGATTGTATTCAATAAAAAAACGGGGATTTTATCCCCGATATATTATTTCAAAGAATCATAATTTCTACGGATGATTTTTCCACTGCGACGCAGTGCGGCACTTTCCGCTGATGTCATTCGTGGCATCAGTGTCGTTATAACACCGCCCCGCCCCACAATACGTGGCAAAGACATTGCCAATGACGATGCCCCAGAACCCGCAACGGTGGATACCGTTAAAATACGACGTTCATCATTTATAATACAACGCAACAAATCCGCAACCGCCGCCGCAATTCCATCCCACGTCGCCCCGCGCCCACGAATAATTTCATAGGCCGCATTTTGAACACGATGTTCAATTGTGTTGCGCGTGGTTTGTGGCAGGCTTATTTTCGCCTGGCGACAGAATGTGTTTAAATCAATCGCGCCAACTGATGCCGATGACCAGTTTATCATACTGCTGTCACCGTGTTCGCCCAGGACGTATGCATTTATTGATTGGGTAGACACCGACAAATGCCGTGATAATATTGCACGCAAGCGCGCAGAATCCAGCATTGTGCCCGTTCCAATCACGCGGGACGCGGGCAACTTTGAAATCTTTTGCGCCAACATAACCATTACATCCAGCGGATTTGTTACAATAACCAATGTGACGTGTTTGGGGTCTGTATTTGCCATAACACGTGGTACAATATCGGAAATCACCGATGCATTTGCATTTAACAAATCTGTCCGCGTTTCACCAGGCTTTTGATTTGCACCCGCCGCAATGATTACAATATCAGAACCACGAATACCACGATAATTATTTACCGCCGTAATTTTCACATCGTATGAAAACGCAGATGCGTGCCCCAAATCTTCGGCCGCGGCATAAGAACGAACATTGTCGCGATCATATAATGCGATTTCGTGAACCAGACCCGTGTTTTTTACAGCGGTCGCAACAGCCGCACCAACCGAGCCAATACCAATAATTGAAACTTTCATACATTCCCCCATTTGTTTTAGCATATTATACCACACATTCATCCGTTTTTCACATAGGACTTGAAGTTTTTTTATTTTGTGCTAGGTTATGACGTTGCTATGAAGAACAAGACAAAGATTAAATTTGCAATATTGTTAATGTTGGTGGCGGGAAACGCATATGCCCAACAGCAAAATTCCGATGATGTAAAGCGGGGTGTGCGCGCGCATAATTTTGCACGCACATTACTTTATTGGGCCGATGTTGAGGCATACTATGATGTTTCCAAGCGTGAAATTCGGGCCGCTGAAAAAATGTCCCCCGACAGTGCGATGGCGCGCATTCCGACATTGGTGCGGGATTCAACGTATTTTGCGAACGAACTGCGGTCTGGGGCGGATATTATAAATTCAAAATATACATTAAATGAACGCCCGGATAATATTTATACGATATATGAATTACTGTATGTATATGACAAAAAAAATTCTGATAAAAATTCGCCTGATTATATAATGGCCGATAAATTGCATAAATATGTGGATGTGATAAAAGAACTGAAACTGGCGCGATATGCAATAAGACACAATGATAATCACAAATAAAAATCCCGGCAGTGCCGGGATTTTTTACCACAACTTTACGCGTTCATACGGGGCAACATACATTTTATCATTCGGTGTAACGCCAAACGCATCATACCACGCGTCTATATGAACCAAGATTCCGTTTACACGATTTTTCCCCAGGGAATGTTCATCCATTTTTGTTAAACGTAATTCTTCGTCCGCGCGGATATTTTGTGCCCAGGTTCCCGCATACGCGATAAAGAAACGCATATCCGGTGTCAGACCCGCGGACTCATTGGATGGTGTGCCAAAGTTTTTGTATGCCGTGTATGCAATTGTCACCCCACCGTAATCCGCCAGGTTTTCACCCAACGTAAATTCGCCGTTTGCATTAACTTCATCATTGATTTTTATATTGTCAAAGAATTCACGCATTACACGTGCACGAACATCAAAGCGCGCCGCATCCAACAATGTCCACCAATCTTTCATATTGCCGTCTTTGTCAAATTTACGTCCCATATCGTCGAATCCGTGCGTCATTTCGTGACCAATAATCGCACCAATCGCACCATAATTAAACGCATCATCGGCTTTCATATCAAAAAATGGGTACTGTAAAATTCCCGCTGGGAAACAGATTTCATTTGTCGTTGGGTCATAGTAGGCATTAGCCTCGTGCGCGTTCATATACCAAATGGTTGGGTCTTTTTGTGCACCGATTTTATTCAGCCAAAATGCATCTTCGTGCATAGATACGTTAATCATATTTTCCCACAGGGTTTTATCGCCGTCAATGTACAGGTGTGAATAGTCACGCCATTTGTCCGGGTATCCAATTTTGGCACGGAATGTTGATAATTTTTCCAATGCCTTTTGCTTTGTTTCGTCCGACATCCAAGTCAAATTTTCAATTCGAATTGCATATGCGCGTTGCAGATTTTGAACCAATGTTTCCATACGTCTTTTTGCGGCGGCGGGAAAATATTTTTCAACGTATAATTGTCCAACCAAATCCCCCAGCGCATCATCCAACATAGATACCGCCCGTTTCCAGCGTGGTTTGGGTTCTTTCTGGCCGGCCATTTTTCGATTATAAAAATCAAATGCAATTTCATATGACGTGTCGTCCAATAAACTGGCCGCCGAATTTGCAATACGATATTTCAGATATGTTTTTATTAAATCAAAATCTGTATCGTTCATAATCGCGATTGATTCGCGGATTGCATCTGGTTGATTCACATTGATATCTGTGGCCGCAGATGCCCCACGCGCAACCAAATATGTATCCCAATTAAATCCAGGAAATTCTTTTTTAACATCTGCCAATGTCATCTTGTGATAATTGGCGTGTGGATCGCGCAGAACTTCTTTGGTGTGAAATGATTTTGCCATACGCTCTTCTAATGCATAAAGTTTTTCTGCATCGCCCGCAATGCCAAAATTCGCCAATTGTTTCGCGATATATTTTTTATATTCGTTGCGGATTTCAACAGACTTGCTGTCACTATCAAAATAA
Source organism: Alphaproteobacteria bacterium (assembly GCA_017503725.1). GTDB lineage: Bacteria > Pseudomonadota > Alphaproteobacteria > Rs-D84 > Rs-D84 > Enterousia. Next base: position 72,144 of record JAFVSL010000006.1, on the reverse strand, counting down.
TAATCACGTGACAGGCCAATTCCGCCCTGGCCAATGTTATAGATGTAATGCGTGCTGTCCATTTCGTCCAACGCAACACCATCAGACCAAAACGCAGACGAAAACATATGCATCCCGCCCAGATACTGGGGCAGTTGTTCGGAACCGGTTAATGCGTCCACTTCGGCCAGATATTTTGCAACCGGCGCGACACCATCGGCGTTACGTTTTTCCGTGTCCATAATAATTTTATAAAGCGTGCCGATTTTACCGGTGTCGTTTTCAGCAATCTCACGCGTGCGCGCCAGGTTTGTATTGCGAACAACTTCGAACACACCAAATCGGGAATAATCATCCGGAATCGGATTCGCATCACGCCAACCACGCGTTGCATAGTCATAAAAATCATCACCCGGTCGAACCGTCATATCCATATTTTCAGTCTTGATTCCTGCATCCATTTTCTTCCCCTTTGATGTTTGATATGCAAATAAAACAGCAACTGCAACGGCAATAATGCCAATTATGTTCCAGAATGTACTTCTCATCTTTTTACCTTGCGATTTTTACCAATATATCGTCCAGCACCAACATACCCGCATCCGTCACAGATATACGATTATTTTTTATCTGAATCAGGTGCGGCATATTTTGTACCGCGTCCATATTTATAACGCGTTTTACGTCGTCTGTCAAATTCACGCCACGCACCGTCCGCAGCCCCGTTATCAGTTTTTCAACCGCACGCGCAGACGTATCCAGGGGTTCAAATTTTTCGTTTGCCCCCATCTGTTCGAACCAGGCGTCATTATAATAAACACGCCCCGCCGCACCGCGTCCAATGCCGATATACGGCGCACCATCCCAGACATTTTCATTATGACGACAATGCGTGGCTGGGGTGGCGTAATTTGAAACCTCGTACCGGGGCAGGCTTAAAGTATCCCCAATCGTATTATACATATCCGCCATTTCATCATTTGTTGGCATTTGCGGATTTTCGCGACCGATGGGGGTTGTGGGCTCTATCGTTAATTCATAAAGCGAACAATGCTGTAACCCCAGGGTATTTATGTTCTGGCACATCTCAGCGATATCGTCAACCGTATCCCCCGGCAATCCATATATAAAGTCGGCCGACACGCGCAACCCCATATTGTGCGCCGTGTTCAGCGTTGTGATGGCATCGTGCACACTGTGTCGACGCCCCAGATATTTTAACCGATCGTCCGATAAACTTTGTACACCAACACTTAGCCGGTTTACCCCCAGTGTCTGAAAATCGTGCATTTTTATTTTATCTATGGTACCCGGATTTGATTCAATTGTTATTTCGGCATCTGATGAGACATCAAAACAGGAATAAAGTTTATTCATTATTCTTTCAAAGCACACAATCGGCATCAATGACGGCGTACCACCGCCAAAGAATATTGTTGGCACCGATATTCGCCCCAGCATACGCCCCCAGTGTTCAATTTCATCGACTATGCCGTCTGTGTACGCGCCCCAATCAGGATTTGCACAGGCACGCGAAAAAAATGCGCAATAACGGCATTTAGACATACAGAAAGGGACGTGAATATAAATGTTATGCGGTAAATTCATAAGCCTTATTTTACACCGCGCCCGGCATCGTGCAAGAAATAAATGAAAACACTTTTATGGGGACCTTTTTTGTGATATAATAAATCAACGAATGTTGGAATGAGAAAGGGTTTAATTTCATTTTTGTCGCTGATTTTGGCACCTGTGGTGGCGTCTGCCGCGAACGAGGGTGTGCCGTCATACTATCAAACACAACGCGCAACAACCGCCAATCAGGCCGGATATAACCAATATGCGGCGACGGGGTACACAAAATATGTTGGCGCATCTGGGAACAAGCAAACCGTTGGGTCCCGGACATACACGTACCAGGTTCCACGTCAACCCACATATATTCCACAAATGCCGGGCACAATGACAACAAATGGTATCGCAATGCCCACCCAGAGCGAGCCTGCAACATCAATTTATGCCGGATACACACGTCGCTTTGCCGATTTTCAGTTTGAAACGGGTGTAAATTCCATTCTGGAATGGGACGATATGATTATTAACGAAATCACGGTCGGCGCCCGACACAATTTTAGTCTGCGTGATTTTGATTTATCTGCATACGGAGAATATTCATATGGCGACATCTCGCACGGGGGATTGTCGATGGACTATGACTTGCAACCATTTGACACATCCGACCCGGCGTATGGAATCTTTACGATTTCTATGGGGGATTTATCGGGACGCACAAATCATTTTCGTTTCGGCCTGTCTGCGCATCACGCGTGGGATATCGCAGGATGGAAGTTATCGCCAACAATCGGTTATGAAATTTTTAAACACAACCTGGAAATGAGCGATCATTACTATCCAAATCCGGGAATTTATTTGCCATTGATGACGAACAAGGGCGACTATGTTTACGGCGACATCGACGGAAACTATTACAGTGTACCAACAAACGTTGCTCCTGATGAGGGCTGGTACCAGGTTTGTATGTCCCCAGAAGACATCAAATTGGTTCAGGCGCCGGCATCGGGCCTGGGGTCATTGGGCACAGATTTAGGGATTGGTGATTACGACCCGGCAATGGGATATATTCCGTGGGGCGTTGACGCGGGCGAGTGTGTTATTATTGGTGGCGACGGCCCAATTCTGGTCAGTGGCACAACACACATATACAACACAACCTGGTCTGGGTTTTATGTCGGGTTAGAAGTTGAAAAACAAATGACTTTGAATGACAAATTGCGTATGTACGTTCAATTTGGATTACCCAAGTATTCATCAGAAGGTATTTGGCCAAATCGTACGGACTGGCAACAAAACCCAAGTTTCCTGGATGAAGGGGACAATGATTCCTATTCCTATATGGCGGAAATAGAGTATAATTACAGACTGTCTGATCGTGTTCAATTGGCAATTCGCGCGGATACAAACTGTTTCCACGTGGGTCAGATTCCAGGCGAATTGTATGTTGCGGGTTCTTATGATTATGCCTATAACGATGATGGCACAATCAAAACCGACGAAAACGGTAATCCTATGATAGAGGAAATTGCCCCATACACCGAATACGTCAGCAATTCATTGAAAAAAGCCACCTGGCAATCTTTTGGATTGCATATTGGCGTAAAATATTCATTCTAGGGTACAAAAGGGACGTTTATGAACCTGCGCTGTGTGGTACGCGTATGCGGCGTGCTGATATCTTTGCTGGGACCGGTTACATCATACGCGGCGGACGCGGGGGCTTTTGACATAGAACGCTGGTATGGGATGTTGGACCGTGTGCGGACACGCGCAATCGCCAATGGAATTTCAGAGAATACAGTAAAAGAAACACTGAAATCCCCCGCATTTATTCCGTCAATTGTTAAAAGCGATAAAAATCAGGCCGAATTTAAATTAACAATGGATCAATATCTAAATCGCACGGTCAACAGTAAACGTATTTCAGACGGCAAAAAAATGCGCGCAAAATATCCAACGATGCTGGGGCGGGTCGAGAAAAAATTTGGCGTGCCACCGCATGTGATTTTGGCGTTCTGGGGACTGGAAACAAACTATGGCGCGGTAAAAGCGCGACACCAATTGACCAACGCCTTTCTGACCCTGATGTATGATGGCCGACGCGAGACCTTTTTTGAAAATCAATTGATTGCATTGATGAAAATAGCAGACAAGAACAAGTTGAATATAAATAATATTCACGGTTCTTGGGCGGGTGCAATGGGACATTTTCAATTTATTCCAACGACGCTGGCCCAGTATGGCACAGACGGTAACGCAGACGGTCGCATTGACATTATAAACAGTGTTGGCGATGCGATGTTCAGCGCGGGAAATTACTTGAATAAATTAGGCTGGAATAAAAATGAACGTATTGTTCGTCGTGTGATTTTGCCGGCAGACTTTGATATAACATTATTAGATGGAAAAACAAAAAAGCCCCTGCACGGATGGGCGGAAATGGGTGTCACAAATCCAGACGGCACCCCAATCCCACAGGGCCAGATGATGGCCGGACTGGTTGCCGACATCGCACAGATTGAATCCGCGCGGGCGCAACTTATTGCGGATGCAACAACCGGTGCACCAATGGACACCGACATAGCACCACAGCCCGCCATTGTTGCATATTTGACATACCCAAACTTTTATCGGATAAAGAAATGGAATAATTCTAATTGGTATGCGATTGCGATTGCAAATCTGGCGGATGAATTAAAGTAAATTAAACGTTTACAATTGCCTGATTCTTTGATACTCTTCCCACATATATAGATACAAAGGATATATTTATGGCTATCAAGGTACGCGATTTCGAAGTACGCTTAACACGCAACAAAGATGAACGCAAACAGGTGCGCCAATTGCGCTATAAAGTTTTTGTAGAAGAAGAAGGCGCCGGCGTCACAGATGAACAACGCGCCCTGGGCGAAGAATACGATGCATACGACAGATATGCGGAATATATGGCGGTTTTTCATCAGGGACGTGTTGTTGGAACGTATCGTATTATTGATAGAAATGCCGCTGAAAAGATGGGTGGCTTCTATACAGAAAACGAATTTAATATTTCGAAGATAAAAAAATATCGTGGCAATATTGCGGAAATGTCGCGTGCCTGTGTCGATCCAGATTATCGTGAAAACGCATTGGTTATGCGTATGTTGTGGGCGGGATTGGGTGAATATATCGTTCGTCGCAAAATTGGTGTTTTGTTTGGTGTGGCGTCTTGGGTTGGTACAAAACCCGCAAAATCCGCCCAGGCAATATCATATTTGTATTACAACCATCTGACACCGCCACGTCTGCGGGCAACGGTGTTGCCGGAAAAATTTGCAGACGGTGTTAATCCAAAATTGGCACGAATGAATATCTTGCCACCTGAATTTGTAGATGAAATGGATGCCAAACACGAAATGACACCACTGATTAAGGGATATTTACGTTTGGGCGCCACATTCGGCAAAGGGGTGTTTGTTGACACGCCATTTAATTCGTATGATGTATTTGTTATGATGGAAACACGCAAAATGAATGCCACGTATCAGAAGCATTTCTTGGGGCGCGAAAATGCACTGGGGGATGCCGAAGAAGACAAAGACGGAATTATTAAAACAATTGGTAAAATTGTTACTTTCCCGGTAACCGGCCCGTTAAAGGTTATGCGTGCATTCGTTGAATTTTTATTACACGAAGATGCGGCCGATGCAGAATTTGTCGAAGATACTGATAAAAACGAAGAAGAATAAACAATGGCAAAACCAAAACTACGCAAACAGAATATTTTTAATACCACAACTGCTGCGATTAAGTTTATCGCATTCTGGATGATGGTTGTTGTTCAGATACCAATTATCGCATTCTTGCCACGTCGTTGGGCGGTTCAATATATGCCGGTTTTTATGTGGTTCTTGCTTAAATTGGGCGGGATAAAAATTGTTGTGCACGGAAAGCTGTCGGATGCGCGACCATTGATGGTTGTATCTAATCATATATCGGTGTTTGAAATCGCGACATTTCCGTCCGCATTCCGGGGCAGTTTTATTGCAAAAAAAGAAATGGAAAATTGGCCACTGGTTGGGTGGGTCGCAAAAAAATTTGGTGTAATCTTTGTTGATCGTCGCCCATCACACGCACGTGATGCGTTAGCGGTGGTGCAAGAAACAGTTAAAAACGTTAAATACCCAATGATATTGTTTCCAGAGGGTACAACCACCAACGGCGCATATGTAAAACCATTTAAAAGTACACTGTTTAATTTTGTTGAAAATTCAAATGTTACGGTGCAACCTATGGCAATGCATTATCGATACAAAGATGGCACACCGATTGATGAACAAACAATGGCGGACCATTTCGCGTACTTTGATAACAAAAAAATGGATATGGGCCCACTTTGCAAACGCGAACGCAGCGCATTCGGCCAGGTGTTTCATATTATGATGCTGGGTGGTTTTATGGTTGAAATCACATTGTTGCCGCCGCCACCCCTGGGGGGGTTAAACAGGAAAGAAATCGCAGAGGTACTGCAAAAACAGGTATCTGATAAATATATGGAATTAAAAGATAAAACAAAATAAAAAATAAGAGATAATAAAATGAAAACAGCAATTACACCAACACGCGCAGAAAATTTCAGTGAATGGTACCAGAACTTAATCGTTGCCGCAGATTTGGCTGAAAATGCCCCTGTGCGTGGTTGTATGACAATAAAACCATACGGTTGGGCAATTTGGGAGCTGATGCGTGATGAAATGGACAGACGTATCAAGGCACATGGGGTTCAGAATGCTAACTTTCCATTGCTTATTCCGATTGACTTCTTTAATAAAGAGGCTGAACATGTCGCAGGCTTTGCCAAAGAATGTGCAGTTGTGACACATCATCGTCTGAAAATGATTGATGGCAAACTGCAGCCCGACCCAGATTCAAAATTAACCGAACCATACATTATTCGTCCGACTTCTGAAACGATTATTGGCGAAGCAATGTCCAGATGGGTGCAAAGTTATCGTGATTTGCCGATGAAATTAAATCAGTGGGTAAATGTAATGCGTTGGGAAATGCGTCCACGTATGTTCCTGCGTACATCTGAATTTAACTGGCAAGAAGGGCATAATGTATTTGCAACACACGAAGAAGCCAATGCAGATGCACGCAAAATGCACAAAATGTATGGTGACTATATGCGTGATATCTTGGCTATACCGTCAATCATGGGCGAAAAAACGCCCGAAGAAAGATTTGCCGGCGCAGACCATACATACACATTGGAACATATTATGCAAGACGGCAAGGCTTTACAGGCCGGAACGTCGCATGACCTGGGTCAGCATTTTTCCAAATCATTTGGGATTCAGTTCTTGGGCGGCGACGGTAAATTACAGCATGCATGGACCACATCTTGGGGCACGACAACACGTATGATGGGATCAATGTTTATGATTCATTCGGATGATGATGGTTTGATTTTGCCACCATTTGTGGCACCGTATCAGGTTGTAATTATACCAATTACTCGTGATGATACGGCAGATAAACTAAATGCATACGCAGAAGAATTGGGTGAACAATTGCGTAACGCTGGCGTTCGCGTATTGGTTGATACGTCCGATATGCGTGCACCAGACAAAATGTGGAAATGGATTAAGCGTGGCGTACCATTGCGTGTTGAAATCGGTGCCAGAGAGATGGAATCAAAAACCGTAACAATTACACGTCGTGATTTAGGCAAAGAATCCAAACGCACAATTACAGCCGGTGAATTAGCTGCATCAATTAAGGATATTATGCATGATATTCATAATGATATGGTTGCACGTGTTGAAAAACGTAATCGTGAAATGATTCACGACGTTGCAGACTTGGTGGCATTGGATAACGCTTTGTCTGGCGGTCAGATTGGATTTTTCCGCATTAAATATGAAATGACAACAAATGAACAATTTGATGCATTAATGGAAAAACATAAAATTACACGTCGTTGCCTTGATGACACTGACCCAACATACGTATTTGTTGCGAAATCGTATTAACCCCCCGCCATTGGCGGGATTTTTTTCACAATCAGCAACTATAAAAAATCACCGTCGGCAATTACTTAACCGACGGTGGCTCCCTTCCTTCCGGTAGCCGGAAACTGTACTTGGATGAACGACACATAATTTGCCCAGAAATGCGCATCCGCGCCGGGAAATTATGCCGCCATTGCAACGTGCGCTTTGTCTGCAACGTTGGATGCATCCATAATCTTTTTAGCCTCTGCAAAGACCATTTCTTTGACGCGCAATGCCAAATCACGGGTTTCCATACTTTCGGCCGCAACATCAAAATTATCTGTGCGAATTTGCAAGGACACATATGCACCAACCAGTGATGTACGTGCCAAATCTTCGATAGAACGTGGGGCGTTATTTTTGCCGATTTTTAATTCGTCTGCCAATGATACAATTTGACGATCTTCGTTTACCCAGACGGTTGTTGTTAAAACTTGGTTCAGGGCAATCATAATTTCTTTGATATTTGTTGTCATGTGCGTTCCCCTCCTTCCTTGGGATGCGGTTGTGGTAAAAATTTAATTCAAACCCTGTATTTACATTAGTATTTACAAAATTCGAATTTTATTTTTTCCTTTGTTTTGTTTTTTGGCAGAAATCCGGTTTTATGCGGTTTTCTGGGCTTTTTATTTCTTTTTCCCTTGTCTATACAAATATCTTAGAACAAAAACGAATCGCAGGTCAAGCATAAAATATATTTATTTTCATTTTATTTTAATTTTTTTATTTTTTGTTACAAAAACCATAAAATACCATACAATAACTATAAAATGTCATTGACAACCATATATGCCCGTGCTACATTTTAATTACGAAGACGGAAAGACTAACATCGGGGCGCGCCCCGCGAATAACACAAGAAGCAGGAATGTCATTGTTTCTCTCATCTTATGAAAATCGTTTGGATACCAAGGGACGCATTTCGGTGCCGGCATCTTTCCGGGCTTCGGTCGCAAATGAAAAATTTGCGGGGGTTGTACTGTTTCGTTCATTTACAAACAACTGTATCGAGGGTTTTTCAATGTCCAGAATGGAGGCTATGGCATCCGCCACCGACCAAATGGGCGTTTTTGACAGCAATCTGGATGATTTGTCGGCAATGCTGTTTGCGGATGCACGCCAACTGGCATTTGACGTGACGGGGCGCATTGTTATTCCATCTGACCTGTTGGCGCACGCCGGAATTACCGATCGCGCCGTATTTGTTGGTCGCGGGAACAGTTTTCAAATTTGGAACCCGGATGCATTCCGCAAGGTTCAGGAAAAAGCCCTTAGCAATTTACGCGAGACGCGCCCAAATTTAAAGATTTCTTTATAAAAAATCCCGCCATATGGCGGGATTTTTTATTTCTTGGCGACACGGTTTCTGAATTCCGTGCTGGGGCGGAATGTGACAACGTTGCGCGCCGTGATTAGTGCAGGTTCGCCCGTCTTTGGGTTACGACCCATACGAGCATTCTTTTCCAAAATCTTGAATGTGCCGAATCCGGCAAACTTGACCTCTTCCCCGTGAAGCAAAGATTCACTTATTTCATCAAATATCACATCAACCAATTTGTACGCGTCCGCCGATGTTAAACCAAACTTATCGCGCAGTTTATCTGCTAAATCACTTCTTGTTACTGTTGCCATTTGTTACACCCTTATTAATGCCGCACCCCAGGTCAGACCACTGCCGAATGCGGGATATAAAATTAACTGTCCGTGCTTTATCATACCAGATTCAAATCCATATGCCAGTGCTAAAACACCGGATGCGCCACTGGTATTTGCGTGTCTGTCCACCGTAACCAAAATCTTGTTCAGTGGAAATTCCAGGCGTGCCGCACAACTTTCAATTATGCGCAGGTTCGCCTGGTGCGGGATAATCCAGTCGACATTGTCGGCCGTAATTCCCGCGTGTTCCATTATGTAACGCGCCGCGTGTGGCATTGACATAATCGCGCGCCGATATGTTTCGGGACCATTCATTTCGATTTTATGGTCGTTCGTGCCGTGCAACATATCATAGCCCGCACCGTCGGCCATTACAACCGTATCGATAATTCCAGAATAACTGGATGTGGAACGTTCAAATATTAACGCACCGGCACCATCACCGAATAAAACAGCCGTACTGCGATCAGACCAATCAATAAAGCGCGACATTTTTTCCGCACCAATAATCATAATACGCTGGTGCATACCGGCGGTAAAGAACGCACGCGCCGTATGCAGCGCATAAATATAGCCCGTACACGCACCACGAACATCAAAGGCGGGCTGATTTCGGGTTGCCCCCAGGCGCCCCAGAATTTGAACCCCAACGGACGGAAAATCCAATTCCGGCGTTGTCGTTGCCACAATCAGCATATCGATATCATCTATGGTCAAGGCGGCATTTTCCAGCGCACGCCGTGCCGCAATAACGGCCATATCAACAACCGTTTCATCTTCGCGCGCAATATGACGTTCACGAATTCCCGTACGCGTGACAATCCATTCGTCGGTCGTGTCCATAATACGTTCAAAATCGGCATTAGTCATAACGCGAGACGGCAAATATGCACCATAGCCAATTAACTTATTTCCCATAGAGATACGGTCCCCTGCCCTTTGATTTTTTTGCCAACGCATTATACAGACGCAAAAAACATCTTGCAATATGATTTTTAGAATAAAAAAAACACCGCGATATGCGGTGCCTGGGTTTAGTGCAACATCTGATGAATCTTGTCAATAAAATCAAATAACTCGTCGTTCTTTTGTTCAAGTTCTTTGCGGGCGGCCTCAATCTTTTTCTTGGTTTCAAGAACCTGTTGTAATTTTTGGGTTGTTTGCAATAACAATTCAGTGTCCGTTTGCGTCGACAGTGCCTGCAACAATTCCTGTTGATGCCGAACGGTTGCATTGTATTTGGCAATCAATCGACCGTTAAGATGATACAGCGATGCCCATTTATATGTGCGCGCGACGGGCGCGACATCTTCTTTGACGGGCGTATCCACAGCAATTTTAACGGGCGACGGAACCTCAACCCGTGTTTCGACAGGGGTCCGAACAATACGCGGACGCTTTACTTTGGTTTCCGGCTTTGGTTCCGCGGGAATCACATCTGGGGCCACAGTTGGCGCGGGTGTCGTATCCATTTCAATGACGGGGGCCGTATCCGATTTTGGTGCGGACGTGACGGGCGCATCCGTTATGACGGGTGTTGGTTTAACCTCTTCCTTTGGGATGGGGCGCGCGACCTTGATTTCCTTTATCAAATCGGTAACCAATAAATATTCTTCTAGGTCAATCTTGGTTATATCAATATCAATGGTTCGCAGCAATGTGTTATATTCTAACTTTACCTTGCCCTCGTGCGCGGGATAAAAGTTCTGACAAACAAATGTATTACCACAAATCCCCCATACGATACGCGGACGATCATCCAGTGTGCCAAACCCCTGGGCCAGACAGCGACCGTTTTTAAAGCCAACAGTTGGTGAAACCTGGACCGCGCCATCTTTGATAAACGCAACCTGGCCAGATGCGGTATGCGCCAATGCGGGATTGACGTTGATGTTTTCTATGTCTTGTAATATATCCAACAAAGCGGTTATGTTTTTACCAACCTTGGACAAAATCTGTCCCCAAGCGGATTTGGATATATATTTCTTTATTTTAACGCGTTCGATTTCACGATTATCGATATAATATTTTCGCGGTTCGGTTGTTGCCTTTGGCGTAACGCTGGCGTTTGCAGTTTTTTTCTTTGGCACAGGCTGTGTTGCGGTTGCGCTATCTTGCGAAACAACAGACTGCGCAATATATTCGACAACACGCACAATATCGTCTTTGTGGATACATTTGACCACGGTTCCGTCAGACCGCTTCATTTCGCGCGCGTCAACGTTCATATTACTTTTTTTGGTTAAAGCCTGGCGAATATATCTTTTCAAATCTTTGTCCAGACGCGCCAATAAATCCGCCCCCAGTTTTTCTTCGCACACGGGCACCAGATCATTCACGGACATCCAATCATCTGTTTGCGCCTCTATTTGTGGCGTTACGGGCGCGGTCGCAGTAACCTTGGGCTTTGCCACTTCTTTGGTATTTTTATGCTCTTGGATAATTTCTGCCAGTGTTTTCTTGCCATCTGTGACCGTAATATTTGGGTACGCATCCATAAACCTAATGGCGCTTTGATATGCACTGTCATCGGTTGCATTTTTCTTTATACCGTCTTTGACGGCGTTGATGATGGCGGGTCTTACAACAACCTTTTTCAACGAAAGTGGCAATATACCAACCAATACATCAAGATTATTGATAGAATGCTTGCATATCAATGTCGATATTTGTTTTGGTAAAACTGTGTCTGAATTTATAGTGCACGTCGAACAATCAAATTCGCCATAAATAACAACATCGGTCATATCTGGCAATGGTTGCCCCTTGCACTTGCCCATATCAACGGGTCCAATTATTTCCAGCGGAAAATCTGGTCCAAACATATCATATGGCAAATTCAACATATCTACGGTCAATATGTCTTTGCCATCCCCAAGTTCAATGGTTGCTGTATATTGCTGCTTGCCTGCCACGTTTTAGTCCTTTGTTCTAATTATCCCAGTAATATATAGCACAAATATAAATTCTGTCAATATCAAATACATAAAATTATTGCTAACCTGTTTCATTTGTTTTAATATTGCCAGGAATTTATGTCCCCATAGTTCAATTGGATAGAACAAATTCCTCCTAAGAATTAGATACAGGTTCGATTCCTGTTGGGGATGCCAGATTATTTGATTTTTTGATTCTGGGTCATATAAAGGACATTGTCATAGCGTTTGCTGCCCATCATAGGTTTTACAAAACAATTATCCATCTTGTGGCCGGTGGCGTGCGTTTTTGAATTTTGCTTGGTGGCAAATTTTTGCCACGCATCCCACATTTGATCACGCGTTGATGCGTTATTGCCCCACATATATTCTAATAATATTATTCCACCATCCGCCCTTAGATTATTGCGCGCCAATTCACCCAGCGTGCCCTTATAGAACTGATTTAACGCCCGACAACCGTCTGATATTTCACTGTGCTGAAAATCAAAAATATTCGACAGCATAATAAAATCATATTTTCGTGTAAAGTTTGCAGATACACCCGTAATATCCAGGTGTTTAAAACTGATATTTTGTGGCAATTTTGACGCCAACCGATCATATCTTGCCGCGTCTGAATAATACTTGTTATCATAATGGGCCATATGGTCCAGCCGACCATGATACGCAAACATTTTACGACCGGCATTACCCATACTGTAATACAGGTCCATAAACATACGCAACGATGATGAAAACAGTGGCATAATCGGTTTGATTATTTGTGGGTCAAAAAAATATTCTTTGGTGAAAAAGAATTTTAAAAAATCTTCATATGGGACATTTTTAATCATATGATTTTTTAATTCTATGATTGGTTTCTGGCGATAATTTATATCAAATGTGTCCACGTGTTTTGCGCCGCGTGCATAGCATTCAAACATATGGTCACCAGATGCCCCCACCGACAATATGATTTTGCCGCCCAAATCAAAATTATCAAGATATCCCGCAACATTTTCATTTGAAAACAGGAACACTTCCAGGTCTTTTTGATAGCCCTGGCTGGAACAAATTGTATCTTGGTTAAAATCGGGCATACGCTGAAACATTTATCGCACCTTTTGACTAAAAGTCAGTGCTACATCCATCCCCGCACCGGGATTCATCACACTGTTATACACGGTTGGGACTGTAACCATATCGATTTTATGTTCCAGGGGGCAAAAATCATCAATCCGGTATTTCATATATTGCTGAATCGCGTCAATCATTGTGCGATAATCAGCCGTATTCGCACACCAGGCATAGTTAAAACAAATCTGACCGTTGTTGGCGTTCAGATTCTGGTCCGCAATCGGCGTTATCACATTGTCATAGAATGCCATAATCCGTCCGGCGGTGTCTGGAATTTCTTCGAACATATATTCGGATATATTCGATAATAAAATCGTGTCATACACCGTGTTGCAACGATTGGTAATATTCATCAGATCTGTGTGCGTAAAACCAATCTTGTCGGGCATTATATGTGATAGATACGAATATGCCGTAACATCATTGATATACGATATTTTATCAATGTCATAAAATACAGATTGCGCGGCGCGATATCGAAACAAAGAGCGGTTGCGCATCTTGTAATACTTGTTCAAAAATATTTTAAGTGCCGGCGAAAATTTATGCCATATGGGCTTTATAATGTCACGATTAAAAAAATCTGCCTCGTTAAAAAAGAAATGCATAAATGATAAATACGGCAGATGCTTTATCATCTTGGACTTTAATTCCAAAATATGCCCCTGCAGATAGTTTACGTCAAATGTATCAACATTTTTGGCACCACGAATCAAACATTCAAAGGCGTGATCGCCACTGCCGGTGACGGTTAAAACATTTTTGTCCGCCACATCATTCATTTGCGATAAATACCCAGATATATTTTCATTTGTAAACAAAAACACGGGCGCGTGCCAGTTATAAACACTGCGCTGACTTACACCATTTTTTAATGCATATGCGGTTTTGATTACATCAAACATAATACTTAATTATATAGCACATTATTCATTTTTGTCAATATGGATTTTTATCTTATTATTTTATGATTTACAGGGCAAAAAAATTTACTATAATTTCACGCACATAAAGGGAAAACGAATGAAAAACAAAGCCGTTAAAATTGGGATTATCGCATCAATTGTGCCACACATATTCTGTTGTGGCGTGCCAATTGCATTGTCGGTTATTGGATTGATTGCGCCGGAATCTGCGCACTTTCATTTAATCCCGCACGAATGGGAACCATTTTTATTTGTTGTGTCGGGGGCGTTGTTGGCCCTGTCGTGGTATATGGTGGCGCGCGACTGTCGGTGCAAATGCGAACATTGCGATGGCGATAAATCGCACCGCACCCAAAAGATTATAATGTCCGTAATTACGATATTGTTTGTACTAAGTGTGATATTACACGTGACAGCACATTAAAAATCCCCCGTTTGGGGGATTTTTTATTACCTTTGGTTTATTCAGCGGAATCCAGTCCAAGAACTTTTTCAACCCAATCAAGCATTGCAGCTGGCTGAGGGCTTCCAGACGTATCACCATTTACAGACATACACGTTATAATCGCCGAGCGACACGCATTAACCGCAATATTTGGCGCCGCCGTGTAATTGTTTTGGTTCAGACAAGATGTAACCTCGCCCGTACAATTTTCGGCATAATCCGCAATAACATCATCCTGGGCGACCTTGATCTGGGTCAGGGTACGACGCAAGAATTCTTTTACAACCTGGTTATCTACCTTGTATGCACCATCAACATAGGTATAATCCTGGCACTTGTTAAGAATCGAGATACACATACCCTTGCTTTTGCCCTCTGTATCAACATAACCAATCTTGTTCAACAAATACCGAGACATAACAAAATCTGTAGCCGCTGGATCTGTTTCAGAAGTAACCGTTTTGTCAATATAATCATTTAAATTGAATACCTTGCCCCCATTTGTAGAATCCGCAACAGAACACCACGCGTGTGTTTTGTCGTCGTTCTCCTTACCATCTTTAGACCAGGTGGCATAAAGACCATATTTATTACAGGTTTCCACCAACCCTGCTGTATCAGCGTTGTCCGCATAAGAGCGTCCCGGCTGGGAACCAGTAACGACCTCACCATTAACGATGTATTTACCGGATGGATCCAGACAGTTTTCATAGTCTGTTCCACATACAAAGTCATCCTGCATACATGAATCCAACGCATTTACGCAGCCACGCAGGTCGTAAGAATTCTTTTGCTGCGCAACCATTAAACGTGCCTTTTGCAGAACGGATTGTGCATTACGAACCGTCGCGCGCATTTGATCGTTTGCATCCGTCAATGAGCGTTCGTATGCAACACATTGTTTATCAATTTCCAAATCATATGAATTTGTGATAACGGCAATATCTACGCCCTGGGACGCACAATTGTTTAAAACCGCCGCTTTGCAGCGTGATGCCGCAGTTTTGTATAGTTCTTCGCCACGCTGATTGGAAATGCTGGACGTGTTGGTCGTTGTTGTTCCAAACAATCCGGTCAGATCGAAACCAGTACTGCCGATATTAAAGTCTAACAAGCCAGACAAATCCATACTGATGCCCGATGAAATCTCGGACGAAGAGGCCGTACCAGATTTAACATCAACAATCATATTTTTAATCTTGTCCAAATCGTTTTTGATTTGCGAACTGTCACTGGAACCCTGCATTTGCATTTCCGCCTCTGTCTGGGCAAACAGTGTGTCAATTTCATCGCCGGTCAAACCGATATACTGAATCTTTTGTGCAACGTCTTGCAGGTTTTCAGTGGCGGCCTTTAACGCTTCTTCGGTTTTGGCATAATTTTTTACATTCTTAGAGCAAGAGCAACGCCCCTGATTATCGTCCAGGACATTACAGAAGTTATCCATACATTCGGTATACTGCGCCTTGCAAAAATCGGTGATTTGCGCCAATTCATCCATTGATGTTGTAACATCTTCGACGGTGACGGGCGTAGCCTCTGTACTTACCGTGTTGGAAACACGAACAGATGGCACACGTGCACGAACAGATGCCGCACCAACCGTACGCGTACCAACGCGACCGGTATACAATGGTGTATTAACCGTATCAGTTTGTGTAATAGATACCGTACCCGCACGGGCGGTTGTCGCCGGCGACGTAGTCGTCGCACGACGCGTGGAAACGTTTTGGGAAGTCGCCGCACGTGATGCCGCACCACGGGTTGCAGTTCCGCGGGTCATAGCACTGCGCGTTTGGGAAATATTGGCCGCCGCACGTGATGCAACCGCACGCGATGGTGCCGTATTTGACGCACGCGTTGTCGCCCCAGATGTCGAAGCGGTCGGCAATGAACGTGTTGCACGCGTTGAAGAACGATTCGTATTACGTGCCGGTACACTTGGTGCCGCGACATTTTTTTCTTCGCCCTCGACGACGAATTCGTCATCAACGACGACATCACCGTCATACATTTCGGCATCAGAATATTCGATTACGTCGTCATAGTAAACAGGCGCAACCTCAGCAAATGCGGGCATTACCAGCAATCCACTTAATACTGCAACAAATCTTTTCATATTTTTTCTTCCCTTCTCTGATATTGCATTTTATCACATAGCGCAAATTCAGACAAGCAAAAAAATTGACAGAAAACTTTAATTTATTTGATAGGACTGATTTAAATCCTAATTCATTAAAAAATATAATGAATTTAACTTGTAAAATGCTTTTTATTTGTACTATACTATATAATCACGGGGGTAAAAAAGTTGAACATATTAAAAAAAGTTTCGATGTTTATATTGTGTCTGCCACTGATTGGGTGCACGACCGTACCAACAACAACCAGTGACAAACGCCTGGACGGCTATTCGGCCAAGGTTACCCCACACGACTTTCAATATAACCCATACGAAACGCCGATTGCAAAATGCTATGCAGCCGAACTGGCGGCGGGCGACGATGTGTCGGGCGCAACGTTAATCGAAGACGGACTGTCTGCGTTTGTTATCCGTTCCGCGTTTGCACGTATGGCGACCAAGACGATTGATTTGCAGACCTATATTTATAGTAATGATTTCTCGTCCAAGGTTTTAATCGGCGAACTTAAAAATGCCGCAGACCGCGGGGTCAAAGTACGAATTTTGCTGGATGATTACGGAACAAAATCTGATATTGTGGATGTAATGTTACTGAACCAGCACCCGAATATAGAGGTCAAGGTTTTCAATACCGTTAAAAATCGTACAAAACTGTTTTATTATCCACAGTTTATGATGGACTTTAATCGCCTGAATTCGCGTATGCATAATAAATTGTTCATCGTGGACAATGTTGCGTACATCACCGGTGGTCGCAATGTCGGCAGTAACTATTTCTATCCAGAAACGGCGTCGAATTTTTCAGATACTGACGTTTTGTTTATTGGTGAAATGACACGCCACGCGACAAAAAGTTTCGACGAATACTGGAACCACCACCTGTCTATTCCGGCGGCGGCATTCCCACGCGCCCAGACCAAGCGCGGATTAAAGAAACTGGAACGCGAATTTGCAAAAATCGCCGAAAAAAGTGCAGAAGAAGTTAATCGGTACAACAACATCATCGCAATGGCCCAACGTGAATATCAAACCAAGAAATTTGATTTTAGTTGGGGGCGCGGAAAATTCTTGGCCGACCCACCACAAAAGGTTGAAATGTCAATGGATGAAAAAGAGGCATATCGTGGTGACATCGTTCGTGCGTTACAACACCTGTGGGATAAAACGGATAAATCTGTTTATATGTCGGCGGCGTACTTTGTCCCGGGCCAAGGGGGCTTGGAACATATGTTGCACGAAGAAAAATCGGGCGTACATATGACGATTGTCACGAATTCGTTGGCATCTACAAATGCACCGACGGTGTATGCAAAATGGGAAAAGTATCGCAAGCAACTGATTGAATCAGGGGCGGATGTGTACGAATTTATGGTGTCTGCGGAAAATTTACGCGGGAAAGAACACGACCGCGAAAGAAAACAATCCAGTTTTTCGGTTCTGCACAGCAAGACAATGGTGTTTGACGATGACATTTCCTGGATAGGCAGTTTCAACCTGGATCCACGCAGTGCATATTACAACACGGAAAATGTGGCCATTTTCGAAAGTCGTGATTTTGCAGACAAACTGCGTGCGATGATTTTAAAAGACACCCAGACGTCGTGGCGTGTCACACTGGATGAAGACGGAGATCCCGTCTGGACCGGCAGTCGCCCCGGCGATAAAAAGCCCCAGGTTCACAAGCGTGCACCTGACACATCCATTTTCCGGCGTGTTTGGAAATCGATATGCAGCCTGGTCCCGGAAAAGTTTGTATAAAAAAATCCCGCGAATGTTCACCCACGCAAATGAATGTTTGCGTGGGGCCCGAAATGCGGGATTTTTATTGTTTTTCCTGTTGTAACTGATTACGTATCGGCTCGACCGATTTTGCACGTTCTGCAATCAGACCATTTAAATTTGCGTGAATCAAATCTGATGCATACTTTAATGAATTTGCAAATGCCAGGGCATCACTGTTTCCATGGGTTTTTACCGCAAACCCCTTTAGCCCCAGGAACACCGCGCCCGCATATGAACGCGGGTCAATTTTATGCTTTAACCGTTTAAATACGTGGACCAAGAAGAACGCACCCATCATTGCCAAAATTGATTTCTTGAAATTTTCAACGATAACACGTTTAATCAATTTTGCGGTACCTTCGACCGTTTTTAATACGATATTGCCGGTAAAGCCGTCGGTGACAACCACCTGAACACGGCCGGCACTGATATCATTAGCCTCTACAAAGCCCAGATATTCGTATGGCAATTCATCTTTGTGTTCGGTCAGAACGTGATTCAAGTGCACCAGGGTTTCGTTACCCTTGGTTTCTTCGGATCCGATATTCAGTACACCTAATTTTGGTTTTGGCATTTTTCCAATAACCTCGGCATAAACACTGCCCAGGACGGCAAAGTCAAACAAAATAGATTCATCACACTGAACATTTGCCCCCAGGTCCAAAACGACCACACGATCATCGCCGGCACCAGATGGCAACATCGTTGTAATCGCCGGACGCGCAATACCATCAACCGTCTTTAATGCCAATTTTGACAGTGACATTAAAACACCGGTGTTACCCGCACTGACGACGGCGGCGGCGTTGCCTTCGCGGACGTCTTTGATTGCCATATACATAGACGTATCCTGGGCGTGACGAACGATATCCATAATTTTATCCGTTCCCTTGATAACGCCGGGGGCGTGTACAACCTCTACATTACGGCCGACGCGCGGGTATTTAGTCAACATACGGCGCAGACGTTTTTCGTCACCAAACAGGCGGAAATGAACTTTGTCTTCGCCATTTTGATATAAGAACTGGTTAATGCCCCCCAGGACGGCCGATGGGCCCTTGTCCCCACTCATAGCATCAACAGCAATAATTTTCTTTTGTTCTGACATAGCAATATAAAAAACGGCAGACAGACCACGGGCCCGCGGTCAAATCTGCCCCGAATTTTTAGTTAAATTATTTTGCACCACAAGCCGCACAAACGTGATGTGGGCGCTTCTTTTCACCGCAGACCTTGCATACGCTGCTTGGCATAACAGACAATGCATCGTGAGAGCGACGCTGGGCGCTGCGTGATTTACTTGTTTTACTTCTTGGCGTTGCCATTTTATTATCCTTTTATATTTTCCGAATGCTTATTTTATTCAAATATTCCCGTTTTGCAAGCAAAAGTTTACACACCCCCGGGTTTTAACCGGGGATGTGTTGGTTTTTATATATCCAACAATTGCTGCTGGGTGTTGCCTTCGCGTGCAAGACGTTCCGCCTTTTCTTCTTCTTTGGCGATTTCGCGTACACGACGGACATATGCACCCGTTCCAATTGGAATCAAACGACCAACAATCAGGTTTTCGTTGATACCAACCAATTTGTCGGTTGAACCGGAAATTGCGGCGTCTACCAACACTTTGGTTGTCTGTTGGAACGATGCGTTCGATATAAACGAACGTGATGTCAGGGACGCACGTGTCAAACCAACCAAGACCTGGGATGCCTCAGCCAATCTGCCACCATCACGGGCAACACGGGCATTTTCTTCTTCGAAATCAACACGGTCAACAACCTGGCCCATCAGGAAGCCGGTATCACCCGGATTCGTGATTTCAACACGACGTGTCATTTCACGTATCAAGATTTCGATATGCTTGTCGTTAATTGTCACACCCTGAAGGCGGTAAACCTGCTGAATCTGGTCAACCATAAATGTTGCCAGGGCTTTCTGGCCCAAGATACGCAAGATATCTTGTGGTACAGGGTCACCATCAACCAATTTGTCAGCCTTTTTGACAACGTCACCACTGCGAACCAACAGGTTTGTACCCTTTGGCACCGCATATTCAACCGGTGCACTGCCGTCGGTCGGTTCAATACGGATAATGATTTTTGATTTGGCATCTTCCAAATCAACCGTACCATCGATTTCCGCCAACAAGGCCGGATTTGTTGGACGACGTACTTCCAATAATTCATTAACACGTGGCAGACCGCCCGTAATGTCGCCGGTACGTTTTGTCTGAACCGGGATACGTGCCAAAATGTCGCCCGCGTGAACCGTGTCACCATTTGCAACGTTCAATATCGAATAGATTGGCAACAGATATTCCGCAATCTTTTTACCACCCAAAGATATCACGTTACCCTTGGCATCGACCAATGTGACCGCCGGTTTCAGGGCTTTCTTGGTATTTGTCTTCCAGTTAATAACCTTGCGTGAAACGATACCGGTCATAGAATCAACTTCTTCTTGGAACGATACGTTTTCAACCAGGTCGTTATAGTTTACGGTACCATCGGCCTCGGCGATGATTGTGTTGGAATATGGATCCCATTCGGCAACCTTGGCGCCTTTTTCAACGCTGTCGCCATCGTTAACAATCAACATAGATGCATATGGTAATGCACAGCTGAACAATTCTTTGTCCGCGTCATCGACAATGGCAATTTTACCGTTGCGTGACAAGACAACAACACGACCAGCACTGTTCTTAATTGTATTAACACCAATCAATTTGATGCGACCCGCAACCGGAACTTCGATAAAGTGACTGTCGGTGCCACCGGCCGCAATACCACCAATGTGGAAGGTACGCAATGTCAACTGGGTACCTGGTTCACCAATGGACTGACCCGCGATAACACCAACGGCTTCGCCGACGTGTACCAATGCATTACGTGACAGGTCCATACCATAACATTTCGCACACAGACCGTCACTGCAACACGTCAGAACACTGCGAACATCAACAGATGGCAGACCAGATTCGTTAATCGCCTTGGACGCGGCCTTGGTAATCAATTCACCGGCTGGGACAATGACTTCCTTGGTCAATGGGTGAACAATGTCGTGTGCCGCCGTGCGACCCAATACAACATCACCCAATGGAACAGACAGTGTTGAACCCGTGTAAACCGGCTTTGCCGTGATGAATTCAGTTGTTCCACAATCGTGTTCGGTAATAACGGTATTTTGTGCCAATTCAACCAAACGACGTGTCAGGTAACCCGCGTCAGCAGTCTTTAACGCCGTGTCCGACATACCCTTACGCGCACCGTGGGTGGATGTAAAGTATTCAGACATAGTCAGACCTTCTTTAAAGTTCGAGATAATTGGAACCTCAATAATAGATCCGTCTGGTTTCTGCATCATACCACGCATACCGGCCAACTGCTGAATCTGACGTTTGGAACCACGGGCACCAGATAACGCCATCATATATACAGAATTCCAATTGTCACCGGTTGATTTACCCAGCGCAGCATACGCCATATCACCCAGTTTGTCGGTTGTTTTCTGCCACATATCGACCAGTTTGTTATAGCGTTCACCACCAGACAACAAACCGTTCTGATATTGTTCTTCGATTTCTTCGGCGGCCTTTTCAGATTGCGCGATGATTTCTTTCTTTTCCGCTGGAATAACAATGTCGTCATAACCAATGGAAATACCACTGCGTGCAGCCTGTTCAAAACCAGTATTTTTCAGCGCGTCTGCCAACAAAATCGTTTCTTTGTCGCCACAACGTTCGTATGTTGTCGCCAACAAAGCCTTGATTTCTTTCACCGGCATAACCTTGTTCACCAAATCAAATGGCATTTTGTCAGACTTTGGCAATAATTCACCCAAAATCATACGACCCGCCGTTGTTTTATATGTTTTGCCGTTGATACGTGCAACAATTGGTGTGTGCAGTGTAATTGTCTTGTTTTCCAATGCCAATTTCACTTCGTCCATATTCGCAAAACGTGGTGATTTATCGGTGTGTTCGCCATCAATCAACGAGATGTAATAAACACCCAATACCATGTCCTGGGATGGAACAATCATAGGTTCACCGTTCGCAGGTGACAATACGTTGTTTGATGACAGCATCAATGTACGTGCTTCTAACTGCGCTTCTAGGGAAATTGGAACGTGAACAGACATCTGGTCACCGTCAAAGTCAGCATTAAAGCCCTTACATACCAATGGATGCAGACGGATTGCCTTGCCCTCAATCAATACCGGTTCAAATGCCAGCAGAGACAAACGGTGCAATGTTGGTGCACGGTTCAACAGAACTGGATGTTCATAGATAACCTTTTCCAGGATTTCCCATACGACATCTTCGCCGTTTTCAACCATCTTGCGGGCGGTTTTCAATGTATTTGCATAGTCCCCAGCCAACAAGCGCGCATAAACAAATGGTTTAAACAATTCCAGCGCCATTGTTTTTGGCAAACCCACCTGGTGCAGTTTCAATGTTGGGCCAGATACGATAACCGAACGACCGGAATAGTCCACACGTTTACCCAACATATTCATACGGAAACGACCAGATTTACCGCGCAATGAATCAGACAATGATTTCAATGGACGACGGTTCTGGGAAACCATTGGACGTGCCTTGTGACCGTTATCGAACAGGGAATCAACCGCCTCTTGTAACATACGTTTTTCGTTACGTACGATGATGTCTGGCGCGTGCATTTCCATAAAGCGTTTCAGACGGTTATTACGGATGATAACGCGACGATACAAATCATTCAGGTCAGATGCCGCAACATGTCCCGCATCCAATGTAACCAATGGACGCATATCCGGTGGAATAACCGGGATAATATCCGGCATCATCCATGCTGGATTGGTCTTGGAATCCAAGAAGGCTTCGACCAATTTTAATTGTTTAATAATAGATTTGCGTTTTGTTTCAGATTTTGTATCCGCCAATTCTGCGCGCAGGCGTGTACGTTCATCACCCATATCCAGGTTTTCAATGATTGAACGAACACCTTCGGCACCGATACCAACGCGGAATGCATCCGCGCCAAATTCTTCGACGGCGGCCTGGTATTCATCTTCGCTGATTACATCGTACAGTTTCAGGTTTGTTAAGCCTGGTTCAATAACAATGTATGCGTCGTATGAAATAACCTGTTCCAGTTTCTTTTGTGGCAGATTGTTCAACAGGGTTGCAATCTTGCCCTCGCGCAAAAACCACGTATGCGCAACCGGCATTGCCAATTTAATATGCCCCATACGTTCACGACGAACGGCGGATGGGCCAACCTCTACGCCGCAACGTTCGCAAACAACGCCACGGAATTTAATGCGTTTATATTTACCACAGGCGCATTCGTAATCTTTGACCGGACCAAAAATCTGCTGACAGAACAGTCCTTCGGCCTCTGGTTTCAGCGAGTGATAGTTGATTGTTTCAGGTTTTTTCACTTCGCCAAAGGACCAAGACAGAATTTCTTCGGGTGACGCAATGGTAATACGCAATGCATCAAACTGTTCCTTGGTTTCGATTTGTCCAAATATCTTTTGCAACATATTGCTCATTATATTTTGCTCCATTTTAAAATAGTTTTTAGTTGTTAGTGGCTAGTGGTTAGGGTGTGGGGATGATGCCCCACACCAATGCTAACAACTAATCTACTTTCTTTGGTGTCATTGCCAGACCCAATCCACGCAATTCGCGAACGAATACGTTGAATGCTTCTGGGGTTCCGGTCTGGATATCATTGCTGCCGGAAATGATGGATTCGTACATCTTGTTTCGGCCGGTGATATCGTCAGATTTAACCGTCAACATTTCGCGCAACAGGTGGGCGGCACCGTGGGCTTCCAGTGCCCACACTTCCATTTCACCCAAACGCTGGCCACCCATGTGGGCCTTACCAGACAATGGCTGTTGCGTTACCAATGAATAGTTACCAATTGAACGTGCGTGAATCTTTTCATCAACAAAGTGATGCAGTTTCAACATATACATAACGCCAACTGTTACCGGACGTGCAAACTTTTCACCCGTCATACCGTCGTACAGATCAAACTGACCCGTTTCCGGCAGACCCGCCAATTTCAACATACTGCGAATATCTTCGGGTGTTGCACCGTCGAATGTTGGGGTTGCCATTGGAACACCGTCACGCAACAAGGCCGCCTGGGCACGAACATCTGTGTCCGTCATTTTTTCCAGTTTTTCTGCGACCTCGGTACCGTAAACCTTGCCCATAATGGTGCGCAGATCATCGGTAACCGCACGTTTTGCCTTTACTTCGTCCAAAACGGCGCCAATTTGTGCACCCAATGTGCGTGCCGCCATACCAAGGTGGGTTTCCAAAATCTGACCAATGTTCATACGTGATGGTACGCCCAATGGGTTCAGAACAATGTCAACAGGGGTCCCGTCCGCCAAGTGTGGCATATCTTCGACCGGTACAACCTTGGACACGATACCCTTGTTTCCGTGACGACCCGCCATTTTGTCACCCGGCTGCAACTTCATTTTGTGCGCGATGTAAACCTTGACCTCTTTCAAGACACCGGCATTCAAAGAATTGCTTTCGGTTGCTTTGGCAACTTCGGCATCGGCTTCTTCGTTCAACTGCTTTAATTTCAGAACGTGCTGTTCACGCAGTTCGTCAATTTTCGCTTGTGCTTCTTTGTTTTTAACGACCAACTTTTTCACATCAGATGGACGGATGCCTTCGAATACCTCGGCGGTCAGTTTTTTGCCAATAAATGGTTTCAAACTGCCGGTGCCGGATTCGATAACCATACCCTCTGCAATTTGGAAGATTTGGTCGGCAAAGCCCTTTTCGATGATGTTTGTTTCTTCTTCGCGGTCTTTGTTAATCTTTTCGATTTTCTGCAATTCAATCATCTGGGTACGTTCGTCTTTCTTTACCCCGTGACGGGTCAGAACGTTAACACCGATAACTGTACCTTCTTCGTTTGGACCAACGCGCAGTGATGTATCCTTTACATTCAAGGCCTTTTCACCAAAGATGTTACGCAACAGCGCCTCTTCTGGGGTTAATAATGTTTCAGATTTTGGTGAAACACGACCAACCAAGATGTCGCCCTGTTTTACGCGTGCGCCAACATAGATAATACCGGATTCGTCCAGATTCTTTAATGCTTCTTCGCTGACGTTTGGAATGTCGCGGGTGAAACTTTCTGGGCCCAACTGGGTATCACGTACCTTGAATTCTTTTTCAACGATTTTTACAGATGTAAATACGTCGTCACGAGAAATCTTTTCCGAGATAACGATTGAGTCTTCGTAGTTATATCCACGCCACGGCATAAACGCAACCAATACGTTGCGACCCAATGCCAATTCACCATAGTTCATAGATGAACCGTCGGCAATGATGTCGCCCGCAGAAATACGATCGCCAACCTTTACCAATGGTTTCTGGTGAACCAATGTTTCACTGTTGCTGCGTTCGAATTTTTCCAGGTTATAGATATCTACACCAGTTACAACGTTGCGGCTGTTCATACATTTAACCACAATACGGTTTGCATCCACAGATTCAACAACACCGCTGCGTTTTGCAACCTTACCGGTGCGGGAATCACGCGCAACCTCGCGTTCGATACCGGTTCCGACCAATGGGGCCTGGACGCGCAATAATGGAACGCCCTGGCGCTGCATGTTCGAACCCATCAATGCACGGTTCGCGTCGTCGTTTTCAACGAATGGAATCAAGCCCGTTGCAATAGATACCACCTGGCGTGGTTCAACGTCGATTAAGTCAACTTCGCCCTTTGGTACCATGGTAAATTCGCCATCAACACGCGCCGTTACCGTTTCATCGGCCAAGACACCGTCTTTTGTTGTTGGGGTGTTACCCTGGGCAATTTTGTGACCCAATTCTTCGTCCGCGGTCAGGTATACCATTTTGTCTGTTACGCGGCCGTTTTCAACAACATAGTATGGTGTTTCAATAAAGCCGTATGGATTTACACGTGCATAAGATGACAAGTGGTTAATCAAACCAATATTTGCACCTTCGGGTGTGTGAATTGGGCATAAACGACCATAGTGTGTTGGATGAACGTCACGTACGTCAATACCCGCACGTTCACGGTTCAAACCACCCGGCCCCAATGCCGAAATCAGACGCTTGTGTTCCAATTCAGCCAATGGATTATATGCATCCATAAACTGGGACAACTGGGATGTTCCCAAGAATTCAGACACCAATGACATCAACGGTTTTACATTGATAACGTCCTGGGGTTGCATATTGGCAATGTTTGGACTGGACAACGCTTCGCGTACCAGACGTTCGATACGAATCATACCAGTGCGGAAATTCTGTTCCAACAATTCGCCAACCGTGCGAACACGACGATTTGACAGGTTATCAATATCATCAACCGTGTCTTTGCGGTCAATAATGTTTGTTAATGTTTTTAATACCGCCAAGAAATCAGACTTGGTCAACAGTCGTTCATCTTCTGGCTTTTTACCAGAATCAATCTTTAAACGTTTGTTCATCTTGAAACGACCAACCGCCGACAAATCATAGTATGCCGGTTCAAAGCCCTGGCGCATAAACAGATTGATTGCGGCCTCTAATGTTGGGCGTTCGCCCGGACGGATAATGTTATAGATTTCAATCAAGGCTTCTTCGCGATTTGTGGTTTTATCAGCCAACAAAGTATTACGCATATGGGCCGTGATTGTGGTGTTGTCAATGGAAATCAGGCTGATTTCTTTGACATTCATTTTATCCAAATCATTCAAGACTTCTTCGGTGATTTCTGTGCCGGATGGCATTACAACCTCGTCCCCGGACATAATCGGATCAAACAGATATTCACCAATCAAAGATTCTGGCAGGATACCGAATGTCTTGGATGCATCCATAATCTTTTTCAAGCGTTTCGCGTTCAAACGATCGCCCTTGGATGCCAAGACTTTTTTATCTTTTGGATTGATTAAATCATAATTCAGGCGGTATTTATCCAAACCTTCGAATGATGCAACATCACCGATCCACATTTTGCCATCAAATTTCAAACCAATGCGGTTATAGAATGTGGCCAGGATTTCTGTGTCACTCATACCACGGATTGTGGTCTTGCGTGGTTCGGCCAACCATTTCTTTTCATCTTCGGCGGCCGGCAAGCAACGCAACAGAACCGTTGCAGGCACCTTGCGACGACGATCGATACGGACATAGATTACACCCTTGGATTCTTCGAAATCAATCCAAGAACCGTGTTCTGGGATGATACGTGCAGTGTATGTAATCGGATTACCCGCAACCTTGGCTTCTTTGGTTGTTGCAAACACAACGCCCTGGGCACGATGCATCTGGGAAACGATAACACGTTCAACACCGGATGCGATAAAGCTGCCGCGTTCGGTCATTAACGGCACTTCGCCCATAAATATTTCTTGTTCCTTGATGTCACGCAGGGTCTTTTTACCATCTTCTGCGACATCCCATAAAATCAATCTCAGCTTCAATTTCAGCTTGCTGGAATATGTCATATTGCGCAGCATACACTCTTTTACATTGTAAACAGGTTTGTCCAATGTATATTCCACAAATTCCAGGTCGGCAATGCCGGCATAGTCTTTGATTGGGAACATTGACGAGAACACGTTCTGTAAACCAATGTTTTTACGGTTTTGCGGCGCAACGTCAGCCTGCAAAAAGTCTTTGTAGGAATCGTATTGAATTTCAACTAAATCAGGAAGCGGAGTTTGCAAAAAACTTTTACCAAAAGATTTTCTAAGTTTCTGGATTACTGCCATCGGTTTTAGTCCTTTTTTCTGTGCGTTTTGCAAACGAAACGATATTGTAATACCGTTTTAATTTTTCTTGTGTATTTTTACGCCTTTGTGCCCGTATGGGATTTTCATCCCACACGGGCGGCGTTTTTGCCATATTTTCATACGGCAGATTTTTTATGAACCATTCGGTTCCGGGTTGAATTATTTCAATTCAACTTTGGCACCGGCGGCTTCGATTGTAGCTTTCATTTTTTCAGCTTCATCTTTGGCAACGCCTTCTTTAACTGCCTTTGGTGCAGATTCGACCAAAGTTTTCGCTTCGCCCAAACCCAAACCTGTGATGTCTTTTACAGCCTTGATAACAGCCAATTTGTTTGCACCAACTTCGGCCAGTACAACGTCAAATTCGCTCTTTTCTTCTGCAGCGGCTGCAACAGGACCAGCGGCAACTGCAACAGCAGCAGCAGCGCTAACGCCCCATGTTTCTTCCAACGCTTTGGACAGTTCAACTGCTTCCAAAACGGTCAATTTTGACAATTCTTCAACTAATTTCTGAATGTCTGCCATTTTTTTACTCCTAAGTTTTGTTTTAGGTCAGAATAAAATATTCTGATTTTATTGTTCTTTTTTTCCATACTCTGCCGATACTCGTGCAATGCGCGATGCAGGTTCGACCAAGATACGCGCAATAGTGCCACGAATTTCCAACAGGGAAGGAAGCTTGGATAATTGTAATACGCCGTTACAGTCCAGAACGTCCGCATCCATTTTACCACCAACGATTGTCAAATTTGGGTGTGATTCCGCAAATTTTGCCAATACCTTGGTAACCGCCAAGCCGTCTGTTGCAACCGCAACCGCGGTTGGACGTTTCAGCATATCGGATACAGGTTCGAAATCGGTGTCTTTTAACGCCAATTTCATCAAACGGTTTTTAACGACTTTGAACACGGAAACCAATGGGCGCAATTCATTACGCAGACCCTCAAATTCCTGTACGGTCAAGCCGTGGTTTTCAACAACGAAAACACCGTTCGCTTCTTTCAGGGACGACTGTAACGCTGAAATCAAATCTGATTTTTCTTCGCGTTTCATCTTTATTTCCTTCAAGCTTCTGTTTTGTTAACTTTCCATCCGGGTTGCCCCGGGTGGGGCTTTGGTTCCTGCCCCAAAGAATTGTTCTTTGTCTATGATGGCAATTAAGCAACATTCTCGTCACACCATCAGTCTTGGACAGAAATCTGTTTATGCGACGTATGTTCTTCACACACGTCGCATTTAATTATTTTGCATCTACTTTCAGACCTGGGCCCTGGGTTGTCGCAACGGAAATACCCAAGATATACTGACCCTTGGCGGATGCAGGTTTAATCTTTTTCAACTGGTCAATCAAGGCATTTGCATTTTCAACCAACGCGTCGGTTGTAAATGACATTTTACCAATCCCAGCGTGAATAATACCCTTCTTTTCAGCACGGTATTCAATCTGACCCGCTTTGGCCGTTTTAACAGCGTCCGCAACGTTGTTTGTAACCGTACCCAATTTTGGATTCGGCATCAAACCCTTTGGTCCCAATACGCGCGCAATTTTTGACATTTTTGGCATCATATCAGGTGTCGCGATAACACGGTCAAAGTTGATATTGCCCGCCGCAACCGCGTCAATTAAATCCTGGCCACCAACAACATCGGCACCGGCAGCTTTTGCTTCGTCGGCCGCATTTTCGGTAAATACCGCAACACGAACCGTTTTACCCGTACCATTTGGCAGGGACAACATACCACGAATATTCTGGTCAGCCTTGGTCACATCGATACCCAAACGGATAGCGATTTCCAATGTTTCATCAAATTTCTTGGATGCGTATTCACGCAATGCTTCGATTGCATCAGACAAGGCATACACTTTGTCTGTGTCCAAATTTTTCCAAGTTTGCTGTTTCTTTGTCAGTTTCATGATATTATTCCTCCACCTTTACGCCCATAGAACGGCACTGACCCGCAACGATGTTCATAGCGGATTCAATGGTAGAGCAATTCAAGTCAGGCATTTTCGCTTCGGCGATTTCTTTTACCTGGGCCTGGGTCAATGTACCAACAAAGTCACGCCCCGGTTTATGAGAACCGATTTTCAATTTCAATGCTTTTTTAATATAGTACGATACAGGTGGCAATTTCATAATAAATTCGAAACTGCGATCTGTGTAAACAGTGATAATACATGGAATCGGCATACCCGGTTCTTTATCAGATGTTTTATCGTTAAACTGTTTGCAGAATTCTGCGATGTTAACACCAGCAGCACCCAACGCCGGACCGATTGGAGGCGCAGGATTTGCCTGTTTTGCAGGGACGACCAATTTGACCAATCCCTTAACTTCTTTCTTTGCCATTTGTTCACTCCATTTTTTTGGTTAGTGTCGTGGTACGATATGGCGTATCTACCACGGTTTGGTGTGATTTTACTGAATATTTTTCAGAAAACCACAAAAAACTTTTATTATACCTTTTCGACCTGGTCAAATTCCAGTTCCATACTGGTTTCACGACCAAATACCAGGACTGTAACTGTCATTTTTTGTTTTACATTATCCACCTCGGACGCGACACCGTTAAAGCCCGCAAACGGACCATCGATAACGTGTACCTCTTGGCCAACGGAATATTCAATGTCATCCATCGCGACCGCGCCCTCTTCTACCTGTTTCATCAGGCGACGCGCTTCTTCTTCGCTGACCGCGATTGGTTTCTGTTTCGCGCCCAGGAACATAACAACCTGGGGAATCTGTTTTACAAGTGTGAACGTTTCATTGTTCATAACCATCTGAACAACGATATAGCCCGGAAAGAATTTACGTTCCGTCTTTACACGCTTGCCACCCTTGATTTCAGTAACCTCACGCGTGGGGACCAAAATTTCACCAAAATACGCATTCAGGCGGCGCTTATCAATCTGTTCACGCAGACCACGCGCAACCTTGTCTTCGCAACTTGTATGAACATTCACAACAAACCATTGCATTTTTTCTTCCATCGTATGCACCCTTTGTCAATTCCGTTTCTTAGAAAATCCAATTAACAATCGCCCCCAGCACACTGTCCACCGCAAAGAAGAACAGCGCCGCAATGGCCGAAAACACCAAAATCATAATCGTTGCACGCGTCACAGTGTCGCGCGACGGCCACACAATCTTGAACCATTCACGACGCACAGATTTGATATATTCCAGCATTTTCTTCATAAAACACGTCCACTTTTTATTATTTACGACCATATTCGTGGCAGGGGCAGAAGGAATGTTCGCATTCGCTCACCACTCGTACCGATTTCGCATCGTTACACTTGCAAAATCTTACTCGTATGCGAACCCAACACCACTATTTCCTTCGGGTTCGATTTTCCGCCCACCTTTTGCCAAATTCCAAAACACAATTATGTTGCGTTTTGGAATTTGGCAGGGGCAGAAGGAATCGAACCCTCATCCGCGGTTTTGGAGACCGATATTCTACCGTTGAACTATGCCCCTAGAAACTGTAAAAACCGTCTTTTTGTACCGCACACACGTCCACAGTCTGCGACAGGATAGCACACGGATACAAAAAATCAAGCGGAAATATTATATTATTTTTCATTACCCGGCGCAAGACAAAATTCCACCCCAACATTTACTAATCCAATAATATGATTTTGTATTTGCAATTTTTTCTTGCATATGCGACGTATTTTTTTCTACAATCCACTTAATCAAGGGGGAGATTTTGGTACAAAACCGCGTAGAACCGCCAATTTTAATGTCCAGATTGATGACGTTTGTGCTTGCAACCGCGGTGGTGGTGCTGGCCGTTATGGGGGTGACGCTGTATAAATTGTTCCCATTGAACCGTCCCCAAGTATTCTTTTTAATGACACAGCCCAGCCATCAACTGGAAATTACATTGCGTGATATGGTGCCGGCGGATGAAAACCTAAGCCAATACAAGCGTGCGTTTATCAAAGAATACATCAAGGCCCGGAACGAAATTTCATCAAATATTAACGTGATGCGCAAAAAATGGACCAACGATCCGGCCGCCGCGGTGCGCGCGTGGTCAACCGATGATGTCTTTGCCGATTTCGCCCAGACCAGAATGTGGACCGCACTGATGAACGAGGTTCCCGGGTTCGAACTTAAATGTCCGGTCGAATTTGAAACGGGCGCGATAACACCACGTGGCAACGATATGTACGCGGTAAAATTTCGATGGTTTTGTGAAAATAGTGATGGACAGGTGGACGCAAAAGATTATACAATCGTATTAAGACTGGAATCTGATACAGATAAGACCGTACAGTGGACAGACAGATTGAACAACCCGTTGGGAATTCGTGTGGCACAATACACGGTTGAATCTGTGGATGGTGATAAATCTAATAAAACCGACCCACTGAACAGGTTCTAAGAAATAAAAGAAAGACGGAAGGAAGCAGATATGACGTTTGCAAAGGCAATAAAATTAAATGTATCTCTGATATGCGTTGGAATGGCATTGGGTTTAGCCGATATAAATTCGGCGTTGGCATACCAGGCGGCCTGGGATAATCCAAACGCAAATATGACCGCGGGCAGTATTAAACCGGGCTATGCACAACTGTCCTGGTCCAAGGGCAGCACTTTGCCATTAAAACTGCGCAACGGGATGGTAACAATGGTATCATTGCCAAACGGCGAACAAATTTCTGATATTATCGTTGGGGACAGTGGCCTGTTCCAGGTTGATGCACAAAAAGGTGGCGGCACCATATTTCTAACCCCGAACGATGGAACAATGGGTGGTGACACAAATATGATTGTTGATGGAAAGTCTGGCAACAAGTACATATTCTATTTGCGTGCAGAACCAACGAATTCGTCTGAAATCACATATTCCCAGGTGGATATCGTTTTGGATGGTAATGCGGCCTTGCCGAATGCGGTGTCGACACCAACGTCTGGGGCGGGGATGAAATCTATATTTAATAAACCGGCAACAACATCAAATACCGTTGGTGTTGATGGCGAAGATTATGGCTGGATTAAGTCTATGAAGATTGATCCATCTGAATTCCGCTTTGACCTGGACATCTTTGTTCCAAATCCAGACGACTATGTAATTGCACCAGAACGCGTATGGCGCGATCGTATATTTACGTATATTGATTTCGGTGACAAGGTTATTTCTATGACCCAACGTCCGGTTGTATCCTTGTTGGTTGAGGGTGGCGAATCCCCGGTTGGATTCCGTACCGACGGCGAAGATGGACGCTTGCTGATTGTAGAGGCGGTTGGGGATATGGTTCTGCGCAGTGGACAACGCATTGTCTGCATTAAAAAGCGTGAAAAACCATTCCTTATTGCGGATACGGCATCGGTTATGGCGCTGGCAGAGGCGAACGTTGCCCAAAGTATGATGAGTGGACAATCCCTGAACAATATTGCGTACAATATGGATATGGCCGCAATGAATATGAATGTCGGAAATTACACCGCCAGCCCAACATTTGTTGGCAACGGGTCGGTTGCGGCGGCAACGGGTGCGGGATACTATATGCCGGCCGGATTTACCGGCGCGACACAGGCCACTGGCGCATCCACCGCAATGACAATGGTTCCGACGGTGCGCGACACGGCGGGGGCATATTTACCACAAACGAATATTCCACTGATTACCAGCAACCAAAGCGGTGTCGCGGTTGAATTAAAATCTGATCCATCGGTCAAGGCATTGAATGATTATTGGACGGGATTGCTGGCAAAATTCAGTGGCGACGATGGTGCGGGATTGCTGGCCCCATACAAAGACAAGGTTTTCTTTGCCGTTGATGAACAAGGTGTTGGTGAATTGGGTGCAGAATCTACATCGGCACGCCTGTACCGCCTGCGCATCGGGCCATTGGCCGATATTGATACGGCACAAAAACTATGTGACCAGTTGTTAAAATTCAGTGGCGCAAGTTGCAACGTTGTTCGTATTCAGTAAATGGCTCTTAACCGGGTGTGGAATAATAAATGAATAAGTTAAAAAAGACCTTTGTAGATTGGCGGAACAATACACCAAAGCGTGTTCAGTGGTTATTACTGGCGGTGGCGTTTGTTGTTGTTCTTATACTTATGACACTGTTATTAACCGGCAGTAAACCCAATAAAAAAATCGAGGCGGTTGATTCCACACCAATCAACCTGGTGATAACGCCGGACACATTGGATTGGGCGGACGTTACCGTGGGACAATCCAAGACACAGATAATAAAAGTATCCGCAACCGGACCGGCAAAGGTCTTGGATGTTCGTCGCGAGCAGAATATTAACGGGCTGTCGGTTAATACAGGCTGTATGAATGCGGGCGAAATAAATGCCGGATTTGCATGCACAATTACAATAGACTATACGCCCACAACCGCGATGACGGCGCGTGGGGTTCCAATCTTTATCGACTGGCGCGGGGTAAGTGAGCCAGACGAAATGAAAAAATCGTACAAGTATACGATGGTGTTGGGCGCAACGGCCCCCGTGGTTGAAGCACCCGCCCCGGTCGTTATCGAAAAGGTCGTGGAAAAAGTTATAGAAAAACCGGTTGAAAAAATTGTTACCTCAGAACCAGAAGACGATATCGAAGAAGAAATTATTGAGGAAGAACCCGAAATCGACTTAATCGCACCGGCCAAACCATTTGGCACGGTTGTGGAAAGTAACACATCAGAATATGTGGCACCACCGGAATCTTGTTCGGACTTTGCGTTCCCAGGATATGGAAATTCGGGACAGCAAATCGGATGGATTAAGCCAAAGGCAGGCGCGTATTATTTCCATCCTTTTTCCGATACAGAATGTGAAAATCCAACCGGTGTTTATAACCCAGACAATGGGATAATAGTTGATATAAAAAATAAGTCTAAGAAAATTGGCACAGACGCAGATCATATCGGATATGCGGCCATTACAAATGGCGTTTTACCGGAACTGTCAAATCCGGTTTCAAGCGCACAACGCGAATCTATGATTGATACTGAAAATCGCGCAACCAGTGGTATGGGACGTTTGGGCACAGGTGGCCTTGAAGAAATGGGTGGTTTGCGCGATGCACCGGTGCCAGATGTTGAATATAAATCGTCCGGGATGGCGGTTGTGTCCAGTAAAATTCACGACCGACAATTCTTGTTGCGTCAATATAAGCCGATTCCAGCCACAATCGTATCAGATGTTCGTGCGGATGCAGAGGCCCTGGCCAATGGGATTCCAGTGCGCGCAACCGTTGACCGCAATGTCTATTCAGACAGTGGTCGCAATGTTATTATTCCAACGGGTACAATGATGCTGGGGTATGTAACCGGAACGTTACCGGGGCCATACACATCGGTTGGACGTATGAATATAAAATGGTATCAATTTATCCTGCCGAATGGTGTTGAATTTAATTTTGATGGCGGTGCAAACGATCCGTTCTCGGCGGATTCCCAAGGCAAAGTTGGTGTACCCGGATACGGCAGTACAGACTATATAGAACAATTCTTTATGCCGATGCTGACCGCAATTGTGCCGGCAGCGGTGAATTTGATTGCGCCGGTGACGGATGCATTTGTAAACCAGATTGATTTGGATAATAACACCGTTGTACAAAGCGGCACGGTGCGTTCATCAGAATTGGCAAAAAACGAAATTATTACCGCGTGGAACCAGGTGGCACAAAAATTGCTGGTCGATATGATGGACAACACCGTTCCACCGTTTACAATTGCCGCAGGAACACGTATCACAGTCTATTCGCCGGTTGATTTGATGGTGACCTGTGGTGCACCGGGTTCATCTGATAAAAAATGTGCCGTGGCCGCATATAGCGAAGCAAAACGTGCACGTTGGGCACATAATGCAAAACCAAATTATGATGACGGTTCTTGGACCGGCCAGGTACGTTCTTTTGCCGTGGCAGAATATTGCACCACCGACAAGAACGGGAACAAAACAGTCGACCCAAAGTGCAAGGACACAACAAAATGTGGCGGTTATGACTATGCGACGCTGTTGTTCTATTGCCAGTCACAAAATTATCAGGCAATAAATATGGCAAAACAGGAACAGGTATTCCAGAACCAACAAGATGCCAGCAATAAAAACAGTATTGCATACATATCCAACCAGGGCCAACAGGCATATAATGAACAGGTTCTGGGACTGACATATGACGAAGAAACGGGTGCAATCGAAAACCCGTTTGAAAAGAAAGAAGAAGAGGTTGCAGTAGAAGGTGCGGCCGCGGTCCTTACGTGCGAAGATGGCAGCCTGCCAGATGCAAATGGCTGCTGTGCGGGGGAAATTTACACCGATATGGGGGACCAAGGGTTTAATTGCTGTCCGTCGACGGGTGGTGATTGTTTCCCGCCAATACTGTGACGGAAAAAATTAACACGGTCCACCATATGGTGGACTTTATTTTTTAACCAAAGGCACTATAATAATATAAGCGGAATATCAAGATGACAGTTTTTATATGCGTGTTTGTGCGTCCATTTTTTGGACGCTTATTTTTTTGTAACAAAACGATGCTATATGACGATGAATATGGCTGAGTTTTCGATTCGTGGCAATTTTATCAAATTTGCCATTCGAATCGAAATTCCGATTCACCAATCAACCGCCGGTTGTAGTATTTATCATAATCGGTTTTTTAGGATATAAATCTTAATAGGTCGCAAAATAAACCAAAGGAGATGTAGTTATGGAACAAAAGCAAGCGATTTATAACACTGAAAAATTTCAAAATTCAGAGCAATTATGGTTCTGGTTTTTATATTCTAAATCTGTACGCAATGGATTTGTACATAATGGGATGCGTGGAACGCGACGCGCGTGTGAACTGGTTGATGTAGAAACACTGATTACCAAATTATATTTATCAGGAAAACTGACCGATGAACAATTACAAGTTATGAAAGAATTTGGCGATAAACGTCGTGCCCCACACCAATATATCTGGCGAGAAAATCGCGCCGCAGACCAATGGCGGCGCGCAATGGATGCAATACAAATCGCGGCAACAGAACGCGGATGGATTGAATAATTAAAGGTAAGGGAAAAAATATTATGATTATTATTGCCTTCTCGAACAAAACATCAAAAATTCTTCCGAATATATTATGCAGACGCCTTAAACACGTGGCACCAATTGTGCCGCGTGATGACAAGCTAATTTTGTTCCAATTTGTAAAACGTGGACACGTCGAAAAAATGGTTTTACATATGCGTGATATAAAAATATTAAAAACACACGGATGGAAATTCGTCTATATCGACGGCGCGGCGGTACCAACAGATTTTAACCCGTACACGACATACAGTTGTGTTGATTTAACCAAACGTGCCATTGGAATCCGCGATTGGCGAATACAGACGCCGTGGGCACTGTATAAAAATTTG
Source organism: Alphaproteobacteria bacterium (assembly GCA_017503725.1). Classification (GTDB taxonomy): domain Bacteria; phylum Pseudomonadota; class Alphaproteobacteria; order Rs-D84; family Rs-D84; genus Enterousia. Next base: position 34,375 of record JAFVSL010000006.1, on the reverse strand, counting down.
CACAAATAACAAATCCCGCCAAATGGCGGGATTATATTATTTTTGATGCTTTATTATGTACATCTGAACAATGCCAAATATATTCGACACCGTCCAATACAGTACCAATCCCGCCGGCATCCACGCAAACATTACCGTAAACAATATCGGCATCCAGCGCATCATTCGTTGGGTCTGGGCGGTGATATCATTTTTATCCGCAGACTTTGCCTTTTGCGCGCTTTGCAGATATTGTTGCAACCACATTGTCGCACCCATCAATATCGGCAAAATAAAGTATGGATCCATTGTCGCCAAATCTTTTATCCAAAGAAAATGTGCACTGCGCATTTGGACAGATACCAATAACGCCTTGTACAGGGCAAAGAAAATCGGAATCTGAATCAACATCGGCAGGCATCCAGACATCGGCGACATCTTGTGCGTCTGATAGATTTTCATCATTTCCATTTGCAGGCGCATTTTATCGTTGGCGTATAATTTCTGAATCCGCTGTAATTCAGGCTGCATTTTCTGCATCGCAATCATTGATGCATAGGACTTGCGCGTAAGTTTCCACATCAGCATACGCAAAATCAATGTCATCAAGATAATCGCAACGCCGTAATTCATTACCAACGCATTTAATGTATTGATAAACCATAACATCGGACGCGCCAAGAACCCAAACCAACCATAATCAACCGTATCATCTATGCCCGCAATATATTTGGTGGCGGTGTCAAGTGCGCCCTGCTCTAATGGGCCGGCGTATATGCTATACGAAATATTTGCCGTCGCATTCGGCGCAATCGCAACCGCGCCCGCAACAACATCCGCATCATAATTTGTCCCAACTTTTTTCAGTGTCATCGTTTGGTCCAGATTATTTAACGCAACAATCGTTTCCCAGTATTGATCCGCAAAACCAATAAAACCGGTCGTTGTTGTGTATGCATATGAACGACGGTCCATTTTACGCCAATCAATGCGTTCTATATCCGTATTTTCATATGCAATCGCACCCGTCGATACACCCGCAGAATTTATCACGTCGTTTGCACGAACAATGCGACCATATGGCGCAACAGATATGTCGTGCGCCGTACCGTTTCGTATCGTGTCATTTATGATAATTACATAGTTATCGGTTGTTATCGTACGCAAAAATTCAACCCCATCAGAATTGCGCCACGTAAATACACCATCTTTGTTTTTCCAGACCGTTGTTGCCGTTGGTGCCGTCGTGCCATTGGCAAGTACACCAATTTCCGCATACGCACCATCCGTTCCCAACAATGTCACGGGCGTGGAATCCGATGCCGAAACATTGAAATCTTTTAATGCGATATTTGATATACGCAGTCCACGAACCTGGGCAGAGATATCATCATTTTCAATCGTCGTGGCTGGGACGTTTGATAAATCTATGACGGGTGCGTTTTCAACCGGGACGTCCTTCGTCTTGGGCGTCATCCAAGAACCCAACAGCCACCAAACCCCAACAAATATTAAAAACCACCACATAAAACCACCAAACGCAGACTTTTTCGCGGTGGCATTTTTATTCGCATTCCACTGGGCAAAGCCAGAATTTCTATCCATATACTGAACCATAATTATTTACATCCTTTGTTACAATTTTCCAAACATTTGCGACGTGCAATATACCAATTTAAAATATACAACCCAACACCAACCACAATACAAACATCCGCAACATTAAATGCCGGCCAATGATATCCGCCAAGATGAAAGTCCAAGAAATCAACCACCGCACCAAAGCGAACCCGATCAAGCAAATTACCAATCGCACCACCCGCAATCAATGCCAATGGTACAATTTCATACCTTTTTGCGCGGGCAAATAAATAATACAAAATCACACCGATAATAAAACCGGTCATTATTATTAACGCAATTGGCGCATATTCACCCAGACCATTAAACAATGAAAACGCGGTACCAAAATTCCATGTAAATACTATGTTAAAAAATCCGGTAACCGGCGTCATCAAATATGGATGTGGCACCAAATCCCACGCCGCCCCCATCAATGGCACCCCGCCCGTAATAAGGTACAGCAACACCCCCTTGGACAATATATCCAGGATCAACACAACCAGTATTATTGATATAATTGATAAAATCTTTTTCATGTAACTTTCCCGTTTTCATAGAATATAGCAATCACACCATACAAATGCAAATAAAATGTCCCCAAATGGGGACTTTTTAGTAAGATTATTATCACTGTTTATCAGATATTTGCGATGATAATTCCGTATAATTATCCGCACGCATTTCAGACAGCATTTTCTTGATTTCTGTATCAGATGCCCCAAGGTGATTTAAAACCCGATGCCCCAGAAAGAATGATGATTCAATCGTTTCGGGTGTTGCAGAAAATACTCCATCTTTTAGCAGTACCCTGGAATCGGCCAGATTGCGCGCACGTGCAAATATTTTCATACGTGGTGCAATCGCCCGTATGGCACGCACAGCGGAACGCGCCGTTCCCGCATTATCCAGCGCAACAACAACCGCACGAATTTTACGCGGATGTAATCCAAATTCCCGCAACACACGTTCATTCGTTGTGTCGCCATAGACAACATTTTGCCCACGCGCACGCGCAATCATAATCGTGCTTACATCCATATCAATCGCCAGATATGTTATATTTTGCGCATCCAACATTTTCGCAACAATCTGTCCCACACGACCAAAACCACAAATTATAACGTCTGGTTTAATTGAATCGTCGGCGTCACCTAGTGTACGTGATGTACGCGCAATCATCAACCTGCCCGTTCGGCGTAGATAATCATATATCGCCAACAGTACCGGCGTCATCATAATAGACAAAACAATTATCGCAGATAAAATTTCTTGGTGCGCGGCGGGAATTGCCTGAATCCCAGATGTCTTTAACGTCTGTAACATAAGCAGACCAAATTCGCCACCATTGGCCAGCAACAGTGCAATCATTGTCGCATCTGGGATATCAACATTGCGAACACGTGCAACCATAAAGATTGCAACAAACTTTACCACCATCAATCCAACCAAACCGCCCAGGACGATATACCAATTTTCTCCCAACATCGGTAAATTAAATCCCATCCCCAGAACAATAAAGAACAGTGCCAAGAATAATGTAGCGTATGGTCCAATCTGGGCATCTATCTGGTGACGGTATACGGTTTCAGACATCAGCATACCCGCCAAGAACGCCCCCAACCCCGCCGGCAGCCCCATTAAATCCAACAGCACCGCCCAGATTACAATATTTAACATTACCGCAAGAAGAAAGGCTTCGTTCGATTTTAATTTCGAAACCAATTTTAATAGCGGATTTAAGATAAAGCGCCCAATCACAACCACACTTAGCACAAGGGCCACCGAGATAACAATAACGTCAATCGCACTGGCCCCCAGGTCAAAACTTTTGCCCGCAAAAACCGGCAACATTGCAAGCAGGGGAATAGATAATAAATCTTGGAACAACAAAATTGAAAATGTTTGGCGTCCCATATTTGTATTTAACTGGTTCCGGGATGTTAATAAATCCATTGCGGATGACGTACTGGACATTGCAAGCATTAACGACACCATCACACATCCCATAATGGACCATACCGTCACGCCAAACAGTAATGGGAACAGCATTACAACAACCATCATAACCTGGGCCGCGCCAAAACCAAAGATGGTATGACGCAAATTCCACAAACGACGAATGTTTATTTCCAGGCCGATTGTAAACCATAAAAACATAATTCCAATATCACCCAGGAATTGCCACGTTTCATTTATCTCGAATAAATTAAAAACATATGGACCGGACAATATGCCCGCAAACAGGAACGCAACCAACGCGCCAATCTTGGCCATTCTTAACGCATAGACCAATACAAATAAAATACCCAAAAATATTAAAACAGAAATTGGCATTGCTATTTGTTCCCCTCCCACTACAAAAATACTATAACAAATCGGACGCCATAAATGCAAATGTTTCTGGACTTATTTTTTCGGCGCGCTCGGTCCCGGTCAGTCCATATTTTTCCCAATTAACATTCGGCATTATTGCACGTATCATTTTGCGGCGCTGGCCAAATAATTTTGCCGTTAATTGTTCAATTTTTTGCAAATCCCGCAAGCGTGCGATTTTTTCAGCGTTCGGTATTATTTGCACAACCGCACTTTGCACCCGGGGGCGTGGAACAAACGCCGTATTTGGAACATCAAATAAAATCTTGGCATCCGCAATCAATGACGTTAACACCGCCAGACGACCATAGTGCTCATCGCCAGGGCGTGCGGTTATGCGTTGTGCAACCTCGCGCTGGAACATTAACGTTAGGGATTTTATTTGTTCCCCCGTCGCCATTTTATGCAGCCAGCCAATCAATAATTCCGTGCCAACATTATATGGCAAATTGGAACATATTGCATACGCCCCAACCCCCAGGTCTGCAAAATTCACACGCAAAGCATCATCAAAGATAACACTAAGGCGTCCCGCAGATGCATCAATAACCCTGGATAAAATTGGTTCGGTGGTTTTATCTTTTTCAATCGCGATGACACGTTTTGCCCCCGCCAATAACAGTGCGCGCGTCAAACCGGCGGGACCGGGCCCAACCTCTATCACGGGGATTTCTGTAATGTTGGGTACACTGCGCGCAATGCGCCCCGTCAGGTTTAAATCAAACAAGAAATTTTGTCCGAATTGCTTTTTCGGCTCTAACCCCGACGCACGCATCATTTCAGATACCGGGGGTAAATTTGCAACATTGTCCGTCATAATGATTTACGTCCCCCAAACGCCAGTGTTAATGTGCCATCGTCTATGTAATCCAAATCGCCACCCAATGGCACCCCAGATGCCAATTCGGAAAACGCAACCGTATTTACATTACCAATAGCAGACATAATGTAATGTTGGGTGGTTTTCCCCTCTACCGTATTGGGAAGCGCGAAAATAATTTCGCTTATTTTTTCATTTTCGATACGCGCGGGTAAATTTTTAATATTTAAATCATCTGGCAATACACCGCCCGCCCCCGACAGCAATCCGCCAATAATATGATAACGGCCGTGGAATACCGATGATTTTTCAAGTGTCCACACATCCGACAGGTCACGGACAATACATAACTGACCATTTGCACGATTTTCATCACGACAAAATTCGCATAAATCGCCCCGCCCCGTCAGCACCCCACAGCACGCACACGGTGCAATATTTTGCGCCGCATCAATCAGGGACGTGGCCAATGCCTCGGCACGGCCGGTTTTATCCTGTAATAACGACAGTACAATACGTTGCCCCCCGCGCGAGCCAACACGCGGTAATTTTGCAAATAATTTTATTAACTTTTCTATTTTTGGATTCATTGTATGCACACGATACTAGTGAAAAACATAACTGTCAATACCATTGGTGGTGGCGGTTGATTTTAATTTTTGTGCTGCCCCATCCGTCAGGCCATTTACACGCACACGATACATACCATTGGGCGCCGTTTCAATAACCGCATTTGCCTGCAGACGTGATTTTACATTTGCAACCTGGGTTTCGGCCGCCGCACGCGATGAAAAGGCACCAAATTGAACGCCCGCATTACCCGTCGTCACCGCCGATTTTACCGGCGCAACCTGTTTTGCCGCACGATATTCCGGCACCGCGGCGGCGGTCGCCGCAGTATAAGCCGCGTTAAATGTCGCCGCAGATGCACTGGTATCATTTGGCGCAGAATACGTACGAACCGGAGCCGTCGCCGCAATTGTTTCCGGTGACACCCCCAGCATTCCAAACCCCTTGTTCAGCATTTGCGCCGCAACATTTGCACGAACGTCTTTATTTTCCGCCCCCAATACCACAGACATTAAATGTGCATTGCCACGATGGGCGGTCGCAACCAATGAATACTTGGACTTTTTAGTATACCCCGTCTTCATCCCATCACACCCATTAAACGACCCCAGCAGGCGATTACCATTTGTATAAGTCTTGCCGTTATAGGTCCACGATTTTATCCCAAAGTATTTCCAATACTGGGGAAAATGCTTGTACACCGCCATAGACAACAACGCAATATCACGCGCCGTTGACATATGATCATCGTTGGGCAGACCCGATGAATTTTCAAAATTTGTTCGCGTCAATCCAATTTCACGCGCAACGCGTGTCATTAGGTCGGCAAATGTCTCCTCTTGCCCGCCTTTAAGATTTTCAGCCAACACACGCGCGACGTCATTTGCACTGTGTACGGCGACCGCCTTTATCGCATCTTCGACCCGGATTTTAGACCCCGCCGGCAATCCCAATTTCACCGGTTCCGCATTTGCAGCCGCTTGGGACACAATTAAATAATCATCCAAATTTAACCGACCGTGTTCCAGCGCATCAAACGTCAGATACAATGTCATAATTTTCGTTAACGACGCGGGATAATTTAATTCGTTGGCGTTTTCCTGGTATAACACACGGCCGGTATCCATATCGGCAACCAATGCCGCACGATACTGGGCCGCATAGGTTGGCGCGCACAGTAATAAAATTGGTAAAAAAATAAACCGCATTCTCATCAAACGCAGTTTAGTAAATTTTTGCGTACCCGGTCAATAATTAAAATCCCAACACTATTTTCCAAATATAAACGAATTATCACGACTGATTTCAATAATTGCGTCTATGTTATCATTATCTGATGTGCGTTGGCGTTTGATTTTGCCACATATTTCACATTTGTGCGTGATGATAAAACGCGCGCCGTCGGGCGCGGCCGAAATCGGACGCATCATTCCACCGCACGTTGCCGCACGGTCACCCGGATTGTCATCAACGTGCCGCGACCACAGGCAATTTGGACAATGGTTTGTATAGCCATTGCCACGAACAACTGCGCCACAATGGGCGCAGTTAAAATCTTCGGTTGTTTTTGTGAACGCTTTCATTACAGACCCAATGCGTTGCGATACATTTGTGTTAATTCGTCTGCCTCGTCGATTTCGTCTGGGTCCATCTTGCGCAGGCGTATCATCTGGCGAATATATTTGGGGTCATAGCCGGCGGATTTAGCCTCGCTATAAATTTCTTTGATATCGGCGGCGATTGCGGCCGTATCTTCGTTTAATTTTTCAATTCTTTCGATAATGCTGACCAGTTGCTGGTTATCGATTGCACCGTGATTTGCTTGTTTCATTCTGTTTTCCCCTTGTTTATTTGATGACTTTATGATATACCATAAATCGAAAAAATCAAGAAAAACAGGAAGGGAAAATTATGAATAAATATACAAAAATCACCGCATCCATTGGACCAAAATGTGAAGACAGACAGACTTTGACCCGTATGATTTCATCCGGTGTGAACGTGTGCCGCCTGAATTTTAGTCACGATACCGGCGATGTCCAGGGACAGAAAATTGACCTTATTCGTTCCATTTCCGAAGAACTGGAAACACCGGTTGCGGTGATGATTGACCTGCAGGGGCCAAAACATCGTATTGGAAATTTTGCGACCGAAAATCCGTACGATTTAAAAATCGGACAGAAATTTACATTTGATAACGACCCAACCCCCGGTGACAACACACGCGTACAATTACCAGATGCCGACGTCTTGAAATCGCTGAACGTTGGGGACCGCGTATTATTAAACGACGGAAAAATTGAAATGCGCGTGGACGCGGTTACCGATGATGCGGTTGAAACAACCGTCCTGCGTGGGGATAAAATTTGGTCGCGTCGTGGGTTTAATTTGCCAGATACGGAAATTGCGACATCGGTTCTGACGGCAAAAGATCGTGCCGACCTGGAATACGCAATTACAAAAGAACCAGATTATGTTGCAATTTCTTTTGTGCAACGCCCAGAAGATGTGGCAGAGGTTCGTGACTTTATCACCCAACGCACCGCACACCCGATAAAGATTATTGCAAAAATCGAACGTCCAAACGCGGTTGAACGCATTTGCGATATTGCCGCCGCGGCTGATGGAATTATGATTGCGCGTGGCGACCTGGCGGTAGAGGTGCCATTCCAGGACGTGCCCGCAATTTCACGTCATATTATTCGTGAATGTCGCAAGATGAACAAACCGGTGATTGTTGCAACGCAAATGCTGGGTTCTATGGTGGCCAGTGAGTTTCCAACACGCGCCGAAATTACAGACGTTGCAAACACTGCGTATCTGCGCGCTGATTCAACAATGACGTCCGAAGAAACCACAATAGGAATCAATCCGGTAAACGTTATTGAAACAATGTACAAGATTTTATCGCACGCCGATATGGACGCGATTGCAAATCCGTTTGATTGGTCACGTGTTGAAAATATACCTGAAAACGATTGGTCGCGATCGGTTGCATCAATGGCGTATTTGAACAAAGCGTCCGCCATTGTTGTATTTGCACGCGATACCGATATCGCAATCCAGATATCTTGCCGCAAGCCAGATATTCCAATCGTGGCGGTATGTAACGAATCTGTCACCGCGAACCAGTTATGTTTGGCACGTGGCATATTCCCAATTTACGATGAACAGTTATTTGGTATGCGCGATGCTTTTAATGCCGCGCGTCGATTCAATATAAATATGGGCAAACTGGTTATCGTGGACGAAGATAAAATCAGCCTGCGAACACTGGATTAAAAAATCCCGGCAATCGCCGGGATTTTTTATTTATGATTTTTTGCAGCCGCCGCAATAAATGCATTAAACATTGGGTGCCCGGTATAGGGGCTGGATTGAAATTCCGGATGGAATTGTCCCGCGACAAAGAACGGATGCGATGGAATTTCAACAATCTCGGGTAATTTGCCATCGGGGCTAAGGCCTGATATTTTCATACCGGCGGCCTCAAACTTTTCGCGCCAGGTGACGTCCATCTCGTACCGGTGACGGTGGCGTTCGCTGATATTTTCAGTGCCATAGATTTCATACGCACGTGAATCCGGCGCAATCACACACGGATACGCCCCCAGGCGCAATGTCCCCCCCATATCGGCCGCATCGTGGTCGGCCATTATGTTTATAATTGGTGTTGCACTTTTGTTAAATTCGGTTGAATCCGCATCCGCAATTCCCAATACATTGCGGGCAAATTCAATAACCGCCACCTGCATCCCCAGGCATATTCCCATATATGGCACACGGTTTTCACGTGCATATCCCGCCGCCGCAATTTTGCCCGCAACGCCACGCACACCAAAACCGCCCGGCACCAAGATACCATCAACGTCCGCACAATCGTCGGGGGTAAATGTTTCAGCGTTTATCTTTTTAAGTTTTACATGGACATTATTTTGAATGCCGGCGTGGAATAAAGCCTCGTTCAAAGACTTATACGCATCGGGCACATCAAAATATTTTCCAACAATACCAATGTTAACCGTTGGGATATCCGCGGCCAGATACTTTTCAATCTTTTCAAATCGTGTCATATCGCCGATTGCATTGGGCAAACCAAAGTGATCCGCGATTATGTCAAAGACGTGTTGGCCCTCGTACGCAAGGGGGATTTTATAAATGTTATCAACATCGATACCGCTAATTACATTTTTCGCCGGCAGGTTACAGAACATACCAATCTTGGCACGCTCGTCCGAGGTTAGCATACGTGGTGTGCGCACAATCAGCATATCCGCCTGAATCCCGTTTTCAAGCAGGCGACGCACCGACATCTGGGTCGGCTTGGTTTTTAATTCGCCCGACTTTTCAAGATATGGTGCCAACGTTAAATGCACAAACATAACATTGCGACGACCAACCTGGTTTGCGAATTGTCGAATTGATTCCAGGAAAATTTGACCCTCTATATCGCCAACGGTGCCACCAATTTCACAGACAACAAAATCCGTATCAACGGGGGTGGAAATATAATCTTTTATCTTGTTCGTGACGTGCGGAATCATTTGAACCGTCGCCCCCAGATAATCACCGCGACGTTCCGCACTTAGAACATCCCAATAAATACGACCGCCAGATACCGAATCATTGCGGGTCAGTTTTGCCCCCAGAAATCTTTCGTAATACCCCAGGTCCAAATCCGTTTCATATCCGTCATTTGTGACGTATACTTCGCCGTGCTGAAACGGTGACATTGTACCCGGATCAACGTTTAAATACGGATCAAATTTGCGCGCGTGCACCGTGTACCCACGCGATTGAAGAAGGGCGCCACAACTTGCCGCCGCGACGCCCTTGCCTAAACTTGAAACAACACCACCGGTAATAAATATATACTTTGCCATAAGAATGCCCCCTTATGGAATTCTATCATAGGAAATTTTCCGTTGCGGTGCAATTAAATAAATTCCTATACTGAGTCTTATGGGAAAGGTATTGGATTTTCAACGTCAAAACTTGTTTTTATGGGTGGCACCGATAATGGCGTTTGGTGCGGCGCTGTATTTTTCATTACCGTACGAGCCCAACGTACCATACGCCACAATTTTATCGGCCGCATTATTTGCAATTATGATTTGGAAACGCGTGCCGATTATTCTGCGTGCGGTCGCAATATTTATGTTTGGATTTATCTATGCGTGTGCGTATACACACGCAATTGATACACCACAAATAAAATCCACCGTACGTGATACGAATATCGTGGGCAATGTTTACAAGATTGATTTTGCAAATGATAAATCACGCCTTTATATAAATACAGATGATAATATGCGTATTCGCGTATCAATCGGCGACAATATTCCCACGCCAAATGTTGGTGATAAAATAAGCGCAACCGCAACACTGTTTCGGCCGGCGGCCGCATATGCGCCGGCAACATTTGATTATGCACGGTGGGCGTATTTTAACGGCCTGGGTGCGACGGGATATATTTCAGATTATGATGTGATAATACCCGCACGTGGGTTCAGTATAAATTCCATTCGTGATAATTTGCATACGCGTTCTGATTCTTTCTTGGTCGACAGTTTGGTATTGGGATATAAAAATTCGGTTCCAAAAGACGACAATAAAATATGGACCGCCACCGGTATCGGTCACGTATGGTCAATCAGTGGTTTTCATATGACATTGGTTGGTGGGTGGATATTTGCAATATTCTTTTTAATATTCCGGTCAATTCCGTATATCACACGTCGCATCCCGGCGCGAATACCCGCGATTATGTGTGCGTGGTTGGGACTGCTGGGGTATTTGTTTATATCGGGGCTGGATGTTGCGACAATTCGCGCATTCTTGATGACGACACTGGTGTTTGCGGCATTTATTTGTGGCCGCAGCGCAATATCGATGCGTAATATTTGCCTGGCGTTTTGTTTGATATTTCTGATAAACCCGCACTATGTTATGCAACCGGGTTTTCAGTTATCTTTTGCGGCGGTGTTCGGACTGGTATGGTTTTGGGGCGACGCACAATATGTAAAGCGTGGGCGCATCCAGAAAATATTGCGCGCAATTTATGTAACCATTATGACATCTGTTATTGCGACGATATTTACCGCGCCATTTGTTGCCGCACATTTTTATGCGTTGCCGATTTATGGATTGATTGGGAACCTGATTCTATTGCCAATATTTTCATTTGCGATTATGCCATTGGTTATGATTGGCGCATTTGGCGCCGGATGGGCGACAGATATAGCACACGAAATATATTATTGGACGTTGGGTATCGCGAATTGGATTTCAGATTTACCATTATCAACAATTTCCGTACCACATATATCAAATACGGTTATGGTGTTGATGATAGTGGGCCTGGTGTCGATAATATTTATTCGTGCAACGCGGTGGCGTGAAAACTATATTATTGGCGCGATGTTTATTTGTGCGGGTGCGATAACATTGGCTCTGCAACCTGTGCCGATATTTATGTCGACATATGATAATGAACTGGTTGCGATGCGGCGCGCGGATGGCAAATTAGAATTTAACAAGGTACGCGCATCAAAGCACTATTTTGCGTTTGATACATTTTTACAAATTTCTGGCAATGCGCCCGATGCCACACGTCATAAACACAAATGCAGTCGTGGCGTTTGTGAATTTAAGTCTGATAAATTTAAACTGATGTACACGCAACGTTTTATGCCGTTGGTTAAAAATTTGGATAATTGGTGCGCAGATAACGGTGTTGATTATATCGTTTCATATCTGGATGTGGATGCACCAAAATGTAATCACAAAATTTTACGCGATGCGTTTATAATTTATGACAACGGTCGGATTGATTATGTGCGCGCTAATCGACATTGGCATAATCGGCACGAATAAAATACAGCCCCGATGCCGGTGCCGTTGGGCCAGCCGCGCTGCGGTTTTTTGCCGCCAAAATTTCATCGATATCGTATGGTTTACCAATACCGATTTCAATCAATGTGCCAACAATATTTCGCACCATATGATGCAAGAAAGAACGCGCAGAAAATTCAAAAATAATTTCGTCAGCACTTTGCGTTATTTCGATTTTATCCAATGTTTTGATTGGGGATTTGGCTTGACACTCGGATGCGCGAAAACTGGTAAAATCGTGATTACCAATCAGTTTTTGTGCCGCCCGACGCATTGCATCAACGTCTAATTTACGTGGCACCCAATACACACGATTTTTCTGCAAGACCGGTGCCATTGGACGATTTAAAACGACATATTTATAATGGCGCGCCGTGCAATCAAAGCGTGCATTAAATTCATCCGGTACAATTTCACACGCACGCACAACAACCGGTTTACCGTTCATGTAAAAGTTTAGCGCACGCATCACTGTATCCGCGGGTGTATCCCCCGGCAAATCAAAGTGCGCCGTCATCGCAATGGCGTGCACGCCCGCATCCGTGCGGCCCGCGCCAACAACATCTGGGCGCGTGCCGCAAAAACCATAAATCGCATCTTTGACCAATGATTGCACGGATGGGCCCTGGGTATTTTCCTGCCAGCCGATAAGGTCCGTGCCATCGTATTCCAAGATTACTTTGTATCGTGTCATTATCGCCCCGGTATTATTCACCATATTTTATTTCACCACCACGCAGGCCGTTTACAAAACTTTTCCAATCCATTGGATTTTTTCCAGACGGCTGAATCCGCGTGATTTTTAATTCACCATTTTCTATTCTGGTTTCCAAGATTTTTACATCCACACCACTGATTTTTGTACGCCCCGCCCCCAGCGCACGAACCTGATTATGTATTTGTTGCGCAGATTTATTCCAATCAATTATTTCATCCGCACCCGTCCATTTGTGCGTAAATGTCGGCGCGCCAGATTGCGGCATGGCAGGATATGCACTGGGATTCGCCAAATATTCAACCAACATATCGGCGCCGATTTTAGAAACGGTTTCTTCAACAGTTTCATTTGTGTCGTTTTCGCCAATTCCAAATTCACGACACATATGAACATCGCCCGCATCCAGTTCCGCCGTCACATCCATTAGGCATACCGCCGACGTTTTATCACCGTTATAAATTGCGGTTCTGATTGGTGATGGGCCACGATATTGTGGCAGGCAACTTGGGTGAATGTTAATACACGGCGCAGACGATAAAACATTATCCCGCAATATTACACCATAGGATACAACCACAATCATATCAGGTGTATAATTGTATTCATTTATATTTGTATGCACCGTCAAATTATTTTCAATCGCCCAGTTATGCACCGGCGACGGGGTTAATATTTTTTTACGACCCATTGGTTTTGGCGCGCGTGTAAACACCGCCAAGATTTCATGTCCGGCGTTTTTTATTCCTTCAAACATTGGAACAACAAATTCGTTTGTTCCCATCAAGACCAATTTCATTTGCGACGTCTTACCTTTCTCATAACCATTTCACGACGCACCGGCGACAGGTGATCGATAAACAACACCCCGTCCAGGTGGTCTGTTTCATGCTGAACAATGCGCGCCGGCAGCCCCGACATTTGCGCCCCAACACGTTCGCCACTATCATTTGTCCATTCAACAATAACCGATGCCGGGCGCGTGACATTTGAAAACACCGGCAGGTTATCAGACCCCAGCACGGACAGGCACCCTTCTTCCATTGTGCATTTTTCATCTGAATACGATGTGATTTGTGGGTTTATCATACGATATACCGTCTTGGTATCGGGGTCCATCATAACCAAAAAACGCGACAAGAATCCAACCTGGGGCGCGGCCAGGCCCACACCATTTTGCGCATCCATCATTGACACCATTTCATCCATTGTATGCAACAATTCCGGTGTGATATTATCAACCGGTTCGCATTTACTGCGCAAAACTAAATCCCCGCAAAGTTTCATTTGCAACATATCTAAATCCTTATATAATACCGTTATGATACCAAAGGATTGGGAAATGACAACTTATATTTTCATTATGTTGGCGGTTATTATTGTGTTGTTGGTGGCGGTTTTGATGCGCAAACCGGTCGTTGATATATCCGCCCTGCGCGAAGATAACGCAAGATTACGTGAAAGATTGGCGGAACGCCTGGGGGCGCTGTCCCAGAATGCGATTGAATTAAAAAATATCAGTGGGGATATCGCAAATTTTAAAAATATTTTAATGGGTAATAAACAGGCACGCGGAACATTTGGCGAAAGACAACTGGAAGATTTGGTCGCGGATATTATGCCACCGGAAGCTTACGCATTTCAAAGTGTTCTGGAAACGGGCGTGCGACCGGATTGTATAATCCGCCTGCCGTATCCGCCGGGGGACATGATAATCGACAGTAAATTCCCACTGGAAAGTTATAACCGTATGATGACGGATAGCACCGACATTATGGCACGTAAACAATTTGAATTAGACGTGCGTAAACATATTGATGATATCGGCGCCAAGTATATCATTCCCGGACGCACCGCAGAATCGGCAATGATGTTTATTGCATCGGAATCTATATTTGAAACACTGCACCGCGAATTTCCAGATACGATTGAATACGCAGGACGCAAGAAGGTCTTTATTGTTTCACCATCAACATTATGGGCGACATTGAATACAATTCGCGCGGTGCTGTCTGATATAAAAATCAAACGCGTGGCGGCAAAAATAAAAAAAGAATTGGAATTATTATTAACAGACCTGGGGCGCCTGAACGAACGCGCAACAAAGGTTAATCAGCACTTTGCAATGGCACAAACAGACATTGAACAGTTGCAAACATCGATTGGAAAAATTACACCACGTGCGGAAAAATTACGCGCAATGGATTTTGGCGAAGAATAAAAAATCCCGGCGAATACCGGGATTTTCTTATTCGGCTGAATCTGCTATGCACTGGCCACCTGATAATTTATAACCACCTGCACACAGGCAATTGTTATATGCATCACGCTTGCCAGAAAAATTAGCAGTTGTATCGCAAGCCTTCATACACTGTTTGCCAACCGGTTCATACCCGTCCAAACATTTACATACCGCGTTCACAAAGCCATCCGCTGTTTTGCCGGAAGCACTTTTAATATATTCGGAATTTGCCGGGCACAGCAAAGATTCAAAGAACATTTCTGATATGCAATTAACATATTCGTTGTTACGTTGCGCCTCGTCGGTCGCGTTTGCAGCATCCGGGCATCCCGCCGTTGGCTTACCATCATTTGGATCCAATGCAGGTGGGCCGGCAAAGATTGCATAACCACAGGTCAGCGCAACATTGCGACACGCACCACGCATCACGTCATAGATACTGTTTATACTGGCACTGGACGACCAAGTGTTGACCTGGGTCACCTGGTTATTATAACAGGTGGCAACATCAACCATACAGTTAGAAGCATAGTCGGATATAATACTTTGCTGGGCCGCGCGAATGTTTACCATTGCACGCTGAATATAATTTTCAACAATATCATTGTTCCAAACATACTGATTTTCTTTGTATGTGTAATATTGGCACTTGTCCAGAACCGCGCGACACAGACCGCCGTCGGTTGCCTTTGCTCCAGTGCCAATTTTGCCCAACAGGTACGATGCAACACATACACCATTGTTCCCGTCTTCTGCGCTGCATACATCTGGGTCAATTTCAACATTCATTGCCGCGGTCATAAATTCGTCATTTATCTTGGCATTGTTGTAATTTTCCATAAATTCGGTAATCAGTGTGATATTTTGCCCCAGGACCACTTCGCCATTTTCATCAATATAACGCTTGGTCGGATCAACACATTTATAGTAATCATCGCCACAGACCATATCATCACGCATACACGAATCCAGGGCCGCAATGCACCCCTTGGCATCATATTGATTTTTGTTTTGCAGAACGGCCAGACGTGCCTTTTGCAACATCAATTCGGCACTGCGCACGTTGGAGACCAGGGTTTCATTCATTTTTTTCAGGCCCTTTTCATAGGCAATGCAATCCTTGTCAATGGCCAGGTCATAATTCCCCGTAATTTGTTTAGGCGTTCCGCCGGCCCCCTTGCACTGGTTTAAAATAGTACTGCAACGGTTGCGGGCGGCATTGTATAAATCCGTCCCACGCAGGTTTGAAAAACTGCTGTTGGAATCCAGGTTCAAGAAATCCAAACTGAACATATCTGCGGAATTAGATGAGAAATCAAGGTTTAAATCCAATCCAAACGAAGATTCCGAATAAGATGCAGAATTACTTGTTGGGTCTTTGATTAAATCCTCGATTTCCGCCAACATATTGCGTGTTTCGGTCGTATCCTTTTGACCGGACAGTGCGGCTTCGGCCTCGGTCTCGGTCAGGATGGCACGGATTTCATCCGCAGACAACCCCACATAACGAATACGTTGGGCAACACTGTTTAATTCGGCATTGGCCGCTTTGACCGCTTCTTCAACCTTGGTATACTTGGTCAGGTTTGATGAACATGAACAGCGCCCCTGGTTTGCGTCAATAACCGCACAGAATTGATCCATACAATCGTTATACTGTTCCTGGCACGATTTGTTTAATTCGGCCGTTTGTTCCAGGCGTTCTTTTGCCTCTGAAATACTTTCACGGGTGGCGGCACGTGATTGCACGCCACGCAAACTTTCATCAATATTGGAGCCCGTCTGAACATCCGTTCCAGCAATGGTGGCACGTCCGCCAACCTCGGCCGTGGATGGGCGCAAGACAACCCCCGCACGACGCAGGGTTGGATTGTTGTTAATACTGGCCGCGGAAACACGCGCATTGCGCCCCACGGTATTTACCGCCGCGTCTAATTTATCCGCGGTTTGCGAAACCGCCTTGCGCGTGGCGGCGCCACGTGACGCGGTGCGTGCAACCGTCTTGGGCGCGGGCGTATCGGTTTCAGTCGTCCCGACCGTCGCGGTGCGTGATGCAGTGCGCGAAATCGTTGAACGGGTTGTATTATTTTGGGATTGTACGTTTTCAGAATTTACCTTATCCGAGGGCAGTACACGCGACGCAGTTGCGCCAAACGCAGATGGCGCACAAAGGACAAATGCGAAAAAACACGTCGCAAATCTTCTCATCTCTTGGGTGAATTATATCATTTTTGAATATTGGTGTAAATAATAAAAAATCCCGCCAATCGGCGGGATTTTTTATTCTGCATCGGTTTCTGGAACAACAGATACTGTTCTTCTGTCGCCGTTGCCCTTTTTGAATTTCACAATACCTGCGATTTTCGCAAAGATTGTGTGGTCTTTACCCATACCAACATTCAAGCCCGGATGTACGGATGTACCACGCTGACGAATGATGATGTTACCTGGGATAACACGACTGCCACCAGATTTTTTAATACCTAATCTGCGTCCGGCCGAGTCGCGTCCGTTTGACGTTGAGGTACCCGCTTTCTTATGTGCCATAATTTCGCTCCTTAGGCTTTAATATCTGTTATTTTCAGAACAGTAATATACTGGCGATGACCAGCGGTGCGACGATAATTCTGGCGACGTTTTTTCTTGAACACCAAAATTTTGTCGGCACGTTTCTGTTCGACAACTTCTGCGACAACCTTGGCCCCTTCTATGAAAGGTGCGCCAACCTTGTCACCGACCATTAAAACCTGGTCGAATTCAATAGAACCTTCGGCATTCAGTTTTTCAACCTTAATCACATCGCCCGTTGCCACGCGATATTGTTTGCCACCGGTTTGAAAGATTGCGTATTCTGCCATCTATCTTTCCTTTTTATTATTGTTATTTTATCGTTATTTTTCGCACTTTGTCGAAAAGTTTATGCAAATTCTATATTTTTTATACCAAAAGTCAAGCCTTTTGTAGAAAAATTTATGCAAAAGAATACTTTTGGCACAAAAAAATCCCCAAACGGGGATTTTTTATTAACCATTTACGATTTCAAGTACGCGGCGCGGAACGTCCGTTATCGCAATGCGTTCCTGGGCCATACTGTCACGATGACGCAGGGTGACGGTATTATCTTCCATTGTTTGGTGATCAACCGTGATGCAAACCGGCGTACCAATTTCATCGTGGCGACGATAGTTTTTACCGATATTACCAGAATTTTCCAATTCAATACGACCAATCGCCAGTTTCCGCAAATCGTTTTCAATATTAGTCGCGATTTCCAATAATTCTGGGACATTGCGTGCCAGTGGGATAACCGCCGCCTTGACCGGGGCCAATTTTGGTTTCAATTTCAAAACCGTGCGTGATTTACCATCGCCCAGGTCTTCTTCGGTGTACGCTTCCAACATAACGGCCAGCATTGCACGATTAACACCCATTGCCGTTTCAATTACGTATGGGATAAAGTTCTCGCCGGTTTGTGGGTCCGAATAAGACAGTTTTGTGGTACTGTCTTTGTTTTCCAAAACATTTGCGTGAATTTCAAATTCATTCTGGGATTTAGTATGCGAGCCCAAATCAAAATCCTGGCGGTTATGAATACCTTCGACCTCGTCAAAGCCGTCGGGGAATTCGTATTCGATATCAACGGCGGCCTTGGCATAATGGGCCAATTTTTCGTGTGGCATAAAGCGCAACTTTTCCGCCGGTATCCCCAATTCATTTATCCACCAGGCCAGACGCGTATCCATCCACATTTTGTGATATTGTTCATCCTGGTCGGGGCGAACAAAGTATTGTAATTCAGCCTGTTCAAATTCGCGCATACGGAACACGAAACCACGCGGGGAAATTTCGTTACGGAACGCCTTGCCAATCTGGGCGATACCAAATGGTAACTTATGCGGTTTTGCATCCAGAACATTTTTAAAGTTTGTGTATGTTGTGGTTGCCGTTTCTGGACGCAGATATGCATTAATTGCACCATCAGATGTCGCACCAATCGACAGACCCATCATCAACTGGTACGCGCGCGGTTCTGTGATTTCGGTTGAACCACAATTATCGCACTTGGACGTGTCTTTCATTTTATCTTGGCGCATACGGGTGCCACATTTTTTACATTCAACCAATGGATCGGAAAAGCCTGCCTCGTGTCCGGAATATTTCCACAACAGACGATTTGAAATCAGCGCGGCATCCAGGCCCTCGACATCATTGCGGGAATAAATCATAGCATTCCACCAGGCGTCACGAATATTCTTCATCAATTCGACACCATATGGACCGTAATCATACGCACCGCCCAGACCCCCATAAATCTCGGATCCGGTAAAAATAAATCCACGACGCTTGCAAAGCGCAACGATATCATTAACTGTTTTTGCTGGCATAATTTTAATCCTTGGGTTTATAAACGTTTATATATTATACCGAAATAAGTTTTTTACAATAAAAAAATCCCGCCAATAGCGGGGTTATTTCTTTTTTTGCGTTTTGGGCTTTTGCGTTTTAGCATCGTCGCCATTGCCCAGAATTTGCATTTCCAGTTGCAATATTGTATTTTCTTTGTCTTGAATTTGTTTAAGCAGTTCTGTATTTTCCAGTTTTATTTTGTCCAGTGCCTGGCGACTGACAATCAGTTGACTTGCCATTTGACGGTTACGTTTACGGTTTAACATAAACGCAACCAACGCCCCCAGAATTGCACCGCCGGACGCACTTAGAAAATCAAAAATGGTGTCCATTATTACCATAGACACCATTTTATCAAATAAATATATCGCGGGCACTAGGCTTCTTTTCGTGTGCCGGTTTTGCGGTTTATCCAGACCGCTTCGTCCGCGATTTCCATCATTGGCATATCGGCCGTGCTGTCAGAATAAGAACGCACAACGTGTGGTATTATTTTATTCTGGCGCGCCCATTCGTCCAGAGCATAAACCTTGTTCATACCCCAACAAACATATTCATAACGCCACGGTTTGTTTTTATCCATACGCGAACACAACACTGCATCAAATTTCATATCACGAACCAAATGCGGCACAAGATAATCGGTACTGGCCGAAATAAGAACAACCGTACGCCCCGCGGCACGTTCGGCGGCAACGCGTTCCTTGGCCCAGCCGAAGCGTTCACGCTTGTGCAATTTGATAAAATCGGGGGCAAATTTTTTTACCATATCACGTGTTATAAAACGACGAATATTTTCACGCCACCATAACCCGTGTGGCTTTATCCAGCGAATTACACCACATACCGCCATCAGTGGTAAATAAAACCACGGACGAATTGAGTGCCGAAAACAATATTTTGCAAATTCAACATTTGAATCACGTGCAGATAACGTGCCATCAAAATCGAACACAACTACTTCTGTTTTTTTCAACATATTTTTCCCTTTGGGTTTTTATTCATCGCAGATTATAACAATGAAAACCAATGCGCGCAAATAATAAAAAAACCGCCCAAAATTGGGCGGATTTTATTTATTTACGAAAACGTGGTTTCCAATTGCGCAATTTTTCCATAAGGAAATATATCGCCGGTGTCAGGGTGAATGTGAATATCAGACTGGCCAGCATACCACCAATCATAACCGCACCCATTGCAACCTTCATCCCGTCGCCCGACCACAGTTGTGGCACCATACCCGCCATAACCGCAATTGATGTCATCAGAACCATATTCTTTTTATCCATCAATTCAGACCATAATGCATTGTATGGTTTTTCACCATTTGCGACGCGGTTAATTGTTGGTTCCAATACCAAGATATTGTTATTAACCACCAATCCAACCAACATAACAAATGCCAACATTGCACCAATATTCATCGTCGCACCAGACAGGAACATCAGGACAAAAACCCCCGTAAAACTGGTTATAATTGATGTTGCAATCGTAAATGGATGTGCCAATGAATTTAATATTGCCGCCAACAACATAAATGTCAGAATTGTTGCCAACAAGAACGCGGTTCCGATTTCAGATGCGGTATCACCCTGAATTTCGGACATTCCACCGAATTCGGCATAATATCCATCCGCCCAATCTATTTTATTCAGGCCCGATTGAATCTTGTTTTGCACTGGCCCCATCGTCGATTTACCGATGTTAATATCAATTTCGGTCAAACGATTCTTGGACTTGCGTCGAATGTCTGGGGTGGCGGCGGTACTTTCCACGTGCCCCAATTCAGACAGTGGCACCATACCCTTTTGTGAATTTACGTATACATTTTCAAACAGGGCAGATGTTTTAAACGCATCATCAAATTCCAAAACAATTGGGTATTC
This sequence comes from Alphaproteobacteria bacterium, assembly GCA_017503725.1. Classification (GTDB taxonomy): domain Bacteria; phylum Pseudomonadota; class Alphaproteobacteria; order Rs-D84; family Rs-D84; genus Enterousia. Next base: position 12,866 of record JAFVSL010000006.1, on the reverse strand, counting down.
TTCGCCGGCCTCTTTGTATTTATAAGTATCGTTTCCAAACAGCGCCGTACGCAATGTAGTACCCGCATAGGCATTCTGAACACCCCAGAAATTCATTTTGTCTTCGTCGGGGACAAATCTGAATTCATTGGCCGGCACCTGTTGTGCACGAACGGCAGATTGAACCTCTTCTATTTCATTAACCATATCAATGATTTGTGCCGCATAGGCTTCGCGTTTGGTATCATCTGGTCCATAAACATTCAACACCAAATCAGACGAAACGCCCGCAGACGATGATTGACCCGCGCGAATCTGAATTTCTGCATCGGGAATGTCCGCCAATGTTGGCAACATAGCCTGGGCCAATTCTTTGTCAGACAACGCGCGATCGTCCGCATCAACCAATTCAACCTTGACCGATATGTTTTGCAGCCCACGTTCGCCAATTTTGACGGATGTGGATTTGACCTCTTCAAATTCGTGCAGGCGGGCCTCTAACTTTTCTGCAATCGCGGCAGATTTTTCATATGTTGCCCCCATTGGCGCACGTGCGGTGACCGTAATTTCGTCCGCATCGGTTGATGGCGAAAATTCGTTACCAACAAACTTCATCAACATTGTAGAACCGATAAATATCGCAATCGCCAGCAATAATACCTTGCCCGGATTCTTGTGTTGAAAATCATACCACTTGCGCAGGCCCGCATTATCATCAGAACGCACAACTTTCTTGGTTTCTGATTTTTTCGCAGTTTTTTTCTTGCCCGTCAGACGCAAGAATTTTGCAATCATCATTGGCGTTAATGTAAACGAGAACAGCAATGACAACACCGTCAGATATACAACCGTCATACCAAACTGGTTCATAAACAGACCGGCAATACCGCTCATAAACGCCAATGGCAGGAACACCACAACGTTCGTCCCAACACCCGCCAGAACGGATACCGCAACCTTTTTCGTACCATCAATTGCGGCATCTTCGGGCGTTTTACCGGCGTACATTTCGGTCAATGCAGATTCTATCAAAATAATCGCGTTTGACACCAATGTACCCAATGCCGTTGAATACGCCAACAATGTCAAACCATTAACGGTAAAGTTCGACGCATCCATAAAGAAGAACCCAGCAATCAGTGACGCCGGAATAACAACGCCCGCAATAACGGTTGAACGCCAGTTGCGTGTAAACGCCAACAACACCAATACAGTCAGAATAACCCCCAATACAATCGAGTTAATTGTATCGTTTGTCGCATCGGATACCGCCACGGATGAATCATAAACGATTTCCATTTCCGCATTCGGCAAATGTGATTTTAGGTCCGCCTGGTATTCTGGCATATGTTTGTGTAATTGTTCAGAAATCTTAATTGCGTTACCGTCGGATGCCTTGACCACGGATGCAATAACAACATCTTGGCCATTATAGCGCGCACCCGTTTCAATTTCACGTGCGGCATCCGTTACCGTCGCAATATCAGACAGTTTGAAATTATACCCCTCTACCGTGGTCAGACGCAGGTTTTCAATTTCCGCCACCGATGCGAATTCACCAACGAAACGGACGGTCGAAGAACTGGTTGTGGTTTCGATTTTTCCACCCGGCACATTCAGGTTACGATTCCCCAGTGCCGCAACAACGTCCATAACCGTTACACCACGCGCCGCCATTAAATCTGGATTCATTGCAATACGAATCGCGCGTTCGGTACCACCGAAAATCGATACAGATGCAACCCCGGGCAATCCCGTAATTTTATTAGACAAGATGTCATCAACATAGGCTTCTAAATCACGGGCGTCGGCGCCACGCAAAACGATATCAACAACCGCTTCTTGTAGGGGGTTTAATTTTTCAACAACGGGTTGTTCCATATCATCTGGGAATTCAGACAATAATGCATCCAGTTTTGTTTTAATCTCAGACGCTTTGTCATTAACATTCACCCCAAGATTAAATTCCGCCAAAACCATACCACTGTTTTCATAGCCGTATGATGTTAATGATTTTAATTCGGATACCTCTGAGATGGCATCTTCGGCGCGTTTCAGAATTTGCGATTCCATTTCCGCAGGCGCGGCCCCCGGATAAATAAATGTCGATGTCACAATCGGGAAATCGATTGCAGGTGTGCGCTCTACATTCATTTTTGGGAATGATACCAAACCCAACACCACCCAGAATAAAACAAACATCAATGTTGTAATTGGTCGACGAACAAAAAATTTTAACATATCCAAATCCCCTGTTGTATTAAATGATTATTTTTTGATTACTTTGACCTTGGTCCCGTCGGACACGTTCGACAAAATTACGCGATCACCATCGTTTAAGCCCGATGTAATTTGTGCCATTGTTGCATCCTGGGCCGCGATAACAACGTCACGCGCAGACGCAACGCCATCTTCGACAATCATCAATGTGTTATTTTCAATCGCAGAAATTGGAACATAAAATCCATTGCCAGAAATTTCTGCAAACTGTAACCCGTCAGATACACCAGACGTACGAACGATATGCATACCGGTATCATAGTCAATCTTGCGCGATACAGATACAATTTTACCATCACCAATCTTTTGACCGGCACGCAATTTTGCGGCGCGTGCCCCAGATACCAATGCACGATTATTCTTTACGGCGATTGGTTCGCGCAACACGCCATCGGTACGTGATACAACGATGGCCTCGATTGGCATCCCCTGGTCGATGGCAACGCGCGATGCATTAAACACGTGACGAGAATTTTCAGATGCAACCGCCGCGAAACGAAATGCGACCCAGCCAATCAAAATCGCAATTGTCAGAATCGCAAAAAACTGTTTCATTTTTTTTGTTTTTAAATTTTCCGCTATTTTTTCCATTTTTATTCACCTAACTTTTTTACCGATTGTTCAGACATTAAAATATTGTATTTCATATTCAATAACGCAACATCCAACTGATACAGGCCCGCCGCAACATCCGCCAATTCAACGGCCGATGTTTGACCGGCACCAAAGCGGTCCTGGGAAAACTGATACGCCTTGGCCGCCAGGTCACGGGCCTCTTGCAATTTAGACAGATTACCACGCAAATGGTTATACTGTTTTACTGCGTTATCATATTTTTCGGATGTTAACTTCTTGGACTTTTCCAGGTCTTCGCGCGCTGCAATGGCATTCATAGCCTCAATTGTGGCATTGGCACGATTTAAACCGCCGTTGAAAATTGGCACCTGAAGTGCAAGTCCAACATTCGCAGATTGCGATCCCTTGGTATCGAACATACCATCGATTTCGGTGGACATACCATAATAACTGTATCCCGCAGTGGCGGCCAATGTTGGATATCCATTTGCACGCTCAGAACGCGCCATACGTTCGTACATATTAACCTGTTCTGATAAAATATCCCATTCGGGTGTATTTTCCAATTTTTTCGGGGCATTTAATTCCGCAAATTTCGTTGGAAAAGAATCTGTTAAAACCAATTCTTCGTCCAGGTTAATTCCCGCCATAATTTTTAACATTCTGTGCGCGGTGTCACGATTAAATTTCGCATCGGATAAATTGATTTCCTTGGACGCGATATCAGATTCAATTTTTACCAAATTGCTGCGGTTTGCACGACCGGCGGCTGTTAAACGCTTGCGTGCGGTGCGGGCATTGTTTAAATCTGATTCAGACAGTTTTACAATTTCGTCCGTCATTTTTGCCGTCCAATATAAATTAGCGGCGGCATAGGCAACCTCGCGTCGGGTTAATTCGTGTGACGCATCCGCCATTTTGATTGCGGATTTCACCCCCTTTACCGCATTACCAATTTTGCCAAATGTGTAAATCGGCTGGGTTAAGTTCACACTGGCAGTGAACATATTGTCCGGCATTTCAAACGAAAACCCGTCTGTGAATTTTTCGTTTATCATACTTGTAACCTCTGCGGGGATTTCAATCATATATGGCTTGGACGGGTTTTCAATATTTACCATATTCATATACGACGCCGTACCATCAATCTTGAACCAACGATTCGCATTAACCGCATCCAGTTGCGCCTGGGCTTTTTCAACGTTGGCGGCCGCTTTCTTTAAGTCATTAGATTCGTTTGACACGCGTTCAACCGCATCAGACAGCGACAAATCTAATGCAAAGGATGGCATTGCACATACCGATGCAATTGCCGCGATAAACAATGATACCATACGTTTGCTGTGCATATTACTTCTGCTCCATATTTGATATAATTTTATTCATTACCTTTAATGCCGCGGTAAGTTCAGCTTCTTCTTCGCGAGAAAGGGATGAAAACATTTTTTCAACACCGTTACGAAATGTTTCCATTGCTTTTTGTGCCAATTCTGCACCACGTTCCGTCACAGAATACCAGGTATTACGACGATCGTTTTCATCAACAACACGCAAAACCAAACCGTCTGATTCCAGTTTTCTGAAAATCGCACACAGATTCGGCGCCGACACAAATTCACGACGCGCAATGTCTTTTAACATCGCACGTCCACCCTGGTGCAGGCGGACCAAAATAGACATCTGTTGACGTGGAAAACCGGACAGTTGCGCCTGATCAATGCGCAGTTTATCCGCGTATTTATCAAGCAACCAGATATTCGATTCCATAAGACGAACAAATTCCTTGCGCGACATTTTATTTTCCTTTATAATAATTTTGAACTTTGATTCATTAAAAATCTTAATTATTATATGTTTTAACAAATTTATTTCAAGCACTTTTTTCAAAAAATTTTATTTACTTGCAAAAAGCGCGAAGATATATATAATTTAATTCGCTATTGGGGTGTCGTCTAATGGTAGGACAAGAGATTTTGGTTCTCTTTATCATGGTTCGAATCCGTGCGCCCCAACCACACTTCGCCTCTACGAGGCTTCGTGTGGCAGGCCACACAAGGCGAGAAGCATAGGCGAAGTAGTGTCCACCGTAGCCTTGGCGTAGGCGGACTGGAATATAAATCAAATGTTTTATGTCTATCTTATAAAAAGTATTTCCCATCCAGAACAAAAATACATCGGGCAAACTGATGATTTAAAAAAACGACTAACGCAACATAATGCAGGATATTCAATACATACAGCAAAATATAAACCTTGGGAATTGGTAAATTATTTTGTGTTTAGTTCCAAAGACGCTGCATTGGAATTTGAACAATATCTTAAAACTGGTTCCGGACACGCATTTGCAAAAAGACATTTTTGGAAGTAAATTATCAATGTTTTGTACGTGTTTCAGTAAATCGCAGATTTCCTAAAACACTAGTGGGAACATCCCCACACCCCTGTGTGCGCGACCAACCAAAAATTTAACCGCCCGATTGGGCGGTTCGTTTTATCGAGACATCTGTTCCAATGTTTCCAACATTCTATCAATGGCGTCGGTAGAGGATTTAATACCTTCTTGGACGGTCTGGTTCATTGTCCCCGTCATTAACATCAAATTGCGATGTTGTTCCAGTGCGGTCGTGGGGGCTTCAAATACAACCGTATCCAATAATTTCGATTGACCCGCAATCATATCGCTAACCAACTTTACCCCCTGGACAAAGGCGGGATTTTCCTTTTTCCCTTTGGCGCGGGCCACTATGCGATTTAATTTTTCCGCACGTTTATTTAATTCATTCTGGGCAATGTTTACACGTTTATTTACTATATCTGCCATTATTAAATCCTTTCGTTTGTTTATGTGGATATTTTATCACAAATTGCATAAAAACTAAATTTATTTTTACGTTATAAAAAAACACCCCACGTGGGGGTGTTATTATTAAAATTCATATCTGAATTTTACGCGACCTGTTTGCGATGTATAATCGGCACGCGATTCTATGTCATAATTCAATGACATTTCAAATCCGGCATAATTCATAGCCAGGGCAATGCCAACCTCGTTCGCGATGCGCGACAAGCGTTCACCGTTTAGCACATATGCATTTACACCCGGCATTGTTACCGTCACATTATGATCGTCTGATATCAAATCGTATTTCAACGCATAGTGCATTTGTGGACGCATCACAATGCCATTATTTAACACCCAACCAAATTCATATTTTGTACCAATGGATGCGGTTAAGTAATCTGCATTACCAAAGTGATTCCACACCCCCAGTGAATTTGTATAATCAGATGCGTTTATGTGCATATACTGCATTGCAACCTCTGGCGTCAGGCCACCGATAAAATCATATCCGGTTGCGATACGCCCGCCAAATATATCAACGTCATAATCTGCACTGACCGGTACGCCCAGGGCGCTGCCATTTTCGCTGTAATCAGACATTGTATAGTTTACAATCGCGTTTGCATACCAGGCGCCTGGTTTATACTGGCCATAGATAAACATTGTGGATGAATCTATTTCAGTGTTGCGGGTTTGGGCGCTGACGTCGGAATGCGCGTACATATATCCCGCCCCCAGGGTCCAGACTTCATTGATTGTTCCATCAAATCCAACCGCACCACCACGCGTATAGCCGTTAAAGACATCATTTAATTTTGATTTGTTATAAAGCCCCTGGGCCCAGATGCCACCAAAATCAACACCCGAATCCCCACCGGCACGTCCGATGCCGGGCGCCAATATGCGCCCCGTTACCAGTGATGCGATTGTGTTTTGATGCGCCACACCGACCGATTGTATGACCGATGCTTTTTCTGGATTGATTGCGGTGGCGGCCGTTTCAACCGCGGCGATATCGGCGGGCGTACCAGACGATAATTTTTCTTGGAATAAAACGGACAGTTCGCTTAACCCCGCGCCCCAGGAATCAGATGCGCCCGACACAACGCGCGCCGCATCCGTTGTCAGATTATTTTGTGACGCGATTTCATCCACAGACTTGGTCGTTGCGGTTACGTCGCCACCGTTCCAAACCAAATCAAATACAGGGTTACTGATATCGATATTTGCAAATGCTTCGTTGCCAAAGACCTTGTACGTGCCGGCCGAATCAAACGACAATTTCAATGTGCCGTTGCCGGTAAATCCATTTGCATTGCTAATATTTAATTGCGCGTTTTCGCCCGCACGCAGTGTCGCCAGCATTGTCCCATCCAGGTTAATTGCACCCTGGGTTAAATCAGATGTGCCGATATTAAATGTTGAGCCCGATGCGATATTTAATGTACCCGTGCCATTTATGCCACCGGCCAATGTTGTGTCCCCATTAAAGTTAATTGTGCCATCGTTATAGATATCATTTGCCGCGCCGTTTGCGGTATTGTTGCTAAACGTTGTTGCGCCATTAAATGTTATGGTGTCATTGTTGTAGATTGCGCCACCCATACCGCCGGCCGTATTATTCTTGAACGTTGTATCGCCATTAAATACGATTGCAGATGTGCCCGTTGTTCCATTACTTGGTGCAACAAAATTCCATATCGCACCACCATCCAAGACAGACTGATTATTTGCAAATGTTGTTGTACCGTTAATCGTTATGTCTGAGTTTTGCCCCGCCCCATCAAACGCACGCGAAACAATTGCGCCGCCATATGCACTGGATCGATTTGATGTAAAGGTGTTGGTTGATTCATTTGTACCAATAATCAATGTAGATTCATTTGTATTGCCACGATTATGAATGGCACCACCGCCGGATTTTATTGTACTGGTATCTTGGGCAACGTTGCCAGAAAATGTATTATTTGCGCCGCCAATCGTCAAGTCACCCGCGTTAAATATTGCGCCACCGTATCCCGCCGCGGCCGTATTATTTGCAAACGATACATTTGACGCATCCAATATTATCGCGCCACCATTGTCCAGGGCACCGGCGGTATTGGATGTATTGTTATTACGGAACAGGATATTTCCAGATGTGTCTACATTTACGGTGCCTGAATTTTTCAATCCACCACCATTAGCCCCGTTATTATTTGTAAATATAAAATCACCATCACCGACCATAACCGTGCCAGTATTTACCAGTGCGCCATTGGCACTATTTGTATTTGAATTAAATGTTGCACCATTGTCAAATACAACCGTCGCACCCGATACATTATTCAACAGTGTTCCAACGCCCGTGTTGCCCGAAAAAGACGCAGTATCACGAAACGTGACCGTGTCGGCGGATTCGCCGATATATATCGCAGACGCACCAGCGGCCGAGTTATTTGTAAAAGTTGCCGCATCAACAAACGTGGTATTACCACCCATTATTGCCAATGCACCGCCACTTTTGCCGGCGGTATTTCCGTTAAAATTTGTCGCGCCATTAAATATCATATCGCCCGCCGCCATAATTGCACCACCTTGGGATGCAGAATTATTTTCGCTGAATGTGGCATCACTGTTAAAGACAATCATACCACCGCGATGATTTATTGCGCCACCACCGGCATAAACACCATTCATAGATTCGGTAACACTGTTGTCGGTAAAATTCACAGAATCATAAAAGATAATATCTGGATTTGTGGCATTGCCCAGGCCATAGTTAAATATCGCACCACCGCCGTTATTGTTATTGGTGCTGTTGCCGGCAAAGGTTGTTGCGCCGTTGAAAACAATTTTACCCCCCTGGGTAAAACCAGACCCGGTCGTAGACGACAGCCATCCATTACCGATTGCACCACCCATACCACCGTTATTTAGTGAATTATTTTGAAAGACAGTTATGCCATCAAAATCCAATACGACATTTGGTACGTCTTGCATATAGAAAACGCCACCGTTATTTGCCACGGTTGATGCTATATTTTCCGCGACCAGATTTGTGTACGTTGTATTTTGTGAAATAACGGCACGTTCTGTGACCGTTTCGGCAAACGCCGGCATAACCAGCAATGCTGGCAAAACAGAAATACCAACCAAAGTATTATGAAAATTACGTGTCATATATTCTCTCCCTTTTTTTTGTTAGGTCCCTGGGATTAATATATACAACGTAATTTTTCAAAAATAACTAGGTGTGTATTCCATAAAAAATCCCGGAGTTTGCCGGGATTCCTTTATAAGATATGAATTTGCGAAGATAAATAACAGTTTATTTATCACAGTAAAAATGCCCCAATGGGGCATTTTTACTGCAATGCACACGGTTCAGTGTATTCGTATGTACCACTGTCGTCGGTAAATGACATACCAACCGGCGCATACATTATGCAATCACCCGATGGGCTTGATACCAGGCACGATTCCGCCGTGCCAACGGCGATTGTGCCACTGGGGCATTCTGTCGCAATTGTTATGTACGGCGCATCAATGGCGATATACCCCGATGGGCAACTGACACTCGGCGTGACAGCTTGCGCAACAATCGGTGCGCATGCCAATAAAAATATTATTCGTTTCATAGCCAGCACCTTTTCTAATACGACATAAGGGAAGTCAAAATCCCACTATTACTTTTTACACTTTGCATACACCACGCCCTACAATTTACCATACAACTAATAAAACTACTATCCAATGTTACCAGATAAACCCATGGCGTAACACCGGGACTAATAATCCTGCACCAACATCGTATATTTTCATTGATACTACCAGACATTGTTATATAATCTGCCGTATCACCATTTGTGTCGCCAGCCTTGTTCGAACACAAAGACAGACCTTTTATATTTACCACTGTTTCATTTGTAGAACATTGTGCACTCCAATCAGTTGAAAGGTTTTCAGGGAATGTTGCCGAGCAAGTTGATGTTTCATCCAACGCCACGCATTTTTGTACGGCGGTGGCGGGCGCGGTTAGCAACGCGCATAGCGCGGTTAATGTTAAAAGTTTTTTCATTTGTTATTCTCCTTTTATTTGTTTTATTCGCGAAAAACAAAAACCACGCGTTTTTACACGAGTGGTCAGGAGGTTAACGACAATCAATGTGAATTGTGCTGCTTATTCAATATATTCACAGCCCCCCTGACAACAAAGTTCAGGAGAAAATTTCGTCTGAAACCCAACCAAACAAACACATTCAACAAACGATGTGTTTACCGATGTTTTCAAACGCACATTGCACGGGTCGTTACACCCCATCACGACAAAACCATCGTGACACAGTTATTATAGCGGATTGTTTCTTGATGTTCAATTGCGAAGATAAATAAAAGTTTATCGTGGTATCATGTCACATATCTTGTATATCTTGTCTAAAAAAAATCCCCCAAACGGGGGATTTTATTTTTAGTTCTTGCGTGGGTATTTAACCGCCGCCTGGGCCGCAGCCAGACGTGCGATTGGCACGCGGAACGGCGAACAAGAGACCGAGTTAAATCCGCACTGGTGGAAGAATGCGATGGATTCTGGATCACCACCGTGTTCACCACATACGCCCAGGTGGATATTTTCACCCTTGGTCGCGCGGGCTTTGTTAACCGCGTCTTTAATCAGCAAGCCAACACCCAATTGGTCGACGGATGCAAATGGATCCGCAACATATACGCCACGGGCACGATATTCATCCAAAATCTTGGCGGTATCGTCACGGCTCATCCCCAGTGTTGTCTGGGTCAGGTCGTTTGTTCCAAATTCAAAGAATTCACAAGATTCTGCGATTTCATTTGCCAAGACCGCTGCGCGTGGCAATTCAATCATAGAACCGACCGTGTATTCAACAGATTCACCCGTTTCCGCAAACAATGATTGGGCCGTTGCATCGATAACCGCTTTGACGATATCGACTTCTTTTTTAGAGCCAACCAATGGAACCTCGATTTCTGGGAATACGCGGATGCCAGCCTTTTTAACTTCCAATGCCGCCGACAGAATCGCGCGTGTCTGCATTTCACAGATTTCTGGGTATGTAATCGCCAAGCGGCAACCACGATGACCCAACATTGGATTCTGTTCGTGCAATGTTTCTGCGCGCGCTTTGATGAATTCAACAGATTTGCCAATATGTGCCGCCAATTCTTCGATTTCAGCATCTGTGTGTGGCAAGAATTCATGTAGCGGTGGGTCAATCAAACGGATTGTAACCGGCAGGCCGTCCATAATCTTGAACAATTCTACAAAGTCTGCACGCTGATATGGCAACAGTTTTGCCAATGCCGCACGGCGACCGGCTTCGTCTTCGGCCAGAATCATCTCTCTCATATCCTGGATACGGGATGGATCAAAGAACATATGTTCCGTACGTGCCAGACCGATACCCTCGGCACCAAAGTCACGTGCCTGTTTGGCATCTTTTGGTGTTTCTGCGTTTGCCTTGACTGTTAATGTTTTGATTTCATCAACCCATTCCATCAATGTTCCAAAGTTACCCGTCAATTCCACAGATACAGTTGGGATTTTGCCCTCGATAATCTGGCCCTTGGCACCGTCGATTGAAATCCAGTCACCTTCGTTAATTACAACACCGGATGTTGTTTTCAGTGTCTTGGATTCATAGTCGATTTTGATATCCGGCGAACCCGATACGCATGGCGTACCCATACCACGTGCCACAACAGCCGCGTGTGATGTCATACCACCACGGGCAGTAATAACACCCTGGGCCGCGTTCATACCGGCAATATCTTCGGGTGATGTTTCGATACGGATTAACATTACCTTTTTACCGGCGGCCGCCCACTTTTCTGCATCTTCGGCGTTAAATACAGCCTGGCCAACGGCCGCACCCGGGGATGCCGGCAGACCGGTTGCAATAACTTTCTTTTCCGCCTTTGGGTCCAACATTGGATGCAACAGGTGATCCAACTGATCCGCACCAACGCGCAGGATGGCTTCTTCTTTGGTCAACAGGCCTTCGGACACCATTTCAACCGCCATACGAACAGCCGCCGCCGCCGTACGTTTACCATTACGGCATTGCAACATCCACAATTTTCCGTGTTCGATTGTGAATTCCATATCCTGCATATCTTTGTAATGCTTTTCCAGTTTTTCACGAACATCACACAGTTCCTGATATACCGCTGGCATCGCTTCTTCCAGTGACAGGCGACCAGAATCATCCTTGCTCATTGGCTGTGGTGTGCGAATACCCGCAACAACGTCTTCGCCCTGGGCGTTAATCAAGTATTCACCATAGTATTTGTTTTCGCCAGTTGCTGGGTCGCGGCTGAAGCATACGCCGGTGGCAGAATCATCACCGGAATTACCGAATACCATTGCCTGAACATTAACGGCGGTACCCCAATCGGCCGGGATATTATTCAATTTACGATATGTGATGGCCTTTTTGCTCATCCAAGAGCCGAATACCGCACCAATACCCATTTCCAACTGTTTCCAAGGATCCTGGGGGAATACTTTGCCAATTTTAACACCGATTTCTTTGAACTTCTCAACCAGGTCTTTCAAATCGTCGGCCGTCAATTCTGTATCCAGTTTATAGCCCTTGTCTTCCTTCATACGTTCCAGGGTGTGTTCAAACAAATCAATGTCGGCACCCATAACAACCTCGCTGAACATCATAATAAAGCGACGATATGAATCGTATGCAAAGCGTTCGTTACCGGAAATTTTTGCCAATGCCTTGACCGTGTCATCGTTCAAGCCCAAATTCAAAACCGTGTCCATCATACCCGGCATAGATACACGTGCGCCCGAACGGACCGAAACCAACAATGGGTTTTCCAAGTCTGCGAATTTCTTACCCATAATGGATTCAACGTGTGCAATACCGGCACGCACCTGGTCCATTAAATCGGCGGGATATGTTTGCCCATTTTCATAGTAATATTTACATACATCGGTTGTTACCGTAAAGCCCGCCGGCACCGGCAATCCAACCAAGTTCATTTCAGCCAAGTTTGCACCCTTGCCACCCAGCAGATTTTTCATATCTGCCTGACCTTCGGCCTGGCCATTACCAAAGGTATATACCCATTTATTGCTCATGGTTTCTCCTTGTGTGATTAAATTAAAATGCCCCAAGATTGTGGGGCAAGATAAGTATAATTGCAAGAAAAAAATCGG
>JAFVSL010000005.1 GCA_017503725.1 Alphaproteobacteria bacterium | reverse complement strand
TCCTTGCAATACTTATTATTATATCAGATTGGAATTAGATGTCTAGCCGCAACTTGTCGCGCGCGGAAACGCATAATGGTGCGATTATATCAGATTGGAATTAGATGTCTAGCCGCAACGGCGTAAACGTATCTTCGCGAACCTCGATAATTATATCAGATTGGAATTAGATGTCTAGCCGCAACCTGCCTGCGGATTTCCTTGCAATACTTATTATTATATCAGATTGGAATTAGATGTCTAGCCGCAACTTGTCGCGCGCGGAAACGCATAATGGTGCGATTATATCAGATTGGAATTAGATGTCTAGCCGCAACAAATTGCAATCATCAAGGTTGAATCTAAATTATATCAGATTGGAATTAGATGTCTAGCCGCAACATAAAACACCGAACGGTTTGCGTGCACGTGATTATATCAGATTGGAATTAGATGTCTAGCCGCAACTATCTCTGTGTTCTTGCGTTGTGCAATCAAATTATATCAGATTGAAATTATATGTCTAGTCGCAACGCACCCTCGGCACGATATGTGGCTGTCGGTATCATATCAGATTTAAATAAACCGATGCAATGTTGTTATTGCTGACCACAAATTGGACTTGCTTTAAATGCGATGGCATTTTGCTTTTTATTGTATTGATTGCAATTTCAGTTGCACGTTCTAATGGGAATGCGAAAATCCCACAGGATATGGCCGGGATTGCAATGGTTGTTATTTCTGGATTCTGTGCCACAATCTGCATAATTGATGTATATGTGTCCGTCAGTAATGCTTCCGCTGTCTCAGGCTCCCATTCTGTGTAATCTGGGCCAACTGCATGGATAACAAATTTAGCGGGCAGGTTATAGGCTTTTGTCATTTTGGCTTGGCCAGTTGGACAGCCGCCCAAAGTTCTGCATTCTGCTAATAATTCTGGACCTGCTGCTCGATGGATTGCTCCATCTACTCCACCACCGCCCAATAGTGATTCATTTGCCGCATTTACAATTGCGTCGGCTGGTGTCTTGGTAATATCGCCGACGATTACCTGGAATCTGGTGTCTGGTTGTGTTTGTGAGAACATCTGTCTAAATGTATGCGTAACACGAGCCAGATGAACGGTCAAGAATCCGTCCAATTTGGAAATGTGTTCTGCGGGGGAGCCATAGAAAGCCCCTGCAATCGCACCCGCCATAGACGCAACCGTATCTGTGTCGCCACCTATAAAGATAGCTTTGCGGATTGAATCTTCGAAAGTTTCTGATTCAAAGAAAGACTGTAATGCAAATGGGACGGTAACCTGGCTGGAACAGCCATATCGCCATTCGCCACTGATGGTCGCTAATGTGAAATCCATAGGGTAATAGTTATCAATAATATGTTGGCGGATTTCGTCTTTGCTTGCACCTGTCCTGGCCAAGAATATTGCGCTTACTAATGCGGCTGAACCCTTTAATGCCTCTGGGTGATTATGTGTTACCGCGGTCACAGTACGGGCCATATCTAATGCTGCGTCCAATGTGTTTGCCGCCCATGCACATGGACTGACACGCATAGGGCCGCCGTTACCCCAACTGTCATATGGCTGTGGATCGTCCGAGTAAATCCATTGAACAAATTGTTTGCCATAGCCACGATGGTTGTATTTACGTACAAACGCCTGCATATTGGCAACTGCGGCATCCGCCAGCGCAACACCCTTGGTTTTGTGATCAATAATGGCTTGGGCAATCGCACAGGTCATAACGGTATCATCTGTAAATCGGCAGTATTCCCCAAAGAACTGAACATCGTCATAAATTTCGTGTCTTTTGCCTTCGTACATAGACCCAGCAATGTCGCCAATAATCGCACCAAACAGCATAGTTTTCTCCTTTCATATCACTTTAGGATATGTGGCCCAAATGTCAAGACTGTTGGGTGTTTTTCAATGCTGTGAATTTTTGTGAATTGTGGATGATTATTGTTTCAAGTGCCCCACCTGTGCCCCATTGGTATAAATTGCAATGTAAAACGCTTGAAAGAGATAACAAAAAATCCCCTTGAATCAAGGGGTTATTCTGGTGCCGGTTGTCGGACTTGAACCAACGACCTACTGATTACAAATCAGCCGCTCTACCAACTGAGCTAAACCGGCAATGCCCCACAATTATACATATCTGAGTACACAACGCAAGCAAAAAATCATAAAACTTTATTTGGCAGCTGTTCAGGCCTATACAGTTTGATTTTTGTCATTTTTTAGTGTATTATAAACTTAATGGTTTTTGGATGAGAAAGGGTAGAAAATGGCTAAATTCAAGACTGAAGATGAAGTTAGAACAGAAGCAGGGCAAATTTTGGGCTTGTGTAATTCTGAAGGGTGTGTTGCGGGTGTTGGGCAGTTGACTACATTTAATAAATTGGGGTTCAAGGGTGTGGTAGACAAGCCAGACGGATGGTTCTTCCCTGAGAGTAGAAATGAGCCGGCAATTATTCTTGAAGCAAAGTCGTCGGATAAAGATTTGTCTAAAAAAGAATGGGTTAGAGAGCTGCAAAAAAATGTAGATATTGCAAAACGGCGTTATGACAAAGTTATAGGTATTTTGTACAATGGATATGATGCTGTTGTTTATAAAGATGGCCAAAAGTTAGATTTACAGAATCAATTATTTGCTAAAGAGTATTATTTGAAACTATATGATGAAACAACGATTGATAAGAATTTGATTTATACGCTTACCAAAAAGATAAATGATAATTTACATTTTAATTTTGGTATAAAAAATTTGAATCATCGTATGATTTTTACGGCGTGTGCATTGGTTGCTAAGCGATATGGTGCATTGTTGCATTACGGAATGAATTGGGATACATTGAATACATCTGTTTTGTCGACATTAAAGCGATCGTATCAAGATTCCAGACGAGTAAATCAAAAGTTGGATTTGATAGAAGAATCTTATAAATCAATTCAGTGTAATTTTTCTGAAAATGCAACTGCTATAGATGAATTTATAGATTCTGTGAATGCTATTTCTGAACATTTGAATTCTGACAGTTGGAATGGTGAAGATGTTATGGGAATATTTTTTAATGAATTTACTCGATATAAAGGCAAGTCTGAGGCTGGACAGGTTTTTACACCCGATCATATAACCTCATTGATGTATCGTATAACAGGAACTACTTACAAGGATAGAGTCTTGGATGCGTGTTGTGGTAGTGGGGCATTTTTGACCAAGGCTATGGCAAATATGATACGTGAGGTTGGTGGTAATGCGAATGAAGCAGCAGTCAAGAAGATAAAAAATGAACATCTGTTTGGGGTTGAGTTTGATAAAGAGGTCTTTACCTTAGCTTGTGCGAATATGTTGATTCACAAGGATGGCAAAACAAATTTAACGCATGACGATAGTCGTACACCGGCGGTCGGTCAATGGATTCGTGAACGAAATATAACGCGTGTACTGATGAATCCACCGTATGAGAAAAAATACGGTTGTATGGAGATTGTTGAAAATGTGTTGGATAATGTTGCGGATGGTGCTATTTGTGCGTTTATTTTACCAGATCAGAAATTGGTGGTGGAAAAAAAGAAAGCGGATCGTATTCTACAAAATCACACATTACAAAAGATAATCAAATTACCAGATATATTTGCGGGTATGGCGGGGACTAGCACATCAATATTTATATTTAAGGCTCATGAAAAACATGAAAATAAGCAAATTTTTTCGTGTTGGATTCCAGACGATGGTTTTGAAACTGTAAAGAATCAAGGGCGTCATGATATCAGGAAAAAATGGCCGGTTTTAGAAGATTATTGGGTTGATGTAATTTATAAACAGTCAGGGGATGCGTCCGTCCAGTGGCTAAAGGTAACAGAACCTTTGTGTTATAAGATGCCGGAACAAGAATTTTCAATAGACGAAAAAGACTTTAAGAAAACGGTTTTAGATTATATTTTATTTGAGTCGCAAATAGACGAAAAAGACTTTAAGATAACAATTAGTAATGTAAAGGCGGATTAGTGATGGGTGGGTTATTATCTTATATAAAAAATAACAATCAACCGAAACCAGTTGATATTTCAAACTGGGCTAAATTCAAATTAACTGATTTGTTTGATATATCTGGTAGCGTAACAACCAAAAAAATGGTTTTGGAATCTAGTGGAGGCGGTGAATATCCTTATGTCACAACTCAGGCGACAAACAATGGGATATTTGGGTATTATGCTATTAAAACCGAATTGGGTAATTGCTTGACGGTTGACAGTGCAGTATTGGGGTCGTGCTTTTATCAAGATAAGGATTTTTCCGCAAGTGACCATGTGGAAATCTTGCGACCAAAGTTCAAGATGTCCAAAAATATCGCATTGTTCTTGGCTACGCTTATAAATAAAAACGGTTCGTTGATTGGGTACTCGTATGCAAAAAAACGGTCGCAAAAGGCATTGGCAACAGAATCAATTTATCTGCCAACAACACCAGATGGAAATCCGGACTGGGACTGTATGGAGCAATTTATCGCAGAAATCTACACACGCACACAGATTGATTTTGTAAGAGTAAAAAAATTTAAGAATGAAAGGCGTGAAGTAAAAACATCCGATTGGGCAGAATTTAACGTCGGACAACTTTTTCAAATTGCCCGTCCTATTGCACGTAGTGCAAAAAACTATGATGATGGTACGGTACCATTTGTAGCATCTGGTAATTTTAATAATGGTGTTGAAAGATATGTTAATGCGGAACGTGAACCAAATTTGGATCGTGGAAATTGTATAACGGTCAGTCCTATAGACGGTAGTGCTTTTTATCAAGAACATGATTTTGCAGGGCGCGGTGGTGCGGGGTCGTCTGTATTAAAACTATATAATGAAAACCTGAATAAACATAATGCATTATTTATTTGTACGGTTTTGAAAAAAATCGGCAGTTGTTTTAATTACAGCAAAATGTTATCTGCAGATAAATTGGCGAAATTAAATATAAAATTGCCTGCTCAAGCAAATGGCGACCCTGACTGGGGATTTATGGCACGATATATGTCGGCTTATGTGTCTGTTGCAAGAGCTCTGGTTTAATCATAATTCCCTTGCCTTTATAAATATTTGGGGCAAAATAGGGGGTATGAATAAAGTAAAATTACCAGAACTGTTGGCGCCGGCGGGGACGCTGGACGCGTTCAAAACCGCCATTTTATATGGCGCAGATGCAATTTATGCGGGTTTGCCGGGCTTTTCAATGCGGGCGCGGGCCAAGATTGATGTCGATGGCGTAAAGCAGGGTATCGAATTAGCGCACGCGGCGGGCAAGAAGGTTTATCTGGCCTTTAACCTGTTTGCGCACGATTTTGAATATGACAATATGCCACGCGTGGCTGATGTTATTCGCTATTTGCAGCCGGATGCACTGATTGTGTCAGATCCGGGGATTGTTATGTGGGTGCGGGAAAACTTTCCCGATATGCCAATTCATATTTCAACCCAGGCGAATATTTGTTCGGCGAAAACGGTTAAATTCTGGCAAAATGCGGGGGCGAAGTTATGTGTTCTGGCGCGAGAGGTGACCCACGCCGAGTTTAAGTCCATTCGGGCGGCGTGTCCGGATGTGGGGTTGGAAATCTTTGTCCACGGGGCTATGTGTATGTCGTATTCGGGGCGGTGTTTGTTGTCTAACTTTATTACGGGGCGGCCGGCAAATCGCGGGGCGTGTGCCCAGTTGTGCCGTTGGAAATACGATGTGATTTTGCGTGAACGCGACAGTGGCGTTGAAATGCCAATCGAAGAGGACGAACGTGGTGCGTATATTATGAATTCCAAAGACTTGTGCCTGATGCCACGGTTGGCGGATGTTATTTCGGCCGCACCGGATTCGTTAAAGATAGAGGGGCGTAATCGGTCTGAATACTATGTCGGGTCGGTTGTAAATGCATATCGGTGTGCGATGGATGCGTATGCGGCGAATCCGGAAAACTTTGACCCGGCGCCATTTATGGATGCACTTAATCGCCTGGAAACACGTGGATATACAACGGCATTCTTTGATGGGCCGTTGGGGCCAGATGCCCATAACTATGACACCACGCGCAGTACATCGGATTATCACGCGGCGGGTGTTGTGGTGGATGTGACGGATGAAAATATAGTCTTTGAATTACGCAACGAAACACGCGTGGGTGATACGGTGACATTTATTATCCCGGGACAGATTGACGGGGTTGCAGTGGAATTAACAGAACTGATTAACGCAAAAAATGGTGAATCTGTGCCCAAAATGGCGGCGGGAATGGGAAATACGATTTTGATTCCGCGTGCCTGGATTGGGGGTGGGGCGGTTGATAAAATCGTGCCATATGTTTTGGCGTACAAACATAAGTAAGGTGGTCAATAATGAAATCCATAGAAGATATATTTCATCCGGAATTAAATGATATTTTTGAAAATACCAAGACACCACGTGATGGGCGGTTGCCGCTTAGTCGTAAAATGGCCGAGTTTATGCTGGGCGAATCCCTGAACAATGTTGTTATGTATGATTTGGTCCAAGGTAAAATAAATCGCCGCTGGTATAACAATACACCAGTTATTGGTGGGCGCGGTATTATGTTACGTATCCCGCGTTTTCAGGATTTATGTCGTCAAAGTTCGGTGCTGGCGGGGCGTGTGCCAGTGGCGATTGCGGCCAAGACGTATTTGGATGATCGTACGATGGATTATAACAAGCGTGGTTATAAAGTGGCGGGAAATGTTATTTTCTATGATGCGGCGACAAAGAAATATTCTGCGTTTACACGTGGGTGGAAACCGTGTTTTGAGCATCGCTGTGATATCGCCGCCGCGGAACAGGCACTGTATGATGCGGTATGGCATATGACAAATTGTTTTACAGCGGTTGAGCCGTTCATACGTCAAAAATAAAAAAATCCCGCGGAATGCGGGATTTTTGTCCAATATATGTTAGTTTTTTGTTTTTTCTGTATTTTTTAGAATACAACGTTAACACGTGCGCCGATTTCGGCCTTTACATCAGTGCCGTTTTGTGACATCTGGTGTGCGTCGTCGAATGTGTATTCACCGTACAGTGTGATTTGCGTTGCATCTGTCAACTGGTATGAACCAGACAATGAAATGATGTATTCATCAAATCCATCGTTCATATCTTTTACCTGTTTTTCCAGCTGAGATACAGCACCCAAGATATATGGGTTGTTAGGAACAGATGTTGCCAAGCCTTCTACACCGTTGTCTTCGTGGTGTTTAAATGTAAACCCAGCACCAACGGACCAACGATCATCAATTTGATAGAAAGTCTTTAAACCGGCATTAAATTCGGTTGTAGATTTCAAATCAACAGAGATTTCCATTGGCATTCCCATTGCAGCCAATGGTGCTAACTGAGAATTAGAGATATCGATTTCGTTGTTGTCGTTTCCAAATGTTTGCAGTACTTCAAAGAATGCTGCGCCGGTAAACTTGGACCAAGTTTTACCAACCTGGGTTCCCGCGTGGAATCCCCAGCGACCATTTGAATAATTGTCATAATCAAAGCCGTTCAAACCATATGAACCACTCATTGGACTGACCCCGCCCAGGTGTGCGTCGGCATAGATGTCCCACGCAAAGCCATCTGTCGTTTCAAAGGCACGGTATTTCAAACCAACACGACCCTGGTGCATACCCTTGCGGTCGATGTCGCCGTCGTGTGTATAGCCAACCTTGGCATACGCTTCCAGGCGGTCTGTGATACCATAGCCCAAATCTTCGTGTAAACGCCAGATTGGGAATTCTGTTACGCCATCGTGTTCTTTCTTCACGTGTGCGGTTGAATCATCTGCAACCTTGTACATAACGCCAACAGATGTTTTTGAATACATCTGATTTTGTTTCGGCATATACAGTGGGTTTTCCAGATTCGCAGCGTATGCAGGTGCCGCCAAAACGGATAATGCAACGGCTGCTTTTAATGTTTTGTTCATCATTTAACTCCTTGGTTTTCGATGAATGCCACACCCCCATTATTGGCAAGATGCGGGTTCATACCCATACCGCCCATTCTTGGCAACAGTACGTTGTTTCGGTATGAACATTCATATTTTGCATTGTTATAGGACATATGTCAAAAAATCTTTTTTCTTGACACGGCCCCCTTGAAAATATATGACGGGTGACCTATATATATTTCCTGGGGTGGTCAGGCCGCGGGAATTTTTAACCAAAGGGGTCCGATATGAATAATATTCAAAATTTATTACACAGCCCTGAGATTCAGGAAAAATTACATATCAAATCCGCACATATTAAACTGGACGCGGATAAGAAACGTCAACTGGGCAACGCATATTTAAAATTATACTTTGGTTTGTCGTGCCTGAATTGGACAAATAAAAAGAATCTGGGTACCGCGTGGCAGACCGCATTTACCCAGGCGCAAAATATATTAAATGCACGTGATGAAAATAATCCGGCGACACAATTCTTGAAAATTATGCACGAAACGCACAAGCAAACGTGGCCACGTCACATAATGGCCCATCCACAACGTGATGCGGTCTTTAATGGTGACCCGCGTCAGATGTGTGAATATGCCATTCGTAATATTCGTTCGGCAATGGGCGAGATAACAATGCTGACATCCCAGTGCAAATTTGAAATGGATAAATCACAAGCAAATCAAGCGGCGAAACAACCGGTACGTGTTGCCGCGCAATCTGAACATCAGAAACCAGCGATGTCGGTGGATGCAAAGCAAAAAGCGATGGTTCCGCAGACCAAGTCAGGCGAACAGGTCACTGGTCGACCGGGGGTAAATTCCAATGTTGCGCCCCAACCGAAATCGGCGTCAAATTCAAAACAGATTACTTCGCGCTCTGTGGAAAGACCGCGTTCAATTTCCCAAGAGCAACGCGATAAAGAAATAGCGGATAAAATTAAAAAGTCTGTTAAAAAGCCGGATATGAAACCACAGTTCGCCCAGGCGTCTGGTCGTATCGTAAATATGGCAGAAATTATCCGTATGCAAATGCTGATGCAGGCACAGCAGAAAGTCGCTTAATTAAAAAACCGGCGTTGCCGGTTTTTTTTACATAACAAAATCTTCGCCCAGGTAAACTTTTTTTACCTTTTCGTCTTTTACGATTTCTTCGGTTGTGCCGTGTTTAAGAATTTTGCCGTCGTGTAAAACATAACTGCGGTCGGTGATGCCCAATGTTTCGCGAACGTTGTGGTCGGTAATAATAACCCCCAGGCCACGGTTCTTTAATTGTGATACCAGGCCACGTATGTCGTTTACCGCAATCGGGTCAATTCCCGCAAATGGTTCGTCCAGTAATATAAACTTTGGGTCATTTGCCAATGCGCGTGCAATTTCAACACGGCGACGTTCGCCACCCGACAGGGCGGTTGCCGGACTGCGCCGCAGGGATGAAATCGAAAATTCTTCCAATAACGAATCCAATTTCTTTTGGCGTTTTTTCTTGTCTGGTTCAACAACTTCTAATATTGCCATAATATTCTGTTCCACCGTCAGACCGCGAAAAACACTGTTTTCCTGGGGCAGATATCCGATATGCAGCCGTGCGCGCTGATAAAATGGCAGGTGTGTGATATTCTGGGAATTCAAGAATATTTGTCCCCCCGTTGCCGATAATTGGCCCGTTATGCAATAAAATGCCGTCGTCTTTCCTGCACCATTTGGGCCAAGCAGGCCAACCGATTCGCCCTGGCGCGCGACCAGTGATACGTCTTTGATAACCATACGTTTGCCGTATGTTTTTGACAAATGTTCAACACGCAGTACAGATTGCTTCATAATTTAATCACCATTTCGTCTGTAAATATTTTGTCGCCGTTGCTGATGTAGATTTTTACATTCCCAATCAGGCGGATGTTTTTTGCCTTGCGATTGTATTCGCCGCTATTTGCAACAAAGTCATATTTGACACGCTCGCCGTCCTGAACACGAATTGCGTTGCCAGATACACTGTCCATATATATAATGTTGGGGTTATCATATTCCTGGCGGCCGGTTTTTGTCCGCAACCGAAAGGGTTCGCCGTTTTGATCAGTGCCCGCAAAGGATGCGTTTGACATCTTGAACTGATTTGTGACAATGTCGGTCATATTTATCGCAGATATCGGGGTCCACAATAATTCACGTGTAAAAAGCGATGTAGCAATCAATGCAACCACCATCACCAGGCCCCAACCGGTAAAGAAAAACTGCCACAGGCGTTTAAGGCGTCTATGTTTAAAGAATATAATAAAATTCCGTTTATCTTTGTGCACGTGTTCACTTTACCGCGCATAAAACAAAAAAGCAATTTTTATATTTATCTGAAAAAGTTTTTATGTTATAATGCTTCACAAGAGAGATGAATAAAGCCCTGCGATTTTTTATCGGTTGTATTTGTGTGGTCGCAATGCCGGCCACGGCGGCGGTGTCTATTAAAAAGGCGTCGCCCGTTGCCACGCAACAGGCATCAAAACTGGATGGCGCGGGCAGTTTGGTTGGAACGGCGCTGACCCTGGTGTCGGGGGTCAAGGCCCTTAATCAAAAGGTTAATGCGCTTAGTGCAGAGTGTCAGCCAACGTCTGCGGAAATCTCATTTGTAAACGAAACGGTCAAAGAATGGGCGAAAACCGGTGCGGCCAGTGCCGAAGATGTTCAGCGCATCTTGAAACGTAAACCCTGTGAGGTGTCAAGTGGAATTGGCGGATATCAAACGGCGGTTGAAATTGCCGTGATGATGGGCGATGAATATGAAATTTGCTATGATTCCTTTAAGGGGGACGGGAACGAAGGTATGGTATGGCAGGATTTCCCACGTGTTGGAACGGCAACATATTGTGATGACGGTTCGCGTTCGTGTGGCAAAAATCAGAAGACTATGTCCGATATTTATGAAATATTTAATCTGGTTGACTTTACAGAGGCCGATTATACCAAGCAAGAGGCAACAACGGCTGGAAAATTGATTGCAAAAATTGAAAAATGTTCGACCGCGAAATTAAATCAAGCAAAAAAGGCCCTTTGGGGAAGTTTCTTGACGGAATCTATTGGCAATCTGGGGCAGAAGACCAGCACGGCATCAATTATGGACACGGTCAGTGGTGTTGTTGGTGGTAATGGTGCAATGGGTGGCCTGTCATCAATCGGCAGTTTTATTACCAATACTATGAATAAATAAATTCCGGTTTTGCCGGAATTTTTTATGCTTTACTAATACTGCAAAAAATCGTATAATAATATAGATTATAAAAAGGATTCAGGGATGAGAAATAAGTTATCTTTGTTGTTTGTTGCGCGTATGCTGATGGCGACGTCTGTGGTCGTTTTAACGGGCTGTGCCGGATCAAATCGTGACGCGGATCAATGGGGGCCAATCGCAACGCCAACCGTTGATTATGTTGAGGGTCTGGATGTCTATTCGGCCCCGCACAAGGATTCTTTCCTGAATCAATTGGCGATGAATTATCGTTCGTACGCGATTTATAATGCGCGGACCAGTGGCTTTGTTGATATGGGCGAATTGTTCGCGAACAAGGCGGTCGCCGCGTTCAGTGGTGAAACGCCGTTCCCAGAATCGTTGGATAATTGGCCGGTTGAAGATGAACAAATGTCCTTTGAATTATATAATGCATATAATCAATTGATGGATCAATTAAAGACAGATGCGGCGGATAATAATCCACAATTAGCGGCAGAGGCCCAGGCAAAATTTGATTGTTGGTTGTCTGCAACCGCCAGTGGCCAGATGAAGACCGCATCCCAATGTCGTGACAGGTTCCAGAAAACAATATCTGCCCTGGCGGATTGCAAGGATGGACGTGTGATTAACGTTGTTCGTGCGTCAACCGCGTCGTCTGTGGAAACATCAATTGAATCAACGACGATGACCGGATGCGTAAATGGTGAATGCGCGACCGAAAAAATTGTTCAGACGGAAACTTATTATCCTGAAACGCGCAGTATGTCGGCGATGACGGATTCGGCCCGCCCGCGTGAGGGGGTAATTATCGTCAATAACGTGAATGTGCCGGAACACTTAATTAACCCGGTGCCTGTTCAGCCGGTGGTCTTTAATCAAAATATCTATGGTGGTGACAAAACAATCAGCAAAAGCGCAAATGATAACAGTGTTCGCAACAGTAACAATACTGTTGCACCACGTGATTGTCCAAAAGGTGACAAGGAATGTTTAAATGCGGTAATAAATCCGCTGGTTATCATAGAAGAAGAACAGGTCGTTACCCCGTGTGAACAGCAACTGTGTCCAGAGGGGTTGCCGTGTCCTGAATGTGAAAACTGCCCCGAGGGGCAACCGTGTTCCGAAATTCCAATGGTTAGTGAAGAATTGGTCACGCGCCAGGAATTTATCGATATGATGATGGCAATGCGTTCTGAATTGGCGGCAATAAATGCGCGTCTGGACCAGATTCAGGCCGCACAGGGCGAAAAGACGATGATAAAGGTTCAGCAGATTCCTTTGACCCCGCAACAGCACGTTATGGAAGAAGTTTTTGAAATCCGTTTCGACTTTAACAAAGCGACAATTAAACCGGAATACCAGGAACTGATTCAGAAATTGGCATCTGCAACCCAGGAAAACAAGAATATCAAGGTTTCTGTGGTTGGACATACAGATACCGCCGGGACCAGCAATTATAACTATGCATTGGGTGGGCGTCGGGCAGAGGCGGTCCAGAAAATGTTAATCCAATATGGTATTCCCGCCAGCCAGATTGTTGCCGTATCCGCCGGCGAAGAAGATTTGGCGGTGCCAACACCGGATAATACACCAAATGCCGAAAATCGTCGCGTGCGTGTCGTAAAAGAAGTGCATTATGAAGAACCGGCCGCGGCGGCGCCATTCGCAATCGAGGTAGAGGAATATTCTGGTGCAACCTGTGGTGAATATGGGTGCGCGGAATAATGTCTTGATAGATGGGGGAATTTAATACTTGACAAAAAGATTTGTTTGGTATATATTTCTAACCTGTCAGAGAGATGTTGTGTAAAAAGGACATTGAATATGACCAACAAGGTGAATATTTTTAACAATGGTGCAAAGGTGGCGCGTTTTGGGAATGCCAAGAATGCGGTTCCGTTCGCGGTTGGCAAAATGTTAAGCGAACGCGGGATTGATTGTACCAAGCATCAGTACGAGATGTAATATACGACGTCTGTAAAAAATCTTAATATCAGGGGGTGTTTTTTGCCCCCTGATATTTTTAATTGACAAATTGTGTTTGTGTGATATATTTTGTCCACTAAAAATAATGACCAAGGGAAATATTATTATGAATAGACAAACAAAGAAACTGAATCCAAAATGGCAGGCATTGTTGCAAAACATTGGTATTGGGTATTATAATTTTAAAACCAAGCCAGAGGTTGCAACGACGTCTGAAAAAGAAATTTTAACCACCGTCAAGATGAAAAGTCTGTTCGGTGCGTCGTATGACAATATTGTTTATTATAATTTTGATACAGATGTATGGAATCGTTCAAAATATTTAGGATTTACAATGGGTAATCAAAGTATTGATGCCCGGAATGCGGTTGATATGAAGCGTATGGTTGAAATGGAACCGGAAATGCAGGGTCTGGAAGTGGTTGCGTCGGTTACAATGTCGACAACGGATGCAGAATATCCGGGCAATGGCAATGTTGCAGCCGCGGTGAAATACAAGCGTGACCGTAATATCGTTGGCACATTGGTTTTGCGTGATAAAACAACGGGTAAAATTTTACCGGTTGTGCCGTGCTGGTTGGGGGTCGAAGATTATTCCAAGATATCGGTCGCGGCGTTTTATGGTGCAGATGGTTTGGCGTATAAATTGGCAAATAATGGACAGTTGCGCCGTACATTTATTTCCGAATTGGCCCGCCAGGTACAAAGATAAAAAATCCCCGCCATCCGGCGGGTTTTTTATTATAAGATAGCCCATCGCGCCATCACGTTGTAATTTAGTGGCTTAATTAAACTTTTATTTATCTTCGCAATTGCAGAATGAGAAACATTTGGTTATAATGTGTGTGTTATGGTGATTTTGCCATAATGGGGTGTCAGAACCCGTGCAATGCGCGTTTGAGAGTGCCCACCGTTCCATCATTTGCTGGATGGAGTGTCGGTCTGTTTTCAAACGAAAAATTATTCTCCTGAACATTACGTGTCAGGGGGGCTGTGAATATATTGAATAAACAGCACAATTCGTATTGATTGTAGTCAACCTCCTGACCACTCGAATTTATTCGGTGGTTTTTGTTTTTTCGCGAAAAACAATGAAAGGAGTTGAACAAATGAAAAAACTTTTCACAATAACCGCGATTGGCGCAATGCTTGCCGCGCCCGCAATCGCTGTGCAAAAATGTGTGGCGTTGGATTCATCGACCACCACGTGTAGATCGACAGTGAGGTCGGGTAAAGCGGATTGGTCCGCAACGTGTACAACGAATGACACCAGTGTCCCGATTAAGGGAATTGCGATGTGCTCTAACGAAAAAGCGGACGCACAATATGGCACATCGGACGCAATTACAACGGTAAGCAGCGCAACGGATACGACCAATATATATTGCTGGTGCAAAATGGTTGAGCCAGCCGTGTCGTCTTGGGTGTTCCTCAACACGGCCACGTCCGCCGGTAATTGCGCGCACGGCTGTTCGACCAACTGTGGGACCGCCGCCCGGAACCTTTCCTCGTTCCTGTCCGCGCTGTTTGGTTCATTGGCAAATTAAGGTGGTGCGAATGAAACAAATAATATTTTTGTTAGCGGGCGCGCCAATTGTGGCGTACGCCACCGCGCCGTCAACATCGTGCCCGACGGGTTATATCGCAATTGATGAGCCGCAAATCACCATTGCAACAAGTTGCCCCAGTGGCACAATTTCGGTTGGTACGGCGGAATCGTGTTTGGTGTCCAGCCCATCTGGGGATTGTATAATGTATGCGCCGGCGGGCGTGTCGTATACCGATGACATCGGCGCATATGAATTTACCGATGCGTGTCCAATGTCATAAAAAATCCCGCCGGATGAC
The DNA here is from genome assembly GCA_017503725.1 of Alphaproteobacteria bacterium. Lineage (GTDB taxonomy): Bacteria > Pseudomonadota > Alphaproteobacteria > Rs-D84 > Rs-D84 > Enterousia. The sequence continues at coordinate 96,329 of JAFVSL010000005.1, read as the reverse complement.
CAGCCACAAAATTTTTAATTTTGCGGTGGCCGGGGCGGGATTTTTATTTACGATAAATCTTGCCTTGGGGATTAAATGGGGGTATTATTGGACCGTTATTTAATTCAGGTAAGGAAGAAAGTATGTCTAAATTGATTGTTGATGGAAACTGGGCGGCGGCCGATGTCGCGTACAGATGTGTTGATTTCGCGGCAATTTATCCAATCACCCCCAGCAGTACTATGGGCGAATTGGCCGATGAATGGTCGTTTCAGCATAAAAAGAATATTTGGGGCGCAATACCACAAATTATCGAAATGCAATCCGAAGCGGGGGCGGCCGGCGCAATGCACGGTGCGTTGCAGATGGGGTCGTTGGCCACGACGTTTACCGCGTCCCAGGGATTGTTATTGATGATTCCGAATATGTACAAAATTGCCGGTGAACAGACGCCGTTTGTTATGCACGTGGCGGCACGCGCGTTGGCGACACACGCACTGTCTATCTTTGGCGATCACAGTGACGTTATGTCTGTGCGGTCGACGGGGTTTGCGATGCTGTCGTCGCATAATGTTCAACAGGCGCACGATATGGCGGCAATCGCGCACGCGGCAACATTGCGGTCGCGCGTTCCGTTCTTGCATTTCTTTGATGGGTTCCGCACCAGTCACGAAGAATCCCGCCTGACACGTATTGACGACGATGTGTTGCGTAAAATGATTCCGGATTCGTTGGTGTTGGCAAACCGTTCCCGTGGTATGACGCCGGACAAGCCAACTATTCGTGGTACGGCGCAAAATCCAGACGTCTATTTCCAGGGACGCGAGGCGGCAAATCCGCTTTATAACAAAACCCCCGAAATTGTTCAGGAATGTATGGATGAATTTGGGAAATTGACCGGGCGTAACTATAAATTGGTGGAATATGTTGGTGATGAAAACGCCGAACACGTAATCGTCGCAATGGGCAGTGCGTGCGAGACAATTGAAGAAACACTGGCGCATTTGCCGGCGGGATTAGGATTGGTAAAGGTGCATTTGTATCGCCCGTTCCCGGTTGATGCGTTGCGGGGGGCGTTGCCAAAATCTGTCAAGAATATTGCGGTTTTGGACCGTACAAAGGAACCGGGGGCATTGGGCGAACCACTGTATTTAGATATGAAATCTGTGGTGGGTGATGCGGCAAACGTCTTTGGTGGGCGTTATGGCCTGGGGTCCAAAGAATTCAAGCCACGTGATGTCAAGGCGATTTATGAAAATATGATGTGTGGCGAATTAAAGCATAACTTTACCGTTGGAATTGATGATGATTTAACGGGCCTGTCGTTAAAGACGGATCCGGCGTTCTCGGTCGAAGATCCAAATTTCAAAACCGCCATATTATATGGTATCGGCAGTGACGGTACCGTCGGTGCGGTGAAAAATATCGTTAAAATTGTTGGGGAAAATTCTGAATTATATCCCCAATCTTATGCGGTGTATGATTCTAAAAAATCCGGCGGACTGACCGCGTCGCATATCAGATTTTCAGATGCGCCAATCAAAAGCCAATATTTGGTAGAGGTGGCGGATTTTATCAGTGTTTCAAACTTTATGATTGCACAGCGTTTTGATGTATTCCGTGGTCTGCGCGCGGGTGGTACGGTAATGATTAACACATCAATGGCGCCGGATGTGGCGTTTGCAAACCTGCCGCGTGATGTCCAAGAACATCTGATGCGGATTCGTGCGCGTGTGTTCTTCTTGGATGCGAATACGGCGGCGGCGGAATTGGGGCTGGGGAATCGTATTAACACGTTTATTATGCTGAATTTCTTTAATTTAACACGTGTTATTGATCCGGCGGTTGCCGCACAAAGTGCCAAGGTTGCAATTGAAAAAACATACAAGAAGAAAGGTATGGAAATTGTAGAGGCAAACTGGGCCGCGGTGGACAAGGCCGCAGAATATCTGCGTGAATATCAGTTGCCGTCTTCGGTATCTAATTTTGCGCCGGACTTTGTGCCGGCTATGACGCTGGATACGCCGGCGGAAATTGCGGGTACCTTGGGCGAAATGGCGGCGCAACGTGGTGATGCAATACCCGTGTCGCGGTTCCGTGTTGATGGTGAATTTGGTGGTGGGCAATATCCGGTTGGTACGTCAAAATATGAAAAGCGTGCCGTGTCGCCACGTGTTGCAACGGTGGATTTGGAAAAATGCATCCAGTGTGGAAAGTGTTCTATGCTGTGTCCACACGCGGCAATTCATATCAAGGTTATGACAGAAGAGCAGGCCGAACAAGCACGCAGCCAGGGTGTAATCGTTGTTCCAATGAAGACGCCAGAACTGGGGGCGAATATGTATTATACATTGAATATTTCGCCGGCGGATTGTACGGGGTGCAATGTTTGTGTGAAAAACTGTCCGGTTCATGCGTTATCTATGGCGAATGCGACGGATGTTATGGAAAAAAATCAGGCGGCGTTTAATGCGGCGGAAAAGTTGCCAGATGTGGAACGCGAAAAATTAAATCTGAATATTCCAAAACACATTGAATTGTTGCCACATTATTTTGAATTCCCGGGGGCGTGTGCGGGATGTGGCGAAACACCGTATGTAAAAATGCTGGCGCATTTATTCGGGGACAGAATGGTTGTTGCAAATGCGACGGGCTGTTCGTCTATTTATGGGGCGAATTTGCCGACAACGCCGTGGACCAAAGATCGCAATGGTCGCGGGCCGGCGTGGTCTAATTCGTTGTTCGAAGATAATGCGGAATATGGTTTGGGAATGCGTTTGGCCTTGAATCAGAAACGCGAAAATCTGAAATCATTATTGTTCGAGGTTGGAATTGAAAACGTCGAAGAAATATTTGATGAAACAGATCCAGCCAAACAGCGCGAGATAGAGGAACAATTGCGTGCAAAATTGGCCACTGTATCGGGCGAGCGTGCGCGTCTGGCGGAAAGTTTAATTGGCGAAATCGTTGACAAGTCTGTCTGGATTATCGGCGGTGACGGATGGGCGTATGATATTGGATATGGTGGTGTTGATCATATATTGCACAGTGGTGAAAATGTAAATATATTGGTTCTGGATACCGAGGGCTATTCGAACACCGGTGGTCAACAGTCGAAATCTACGCCATTTGGCGCCAGTATGAAGTTTGCCATTGGTGGTAAAGATCACGCCAAGAAAGATTTGGGCCTAATCGCGATGATGTCGGGCGCATATGTCGCACAAATTGCAATGGGTGCAAACCAGGCCCAGGCAATCCGCGCATTCCGCGAGGCAGAATCTTTTAACGGGCCATCAATCATATTGGCGTACGCGCCGTGTATTGCGCACGGATTTTCCCTGCAAAACGGGGTTGAACACCAGACCCAGATGGTACAAACAGGGGCGTGGCCATTGTTCCGATTCGATCCGCGTCTGATTGCAGATGGGCACAATCCATTGACGATGGATTCATCGGTTGATAATCCGTTGCCATTGGAAGAGTTCCTGAAAACAGAATCCCGATTTGCAGCGGCGCGTGCGGCAAACCCGCAATTTAACAAACTTGTTGATTTGGCCAAGGCAAATAATGCTTATAAAAGCGAACTGAAAAAGCATATCGCGGATTTTGCAATGATTAACAAGCCGTGCGTCAAAGAAAATGGAGAAGGGTAATATGAAAGTGCAAAGGTCTTTTCGTACAATCGTGTCTGTGTTGATTTGTTGTGTTGCCATAGCGGCGTGCACATTCCAGACCAAACATCGTGGCTATGTTTTTCCGGAAAATCTGGACGCGGTCGTGGCGGATATTAAAACAACAGATCAATTACAGGAAAAAATTGGTGCCCCCCAGGTGAAAACTATTCACGGCGATACAGTCTGGATTTATTTTGGTGCCGACGAGAATTATCGTGGCCCATTGAAACAGACGTATACAGATGAAACGGTTCTGTTGGCCTGGGTCCGGGGAAAACGTGTTGTAAAGACGGCGATTTTGCACGATGCGGACTTGCCAGATGTTGTTGTCGCAGACGGCGAAACCCAAATTCCGGCGGCGATTGAACTGAATGCAATCGAAGAATTGTTTAACAATATCGGGCGTTTCAGTCCGGCAGGCCTGGGGCAGTAAAATATCTATTTGTAAAACATTGAAAAAAAGTGTAAAATGTTTGTTATGAAGAGAATGTTTTTACTGATTTTATGTTTGTTTGTCGTTGATGCGTTCGCGGCGGCGAATGCCGATTTTACGTGTGGGCCGGGGTATGTCCTGACATCTCATAAAAAAATAGATGGTCTGGATGCGGCCGAATGTCAGAAATTATGGTGCGTTGATTTGGAAACGGGCAAACCAATGGGGCGGGGTGATACCCCAAACAGCGGGTATAAGACAACATCCACAGCATATGAATTAGAGGTTGGCGGAAAATCTGTGACCTGTTGGGGCGAGCGAAAATGGTGCGCGGGTCAGGTGCCGGGGACCTGGGATGGGGAACACGGAATCTATGTGCGTGGCACGTATAACCCAGAAAGTGCGTATCAATCATATCAAAAGGGGACTTGTTTTACATGGCGCCTGGAAGAGCATACGTGTCCCGCAGGACAGACGGCGTTCTTGGGCGCGGATGGTGTTTGGGACTGTCGCGAGGAAAAGAAGACCGTGGAACAGGTTCGTGGTTCTGCAATTCGACGGACCAGTGCACCGCGTCGTATTATAAGATAATTATATAAAAATCCCTCTTTTTTGGGGGCTTTTGTTTATTTTTTTATTTCGGTGATTTGTTTTTTTGCTTTTTTGTGGTATAATAGCCAGGACAGAGAGAATGGCAAAACCGATAAAGAGTGTAAAAATGCCAAGTAAGAAGTTAGATTTCAAAGCCGGTCAGTATGTTGTTTACCCAACCCAGGGTGTTGGAAAATTGGTTCGTGTAGAAGAGCAAACAATCGCCGGTCAAAAAATAAAAATGATGGTAATCGATTTTGAACGCAATCATATGACGTTGCGTGTGCCATTGGAACGGGCCGAGATTTCAGGCTTGCGTCCATTGTCATCGACAAAACAAATGGACGAAGCCATCGCATCCGCCAAAGGCAAAGCCGGTGTAAAGCGTATGATTTGGGCACGTCGCGCCGCCCAGTACGAAGAAAATATTAACTCGGGCGATCCAATGAAATTGGCCGAGGTTGTACGTGACCTGCAACGACGCAGTGCGGCGGACACAATGACGTTTTCCGCCCGTCAGTTATATTTGCGCGCCCTGGAACGTATGGCCCAGGAATTTGCCGTTTTGCATAAAATGGATTTGGATGCGGCGTCCGACAAGATTGAAGATATCTTGGGCATTCCAAAGGAAATTGACCTGAACGCGGTTGAGGTTGATGAAGAAGATATAGAAGAAGATAATTAAAAATCCCCCGAATGGGGGATTTTTTAGTGGTGAGTGTCGGATACTATTAATCACTTAGATAAACTTTTATTTATCATTGCAATTGCGCAAATGGAAACAATCGGTTATAATACGTGTGTTATGGCGGTTTGCCATAATGGGGTGTAGTAACCCGTGCTCTAAGCGTTTGGAAGCGAAATCCGGCGCGCCGATGGCGTGTTTTTTCGTATCTGAACCCGAACGTTAAATAAAAAAACTCCTGAATCTTACTGGTCAGGAGGGTTGCGAATATATTGAATAAGCACACAATACTTAGAGATTGTTACTAACCTCCTGACCACTTCGTTTTGCGCGGTGGTTTTTGTTTTTTCGCGAAAAACAAGAAAAGGAGTAAACAAATGAAAAAACTTTTAACATTAACCGCGGTCGGTGCAATAATGGCCACGTCTGCAAACGCCGCAACACAATGCGTATATAAACCATCAACATCAAGCCAGAATTGTACCGTCCAAACATTGGGTGAAGCAGAATGGGAGATAACTTGTGATGGGCAAACGTATCGTGGCTTTGCTATGTTTTCATATTTGACAGATGGTGCGGATACATATGATGTATTGCCGGAACATTATTTTAGTTGGGGTAGTACGTCGGGACTTGCTAACAAGGGCACCCCTTTGACTTGTTATTGCAAAATGACTTATCCGGTTGAATCAAAATGGGTTAAGCGTCTTGGATCCGGTTTTTTTGCAGGAAACAACGGAGGTGCCTGGAATGATGGCCTTTCTGGATTGGACTCCTGTACATATTGGTGCCTGGATGACCAGGGGCTTGGGGATAGTACCTCTTTTGCAGTATCGGTTAATGCATATTTATCCAATTTAAAGGAGTAAAAGATGAGGTTTTTATTTGTTTATTTGATGTTTTTGACCGTTGGGTGTGTGGCATACGCTGCGGCGCCGTCGACATCGTGTCCGTCGGGGTATGTCGCGGTTACGCGTTCTGATTTTATTTTATCCGACAGTTGTTCCGCCGGCTATGTATCGACCGGTACACTAACATCGTGTTTGACCAATGCGACAAATGGGTGTTGGATGTATGTTCCCGCCGGTATGAGTTTTACAGAAGAAAAAGGAACGTATGAATATACCGCATCGTGTCCGCTGACCTAAAAAACGTCGGAAACCCCCACACGTAAACATTTGTTTGCGTGGGGCGCTGTGTTATTTTTTTGTGCCGACGACCAGGGCGTAAAACCATCCAACAATTGACCAGCCGAATAACCACGACCCCAGGCGGACCAGATACATATCCTGTTTGCCTTTGTCGGTTTGGCGGGCAAACCACGCGGGGGCGCATACAATACCAATAAATATGGATGTTGCCACCATATATTTAATAATTAAAACAATTGTCGCCGTGTTTATCATTGTTGTTCCATAAAGAAACGGGGGATACGCTTTTGCGTGTCCCCCATACATTTGTTGGCTTGATTATATACCATATTTTGCCGATTTGTCCAGTTCTTCTTCGATGCGAATTAACTGGTTATATTTTGCCATACGGTCTGTGCGTGACATAGAGCCCGTTTTGATTTGGCCGGCGTTTGTTGCCACCGCTAAATCCGCAATCGTGGTGTCTTCGGTTTCGCCACTGCGATGGGAAATCACAACGCCGTAATTGGCGTCTTGGGCCATTTTTATCGCGCGCAAGGTCTCGGTTAGTGTTCCAATCTGGTTTACCTTTATCAATATGGCATTTGCAACACCGTTTTCGATACCACGGGCCAGGCGTGCCGGATTGGTTACGAATAAATCGTCGCCGACCAACTGGCACTGGGTGCCAATGCGTTCGGTTAATGTGCGCCACGCCGTCCAATCTTCTTCGGCCAGGGCGTCTTCGATTGAAATAATGGGGTAATTACTAATCAGTGTTTCATAGAACGCAATCATTTCATCTGATGTTAATTTTTTTCCTTCGAAATGATACAGGCCATCGTGATAAAATTCAGATGATGCAACGTCCAGACCGATAGAAATTTGTTCGCCTGGGATATAGCCCGCCGCGCGGATGGCGGTAACAATTTTTTCAAGCGCTTCGTCACAAGAATTAAGATTTGGGGCAAAGCCGCCTTCGTCGCCAACATTGGTTGACATACCGTCTTGTTTCAAAATCTTTTTAAGGTGATGGAAAACCTCGGCACCCATACGGATGGCGGTGACCTCATCGTGGGCGCCGTTGGGGATAATCATAAATTCTTGGGCGTCCAGGCCGTTGTCTGCGTGCGCACCGCCGTTTATGATGTTCATCATTGGTATGGGCAGGATACACGGGTTCGGGTTGCCGTAGATTTCAGCAATGTATTTGTACAGTGGAATCTGCTTTTGATTTGCAACCGCGTGTGCAACCGCCATTGATACAGCCAATATTGCGTTTGCCCCCAATTTTTCTTTGTTTGGTGTTCCGTCCAATGTCAGCATTGCTTCATCAATCGCGATTTGATTGGTTGCATCCATCCCAATAATTGTTGGTGCAATAATTTCATTTACGTTTTTAACCGCGGTCAAGACCCCTTTGCCCATATATGCGGCGGTTCCGTCACGCAGTTCTAAGGCCTCGAACGTGCCGGTTGATGCGCCCGATGGTACCGCCGCGCGACCACGTGCACCCCCCGACAGGATAATATCACATTCGACCGTCGGATTGCCACGACTGTCCATAATCTGGCGTGCGTGTACCTTTTTGATTAAATACATATTTATTCTCCTTTATTATGTGCAGTTTAATGTTGCCTTGATTTCTAGATTTGTGCAATAATATAATCATAAATATACGGGAAAAAGAAATAGAAAAATAATATGTTAAAGAAATTACTTGCTTTTTTGTGCGGAATTGCGCCGGCTGGTGCGTTTGCAGCGACTGAAAATATTCCGGTAACGGATGTGCCAAATGTGAATGCCGCAACGGTGACGGTATCGGGGGACGAGATCAAGGCGGTACAGTCTGGTAATGCATTGCAGATATATGGGGCCGGCTTGACCGATGGTGTGGCCTTGGATGTGGCGGGCGATACGCGTGTGTTTGTGACGCCAATCCCACAGCAGTCTGGTGGAACATTGTTTATCAGTGATGCGGTATCTGATACATTTTCATTACAGGTTGATGGTGATGTTAATATTGGTGGCGCGTTGACGATTGCTGGTGGGCGTACGTTTAATATTTCAAATTATACGGATGATGTGACATTTGATGTGTCGGTGGCTAAAATTAACAATACGGGTACATTTAATGTAACGGATGTTAATAATTTTATTGTGGGAACAACAAATGCAGGTGGTGAATTCCTGGCGGGGGCAATTGATACGTCGGGGGCATTGTCTGTACAGGCAAATAATATTAATGTTGGGGCGGTCACGGTAGATACGGGCAGTGCCGTTGTGCTGAATGCGACGAATACATTGAATATTGCACAGTTGAATAATATCTGGGCTGGTAATGCAGAAATTGATATTGCCGCGACGGATATTAAGGTTGGTGATATATCTCATACCGGGGCGGGTACGCTTGATATTTATGTGACTGGCAATTTGAATGCAACGGGTAATGTTGAAAATTCTAGTAATTTAATGAAGGTAAATGCGTCTGGGGCGGATATTGTCGTTGATGGTACAATGAAAAATGACGCCGGTCAGATGATTGTTAATGCCAATTCATTGACGGTTAATGGTGGGGATGCGAATAATGCGTCGTTTGTAAATGGGGGGATTTTAACAATTGATGTGGCGGGTGAAACGAACCTGGCAAATGGATTTAATCTGGTGGTGGATAGCGAAGATGACTGGGGCAATGCGTTCTCGTTAACGACGGGAAGTTTGGTCCTGGGCGGGAATACAACGGCGTTCTTTGCAAATAATCTAAATGACTTTGATGTTGTTGTTGATAATTCTGAGTTTTCAACGGGTGATGTTAGCAATGGTACACTGAATGCAAATGCGGATATTTATTTGGCGGCGAATGGGTTGACGGTTGGAAATGTAAAAAATAATGCCGGTACAATGCGCTTAGAGGCGTTGGGAAACACAAATAATTTGATTGCAAGTGGTGTGGTCGATGCGGCGGGTGCAACGACAAATTTAATTGCATCGGGTGCGGTTAATGTTGTGGGTAATGTTGTGGCAAGCGGTACAATGACATTACAGGGGCAACAGGTTGGTGTCGGTGGTATTGTTGGAAATGGTGGAACATTGGATGTCTTGGCCACCAGTGGTACAACGGGCCTGGTGACGGTTAATGGCGATATTACTGATGGAAATAATCAGAATATCATCAGTGATATAGACATATCGGGCCGTCAGATAAATATTGTTGGCAATGTTACAAATAATTATAGTGATTTAACAATCGATGGTTCTGATTTTCAGGGCAGTTCTATTAAACTGGGCGGTGTGAATGTTGCCGGGGGAACGGCGTATCTGAATGGTTTGTTGGGAATTGATATTACACAAAGCACGGTTGATGAAAATACTTTTGGTACAGGAACTTTAAGTATTTCCGGTGGTGTTTTAAATATTGGTGTGGGTACACACAGTGTGTCAATTGGCGGGCCCGCCGATAATAGTGGATATGCTATGAATGTGGACGGTGATGTTGTGGCAAATATCACGGGGGCGACCACCGGTGATGGGGATGTTTATGTCACGGCATACGGACCGATGGGCTTCCAATTTGATGTAAATGGTGCGGTAAATGTTGGTGGTAATGTTTTGGCGACCACCGCGGGGACAGATGCGCGTACTTTGAATTTTATGGCAACATCATTCAATGTTGGTGGTGATGTTACGGCGACTGGCGCGGCCAATCGCATTGTTTTTCAGGGGCGTCCGCTTCCAACGCCATTGGCCCTTGTCAACGAAGCGGCAGGAACGGCAGATCTGACGATTGGTGGGGAACTATTGGCGTCGACGGGGGGCACGATTGAAATTCACAGTACGGATGTGTCGGTGGATTCCCTGACCGAGGATAATGGGACAATTTATGTCTATGGTAATTATTCTAATACGGTTAATGCGGTTAATGTGGATGTTGCCACGGGGGGCGTATCTATTAAAAGCGGTATTACTTTTGATGATGCCGATGATGCGAATCAGGGGCTGATTGTTGGTGGAACGTCTGAGTTTTCATTGGTATCCCAGGCGACGGATAAAGATATGAATATCTTTGGTGGGATTAAAATGGTGCAAAGTAATCGTTTAAGGTTGGATTCTGGACGTAATATTCAGATTACTGGGACGGTTGTGCCAGATGGATACTTGGATATAAATGCGGTTGGTGACGTTGATATCGTTGATGATATGACTGTTGCGGGGTGGCTTGATATTAAGGCCGCCGGGATTGATTTGGCCAATGTCACAAATAATGGGTATGTTATTTTAAATTCTGGGGATGATATCAATGTTGGTATTTTGAAAAATGGTGCGACCGCGTATGAATTGGATATCGATGCAGTTGGTGATGTTTATGCGACGGCGATTGAATCTGTGGGCGCATTGACGGATATAGATGCGAATCTGTTGGATGTGCAATATGGTATGGATATTACCGGTGGTACATTTAATTTAAATGCTTTGAATGGGGCAACATTTGGTGGCGCGGTTAATGTTGCGGGCGTCTTGAACCAGGGTACGGGCAAGACGGGGATGTTAAACATACTGTCGGACGAGGTTGTATTTAGTTCCACGGGGTTGACCGCCGGTGGATTCGTTGCCGATTCGAATGTTGGAACGTATGATATTTCTGGGGATATTACAATTGATGGCGATATGACGGTTGGCACATCTGTATCACTGGCGACGGTTAATTTCATTGGTGAAACATTTAATAACATTAGTGGGGACGTGGATAATTTGTATACTTTCCGCAATTATGCCGCGTTCAAGTTAGACAGTTCGGATGCAGTATCATTTGATAATATTATAAACAGTGGTGCATTGGTATTGGATGCCGCGCACGGCATCACAATGGCGACACTTAGCAATAGTGGCTCTGTATCCCTGAATCCGGGGGATGACATTGTTGATATGGCTGGATTGGTTGTGGATGGCGGCACAATTCAGTTATATGGCGCGGGTTTAAACGTTGCGTCTGGGATAACAACAAGTGGTAATTTGTACCAAAACTATGCTGGGGCATTGGGGGCGAATGATATCGGAATCACCGCCGATGATTATACAATTACGGCATCAAATGTTACGGTTGCGGGAATCAATCAGACATCTGGCGCTATGCAGATTTTAAGCAGTGATGTTGCGGTCAAGGGCGATATAAATGCGACGGATTTAACAATTGCCGCAAATCCGGATACAAATTGGTTGGATTTAGAGGTTAATGGAAATATCTCTGGCGGAACCAAGATTTGGAATCTGGAACAAATGGCGGTTGATGGTGATTATATATTTGATGCAAACAGTCAGTTATTGGCGGCGATATTACCATATAATGTAACGCCGGGACTTAATTCGACCACGCGTAATTATTGGTCGTCGGTCAGTTTGAATAATGATGCGACCCTGGGGCAAATTACAAATGCGACCGATGGTGCGGCGTTGATTCAGGTTAATGGCAAGTTTGTGTCTGGGACAGAATATGGTTCTGGGTTGACATTGGCTACTTCGTTGGCGGATGCCAGTGGGCAAATAGGCGTACGTTTACAAACTGGATTTGATCTTGCTAATATCAATGAAACTGCAATCTGGTTGTTGCAGGCAGCGGGAGGCTTGGAAGAGTTTAGTAATTTAGATAAGATACGTAATTTGAATGTGTGGTACTGTAATGCAGATAACAAAACGTGTGCGTTGTTGGAAGATTATAATCTGGGGGCATATATTTCTGTACGTGATACCGACGGTAAGGATGGCGCAGACAGCCTTTATGTTGTGTTTGATCCGCGTTTTGGCGGGCCGGTTTTGATTGAAGATAATCGGATTCAGCCAATTGTCGCACGCCAGCCAGAATTTACCGCGGGCGAATATGTCGCCGCCGGTGCACTGGATAACCTTATCGCGGGGCAGTTGTTGAATATGGGATTCTTTAATAAATCACCAATAGAAGTTATACCGGCGATTTTTGAGGGGACAAATGTTGAAACGCTGATGACGGAACTTTATGATCGTATGGAACATTACGTTGAAACGGCGAATGGTTCTGCGTTTGTGCCGTTCAGTCGCCTGGTTCAGCCACGTGAAATTGAACAAATTGCGGGCGCAATCGCGTTGAATGAACATACATCGTTCCGTAATTTCGAAGACAGAATGTTTGATGAATTTATCTGGAATCGTAACCGTAATTTAAAGAAAGCCTGGGCGGATTTTGATTTCGGTATGTTTAGCCAGAATGTCACCGATGACAAGCGTGTGTATGGTAATCGCTTTGAATTGTCGGGTGGTTTTGATTGGCAGTCTTCTGATACATTGATTCTGGGGCTGACGGGACGTGTATCACATATGTCATCAGATAACGCGGATGATATGGATTTGGGTTATTTACCGGGCCAGAATATTGTCGGCAATGTATCTGTGGATGTGGCGGATACGAATGTTGGCCTGGGGGCATATTTGATGAAGACATTGGGGCATAATTTCCGCCTGTATGGTAATGCGTTTGCGGATATGCACTTTATTGATACAACACGCCATATGACGTTTATGGACACGATTGATGGAACGGGGACCGCGTTTGCATTGACGACGGAATGGGGCCTGATGCACGATTGGTTAAATCAGTATATTGTTGGTAACTTGTATGCGCGTGCGGGGTATAATTTTGGCTTTGATGTGACGGAAAAGGCCGCCGGGGAAAATTATATGGATTTTGAATCTGATGGATATTTGATGTTGACGCCGGGGTATTCTTTGACCGCCCAGAAACGTATTTATCCGTCGGCTTGGTTCCAGATTAGACCATATGCGACAATTGGTGTTGAATATGATGTGTTGGGTGCGCCAGATTTTGCGAAATATAAATTTGCATCGGCCAACGTGTTCAGCGAATATGACATAGAAATCGATCCATTGTGGGCAAATATTGGTGGTGGATTTGAATTCTTGTCTGCAAATGGCCTGCAATTTGGTATTGATTACAGATATCAGTACAATAATGATATGCAGTTGCATAATATCAAGGTTTCTGGATCGTATAGGTTCTAAAAAAATCCCGCCATCCGGCGGGTTTTTTAGTGGTTAGTGTAAGTGGTTAGTGGAGAGTAGAAGCACTAGGATAAACTTTTATTTATATAAGTATTGAATCCGGGGGTTTTATGCGGTATAATGCGTGTGCATTGGGAAACCGGTGTGGGGTGTAAAGGCCCGTTCAACTTGTCAGAAATGACACTAAAAAAACATCTCCAACATTGGTTGGGGGGCTGTGATATATATAAATAAACAGCACTATTAGTTGAATAGTCTTTAACCTCCAACCGCCTTTAATGTGGCGGTTTTTTGTTTAACAAAAGATGGAGGAAAATATGAGTAGGACACTTGTTGATGCCGCATTTTATGGTCGCGCACTGCGTGCGGGACGCAGAAGCGCGCATTTGAACCGTGCAGATATGGCCAAAATACTTAAGATATCCAGAGATGTATTGGTTCGAATTGAAAATGGTAAAATGTTGCCCAGTAATGATTTAATAAAAAATATATTTACAGAGTCATGCATTATGTTGTGGGCAAAAAATTATAAAAAAATTAGCAACTAAAAAATCCCCCAAATGGGGGATTTTTTTGTTTAAGTTATCAAAACTTAAAATGGAATATCGTCGCCGATGTCGGCCACAGAGATTTCTTCGCGTGGGGCCGGGGCCGCAGGGGCGCCGCCACCAAAGTCACCGTCACCCATTGCCTTGGCACCCGACAGGATTACCATTTGGCCCGCGAATGGGTTCAAGACAACCTCTGTTGTATAAACATCAACACCCTGTTGATTTTGCCATTTGCGTGTTTTCAAGGAACCTTCCAGGTACAATTTTGTGCCTTTTTGTAACATACGTTCGGCAACCTCTACCAGATTTGGGTTAAAGATTACAACGCGATGCCATTCGGTCTGTTCTTTCTGTTCGCCACTGGCGCGATCACGCCAACGTTCGGATGTCGCCAATGAAAAACTGACCACCTTTTGACCGCTGTTCATTGTGCGGACCTGGGGTTCTTGGCCGATATTGCCGACCAGGATAACTTTATTTATGCTGCCTGCCATTTTCGCTTCCTTTTTTATTTATTACTTATATGCTCTGATTTGAGCAATAATATAGGTAAAATGCAAGAAAAAAAGCAAAACTTGACTTTTTTGTCAAATTGTATTATAATAGTCGTATCAAATTAGCACGGTTCTGTGCGAAACTTTCCAAAAGGATGATTTATGCATATTAATGAGTTAAAGGCGAAATCGCCCCAGCAACTGCTGAAAATGGCAGAAGATATGGGGATTGAAAATCCAGCGCAACTGAATGTACAGCAACTGCGTTTTGCGGTTATGCGTGTGTTCGCCGCGGATAAAAAGGTGACGTTGATTGGTGATGGTGTTCTGGAACGGATGCAGGATGGATTTGGTTTCTTGCGTGCGCCGGAATCAAACTATCTGGCGGGGCCGGATGATTTGTATGTGTCGCCAAATTTAATTAAAAAATACGGCTTGAAAACCGGTGATTATGTCGAGGGGCAAATTCAAGCCCCGGCGGCGGAAACCGAACGCTATTTCGCGTTGGAAACGATTGAGCGTGTTAATGGTGACAATCCCGAAAAGCTGAAACATCGTGTGTCGTTTGATGATATGACGCCACTGTACCCGGACGAGAAGTTACAGATGGAGGTCCCAACCGACACAGACAAAGGACGCAATCTGTCGGCGCGTGTTATTGACCTGATTTCCCCAACGGGTAAGGGACAGCGTTCGTTAATCGTTGCACCGCCACGTACCGGTAAGACGGTTATGTTGCAAAATATTGCGCATTCTATTGCGACAAACTATCCGGATGTTAAGTTAATCGTTTTGCTGATTGATGAACGTCCCGAAGAGGTGACCGATATGCAACGCAGCGTCAAAGGCGAGGTTATATCGTCGACATTTGACGAGCCGGCGGCACGTCATATTCAGGTCGCAGAAATGGTTATTGAAAAAGCAAAACGTTTGGTAGAGGCCGGACAAGACGTTGTTATCTTGTTGGATTCTATTACACGTTTGGGGCGCGCGTATAATACCTGTGTTCCATCCAGTGGCAAGGTTTTAACCGGTGGTGTTGATGCGTACGCGTTGCAGCGTCCGAAACGTTTCTTTGGTGCGGCACGTAATATCGAGGGTGGTGGATCACTGACCATTATTGCGACGGCATTGGTTGATACGGGTTCCAAGATGGACGAAGTTATTTTTGAAGAATTCAAGGGTACCGGTAATAGCGAAATTATTTTGGACAGAAAGTTGTCTGATAAACGTGTTTATCCGGCGATTGATATTACCAAGTCTGGCACACGCAAGGAAGACCTGTTGGTGGGCAAAGAACAATTGGCCAAGACATATGTGTTGCGTCGCATAATTAACCCGATGGGCACGTTAGAGGCAATGGAATTCTTGCTGGATAAATTACGTGTGACGAAAACAAATGACGATTTCTTTGCGTCTATGAATCAGTAATAAAAATCCCGCATTACGCGGGATTTTTTAGTGGGATAATATGAAAACTTATTTATTTGTTTTTATGGCGGGGGTGACCGCTATATTTTTTTCTTATGTCGCGGGGGTGCGACTGGGGCGGCAACAGTGTCGTGCCGACGTGGCACAGCAAAGTGGATATGTGCAAAGTGAAACAATTAAAATCATAGGGGATGTAAATGCGGAAACTTTTAATCGTGGCGTCGATGATATTCGTCACGTCTTGCACGAAAAATATACCATTGCCGAATAATGCCTGTGCGCCAATGGTATGTAATCCAATTTATGGGCGGGCGGCGGATTGGGATGTTATCAGTGATGATTTGGCACGCAATATTTATCGGCACAATCGTACGTGTGAACAAATCAATCGTTCACAACAATAGATATTAAATCGTGCACAATTTGTGCGGATTTTTCGTCGCCACTGGGGGCGTATTCCACAAATTCAAAGTCGTCTGCGTCACTAAATTCCGATACAAAGTATTTGGCGGCGTCCAATGATATGCCGTTTGGTTCTGGTACCCATACGTCACGAAACACGGTTGGATCGATTACATCAAAATCAAAAGATACAACAAATGGGCGTGTGCCGATTTTTCGGCGAATTTCGCGGACGGTGTCCGTCCAATCCGATTCGGTTTGTAATTCAGATGCGCTGCGAATATATATGTCTTGGGTGCGGGCGAATTCTATTTCGGCGGGCTCGAACGCGCGTGTGCCGATATAGAACAGGTTTTGTGGTTTTAACGCGGGCTTGTTTTTTATCAGCCCCAGCCAGCGTTCATCACCATCCCCCAGCAGTGCACGCACATTTGTGCCGTGTGGTGCGCCGGATGCCTGAATCCGTGACGATTCGGGTGTATGAATGTCCAGGTGCGCATCAATATAGACCAGGCACAAATCTTCGTCCGGAAATCCGTCACGTATGGCCGCAAAATGTCCAAAGTTTACGGAATGATCGCCGCCAATCATAATATGTCGGCCGCGTGGTGTGGCGGCATAGACACGCTTGTGAATATTAAACGCGTCACCGAATCGGTCCTGGGCCGCAACCGTTGGTGAAACATTGTCGGCGGCAATCATTATCCAATCTGTGTCTGGGAACATTTGTTGAACCGCACGTGGTGCCATTGCTGGGCCGTCATTGCGAATTGTTGCCGTTGCGCCACGGGCATATTCAATGCCCATAAATTCAATCATCATAATACTCCAATAAACTTTCGGCGGCGGTCTTGATACGTTGTAATGATTGTTCGTATATCGCGCAATCACGTGATATTTCCGATCGGTACGCGTCACGCAAATTTGATGACATATAGTAACAATTGTTTAAATGCTGAACACAATATTCGTGTCCCATCGTGAATGCGCTTTGACCGCGTACGGTGCTTTCCAGACCCGCCCAATCAATGTTCAAGGCATCGTCCAGATTGGCCCAGGAATTATCACCGCCCGTATAACCACCGACGGTATTCATCCAATATTCGTTCATTTCGGCATCAGACCATTTGTTGGTCGATTTTGCCGTTAAAATCTTGTTAATTAAATTTTGAATTTCTGGTTGGTATTTTGCATCGATTTGGGACAGTTTTGCACTGCAATAACAGCGGTTATATTCAGTGTCCGCACGTTCACAATATTGGTTCATACATTCGGTATAGTCCGCCATACAGCGCGCGGTTGATACGGGCTCTTTTGCGCTGGTTATTGTTGTTGATGATGCGTTTCGTTCGTTTGTGACAACCGGACTGGTGCGGCGATTGCCACGCGCCATTGTGGGTATTGCGTTCGTGTTTGTTGCGCGCCGGGCAACCACGCGACGATTCGTTTGTTGCGTGGCGGGTTGCGTTAAATTTGCTGTGGCCGCGCGCGCGGTTGTTTGTGCGTTGCCGCGTGGTACGACACGACGTGAGGATGTTGAATTTGATAATGGCTTGGTCTTTACCACGACGTCCATTGGATTGGTGGATTGCGATACTGTGACACCAGGGTTCAGGTCTGTACGCATTTGATTGTTCATATATGGGTACATATAGTTATATGTGTCGCGCTTGATATACTGGGACGTTGCGCGTGGCGTGGTTGATACCGCCACCGCCGATGCAGACGTGGTTGTAATTGCCAGTAATAAACCAAAAAAATGCACGTACTTGTTCATATATCTATATCATAGAAATTTTCACAATTTCAGACAAGCACAAAATTAAATATAAAATTTGCATTTTGAAAAAATACTGTTATAATGGGACTCGTTTCGGGGTGTAGCTCAGTCTGGTAGAGTGCTTGGTTTGGGACCAAGATGTCGAAGGTTCGAATCCTTTCGCCCCGACCAGAGATAAATAAAAACACCGCATTCAGTGCGGTATTTTTATTAAATGCGCTAATAAATGTGAGGTTTGTTATGAATGTCTATAAAATTATTTCTGAGAATGTAAAATCCAAGTTAATGGAAATTGATGGTTTGGCGGACGCTTTACCAACAGACGTTGCGATTGAAACACCAAAAATCCGTGATTTTGGGGATTTTTCGACAAATATTGCAATGATTCTGGCGCGACCATTAAAAAAGGCGCCACGTGATATCGCAGAAATGATTTTGCCAAAAATTTGCGAAATTCCATTCGTAGAAAATGCAACGATTGCGGGGCCGGGCTTCATTAACATCACATTGAAGAATGATTTCTTGGTGGCCCCAGAAAAATATAACGTCGCAAGTGAAAAGGCCGCACCTTTGACCATAGATATGGATTACGGCAGTTATAATATTGGTAAGGCCCTGCATATTGGGCATTTGCGTACGACGGTTGTTGGCGATACGTTTAATCGCATTGCGCGTGCGTTGGGACATAAAACCAAGTCTTATAATCATATGGGCGACTGGGGGCGTCCGATGGGGCTGATTATTGCGTGGATTTTGGAACACGGTATGCCAAAGAATGCAGATGATATCAACGTGATATATCCGGCATCTGCGGCACGCGCCAAAGAAGATAAAGAATGGTTGGAACGTGCACAGCGTGTCACGGTTGAATTGCAAAATGGTAATGCGGAATATTTGGATATTTATAATAAGTTTGCGCCAATGTCTTTGTCACAGATTTCGGATGTTTTGGTGCGCTTGAATATTTTGCCGTTTGATGAAAACAAAGGTGAACGCCTGGTCGCGGAATATGTTCCGGCGGTTCAAAAGATTTTAGAAGAAAAAAATATGCTGGTCCAGGATGCGGGCGCAACAATTATCCCAGTAAAACTGGATTCAGATACGGCGCCAATGCCACCGGTTCTGTGGCGGTCCAGTACGGGTGCCCAGACGTATGCGGCGGCGGATTTGGCGGCGATTTATTATCGTACGACGACCGACAATCCAAATGATATTGTTTATTTCACCGACAGTCGTCAGAACTTGCACTTTACCCAGGTATTTCGTGCGGCAAAAATGGCGGGTATGGATTCTGCGAATTTGCAACATATTGGATTCGGTACAATAACCGGTGCCGATGGCAAGCCATTTAAAACACGTGATGGTGATGTGCCAAGTTTGGCCCAGATGATGGATATGGTTGCGGATTCTGTGCGGGCGCGCGCGACCGAATCGGGCAAAGAATTATCTGATGAAACGGTTGAAATGATTGCGTTGGCCGCGTTAAAGTTTAATGATTTGATGCACGATGTAAAATCAGACTATGTCTTTGATGTTGATTCAGTCACCCAGTTCGAGGGGCGCACCGGACCATACATTTTATACACGGCGGTGCGTTTAAATGCGGTTGCAAAAAAGGCGGCCGATATGGGCGTTGTTGCGATGGCTGATGCCGGCGCATTACAGGCCGAAGAACGCAATTTGTTATTGCGTGTGATGGATTTTGAACGCGTGCTGGAAAATGCGTTTGCGCGTCGTGCAACCGATTTGTTGGCAAACTATACATACGATTTGGCCCAGGATATAAATACATTCTATCACCATTGTCCTATTTTGCGTGATGATGTAGTGGATGGGGTAAAGGCAGCGCGTTTGTATATTGCGAATGTTGCGCGTGAAACATTGTTGCGTGCAATTGATTTGATGGGATTGCGTGTCCCAGAATCAATGTAATGCGTATAAACATAATCGTTTTAGACGGTTGTATGACCGTCTTTTTTTGTTGTAATTTTTTATCGATTTAGTTAATATAGATTAAGTATACTAATTAACCGGGGTGAATTATTATGGGTTCTGGAAATTAAGAGTTGGATTTGTTCTGTCGGGCGTATATGCGGGCCAATTCGGGGATGCCGATTCGGCACAGCCAGATGTTGGTGTTGGAAATTTTGTGCACAATGCCGGGGCCGCATACGCCGATGATGTTGGCGGATTTGGGATATGTATCGCGTGTAGTGTCGCCCGATGATGGGCGCAGTGTTATAATTTTGCCAACCAAAAAGGGACGTAAATTGTATTTGGAATATTTGGCGACAAATCAACGTCTTTTATCGGATTTATCCCAAAAAATGGGTATAAAAAAATTTGAATCTTTGATTAAATTGATTTCGTTGGCAAATAAATATCTGGCGGAATAACCCGTTATAATTCGTTATAATTATTGTCTTTTTTCAAATGGAAATAGAGGCGTGCGTATGATATATTTCTTAGCATAGCACCGGGGGCGTTATGTCTTTTAAATTTAATTTTGATAAAAAGTTATTTGTTTTGTGGTCGTGTGTGTTGTTTATATTGTTGTTGGAATGCACGATTAAGTGGATTGGCGACCTGTTTGGGCGCATCAATATGGATGAAGTGTCACTGATGTTACAGGTTGGTATGGGTGGCGTTGATGCAGAAATATTTTGGTCTTTTATTCGCAAGGTTATTTTACGTTCCGCATTGTGGTCTGTGATTTTGACGGTGGTGTGTGGTCTGCTTAGAAAATATAAAATTGTACCAATTTTGGTGTATGTTGGTTTGGTTGTTGTGTTGGGAATGCGGATTGTTGATGCAAATATACAATTCGGCAGTTTCTTTAACACAACGGTTTCGGATTTTTATGAACGTGAATATGTCTTTCCCGAGAAGACAAAGATTACATTTAAAAATAAACGCAATGTCTTGATGATTGCTTTGGAAAGTATGGAAAAACCATATGCGGATGAAAATCTGTTCGGGGCGGGTGGTTTGACACCGCATATCACGCAAATGGAACGCGATAATGTATCGTTCGAAGATTATCGGGTGTTGTCTGGACTGTCGCATACTATTGCCGCGATAACGGGGATGGTGACTGGGTTGCCGTTGTTCTTTTCCAGTTATAAAAGCATTGAAAAAATGCTGGGGGCCAGTGGTATTGGAAATGTCTTTGTAAAGAATGGATATCAAACCTGGTCCTTTTTTCCAGCCAGTGGAAAATTTTCGTTGAAAGAAAATTTCTTGCGACGTATGGGATTTGAAAATATATTCGATGGGGTGCGTTTGCGCGCAATGTTGGATTATGAACTGGACGTTATTCCGTTCGAGGGCATAGATGATGGAACTTTGTTTGAAATGACGCGTCCAATGATTGCGGATATTATAAAATCTGGTCAACCTTATTTTATCTTTATGGAAACGATAAATACGCATTGCAAGGGGTACTATACCCAGTATTGTCGCGATTTGGGTTTTAAACAGGAAAATATGGAAGATATCGCCAAATGCGAGGATAAAATTATCGCAGATTTTGTTGAATGGTTTCGTAGCCAAGATCCGACCGCGGTTGTTATCCTGGTAAACGATCATATGCAACATTCTGGGGATATTATGAAAAAATTAAGTCCATTGGGGTCGCGTGCGCTGAATAATGTGTTCATCAATGCAGACGATGTGTTCCGGGGTGTTGATACGTCGCGTCCGGTGGCGGCATTTGATTTCTTTCCAACGGTCATAGAGGCCGCCGGTGGCATCGTCCCGGGATGCCGGTTGGGCCTGGGGACGGCGATGAGTGCGCGTTGTGCGGGGGTTAAAACCCTGCGCGAGAAGTATGGTGATATGTCATTACAGGAATTGATGGAACAGAAAAATGATTTGTATTACAAACTGTCGGTTGGGGGCGAATCAAATGACGAATAAAAAAAAGGGTCTAAATCGAATTATGGCCGCATTTAAAAATTCGTGGAATGGGTTGCGTGCGGTTGCCCAGAACGAGGCCGCATTTCGCCAAGAATTGTTTATGTGTGTAATTGGTGTGATTGTGTTGACGTTTGCCAATATAACAATGACAGAGCGTGTTGTGTTGGCGGTGTCAATGGTGTGTGTGCTGGTTGCAGAATTGGTTAATAGTGCCATTGAAAATATCGTTGACAGAATAGGGCCCGAATATCACGAATTGTCCGGTCGCGCCAAAGATATTGGCAGTGCGATTGTATTATTAACCATTACTGCGGTTGTGTGTGTGTGGTTGTTTGTGTTCTTTGCCTAAGGGGTGCGGTTTTTGTGCCTGGGAATACTAATCCCTTGGATGTTTAGGATGTTTGTTTTATAATCCCCCATATATAAACAATAGGGGGATTTTATGGTAAAAAGTAAAAATACAGCATCAAAAAATACGAAAAAAATGACGCGTGGCAATGCACGTGATGCGATTGCCGCATCGGTTGAAAGATTATATAATAAAAGTGCGCCCTTGCTGTTGGGCGAGGCTTTATTACTGGGGGTAATTGCGCTGTTTATGGCTTTTAAACCGTTGGCGGTTTTGACGACTTTGATGTTTGTGCTGGGGTGTGGATTGATATTGTTTGGGCTTTATCGTGCAATTGCTGGCTTTGTTGTGGCGCGCCCATATGGTGGTGGCTGGGTTGATGTTATTTTTGGATTGGCGAATGTTGTGTTAGGGGTGTTGTTCCTGGTATATCCGGCGGGGTCAATGATTGCGTTACTGTATGTGTTTTTGGTCTTGTTCCTTTTCAAAGCACTGCGTGCATTGATTTTTGCAATAAATATGGCGCGCGCGCGATTTGGGCATTGGGTTTTTGATTTGATTGTGGCGTTGGCGTTATGTACGCTGGCGATTGCGTTGCTGTTCTGGCCGATGGCGGGTGCGGTCGCAGTTGTGTATTGGTTGGCGATAACAATGCTGTTTTATGCGGCGGCAGACGTCTATATGTTTATAGAACTGCGCCAGTTAAAGAAAGCTGTTGATGATTAAAAATGCCCCGTTGGGGCATTTTTTATTTGTGTGTGCTTGAAATCTTAATAATTTTGATATAAAATGTGCGTCGTGCGCCCGTAGCTCAGCTGGATAGAGCATCGGATTTCTAATCGTCCGCAATTTTTATGGATAGATTTGGATAAAGATGTATAAAGGTTGGATTTATGCGGGTGTGCGTGAAAATCAGTTCTGTATAAAACTTGACACAGATTGATTGAATTGTATGTAATTGTATGTATAATGTTACATATTTGTTACATAGAATGTTACACAGGAATTGGTCGCATGGTGTGCCGAATTCCATACAGTTGGTTTTGTGCCCATGGCTCAACCGGATAGAGCAATTGCCTTCTAAGCAATAGGTTGCAGGTTCGAATCCTGCTGGGCACGCCAAAAATTAAATCGGGTTTACCCCGATTTTCTTTTTATTTGTTGACCCAGTATTCACCAATTTATCCTGTTATCATGCTTGCAACATTGTTTGCAGTGCGGCGTGCCGCAATACTTGATGCGTGTGCGTATATTTCAGTTGTGGTGATTTTTGTGTGTCCCAATACGTCTTTTAATATTCGTATATCTTCGCCCATGCTGGTGGCCAGTGTTGCAAAAGAGTGGCGCAGGTCGTGTATTCGCATACGCGGTAATCCAGCACGATCCAATGCCCACCAGAACGCTTTACGTAAATCGGTTAATGGGCGTGTATGGTCAATTGGGGAATGAAAAACATACTGTTTGCTTTTACAAATTCTCAATGCCTGTTTTATAACTTCGATTGCTGGATCGCCCAGCGGTACATTAAATGCATCTGTTTTGCGTTTATTTAAACGTAGATACCCGTTTTCTAGGTCTAATTCGTCCCGTTCCAGGCTTGTTATTTCGCTGCTGCGACAGCCCGTCAGCGCAAGTGTTTTAATAGCCAGGATGGTTTGTGGTGCATATTTCCCAGCGCAAAATGCCTCGTCCAGTGCAGTAAATAAACGTTTATAACCATCAATATCTAGAATCGTATGGTTCATCTTTGGGGATTTTGCCTTTTGAACCAAATGGCACGGATTCGAATTTATTGTGCGATAATTGTATTTTTCACACCAATTTAGAAAGGTCGATAATAACCGCATAACATGCAATCCAACAGCAACGGTTTTTGTGTTTTTGATTTTATCGTACATATCCTGGATTGTGCGCAGATCAATATCTGCAATGTATTTATCGCCAAGATATGGGATTATATATAGGCGCATCAATGTTTCGTTTGAGCGATAGGTGTTTTCCCGATTATTTTCGCGACAATGTTTTTCCATAAATATTGGGGTTAGTTCACGGACTTGTTTACGTCGTGCTGCGGCCATTTCGTTTTGCTTTATGCGTATGCGTTGTTCTGATTGCGGGTCCAGACCGTTGGCGATATCTTGTTTGGTTTGTATCGCACGTGCGCGAATCTCATTTAAGCTAAATTCCGCCAATGTGCCCAATCTCATATGCTTTTGTTGATATGAACCGCGAACGCGATATCCCAAATAGAACACTTTGCGTCCAGATGCGGCCGAATACCGGCATTGTAGCCCTGGCAGTGCTGCATCTGTTATTTGCAAATCAATGTCGGATTTCAGTTTGTTCAGAAATCCTGTTGTTAAAACCAACTTTTGACATTTAAGTGCCCGCATATGTTGTCCTTTGTTACACACAACATTGATAATAAAAGCGCACAAGTCCAGTGAATAAGACTATCAAGACTCTTGTATTTTTTGCTGGCTTTTGCGGATTTCTTGTATGAAATATTGCTCGCCCATGTCCCAGAATTCTGTCATTGCGCGACTTAAAATTGCATGTATTTCATCTTTGGGTTTTCCTATTATTTCCAATGCGATGTTTTCAGATACTGTGTCTGATTTTTCTATTAAAAATGCAACTGTTTTATCCCATGCAGTTTTGATTTCAGTTTTTGTGTTTTGTGTCATTTTTGTTCTCCTTTGTTTCCTTGTAATATGTTGCATAAATTTCTTAACGCCTCTGTAATTTCTTGGGTCAAGATATACTCAATGTCGGAAATGTTTGTTTGTCCGATAAGTCGCGGTGCAACACGTCGCGGAATCATCAGTAATTGATCCCTTGAAAATCGGGCTGCCGCAAAAGCCTCAGATTGTGCTTGTGCTAATGGTATTAGCTTTCCTACACGTTCTTCGTATTCCAGTTTTTTCAGCATTGCATCGTATGTCGACTTCATTGCTTTGCTTCTTTGATAAGAATTTGAAGAACTGTCATTTGTGCGCGGGGTGTTATAGGCTGGGTTAGTGTTCTCTGCCCATTCTTTATCCGCCTTTTCGGGGTCTATTTTCCCGTCTATTAGTGTTATTCGTCCTGTTTCAATGGCTTTTTGGACTGCGGATACCGCAACACCGCGATGTGCGGCATATTCTCTTCTAGATAATAACATCGTTACCCCTTTTAGTGTTCGCCGTTCACCGTTTTTTTATTTCTGTCGCTAGGCAAGTGTCGCGGTCGCCGTTACCCTCAATGTGAAAACTCGTCACAGAACCTATTATGTTTTTATGTGAAATTTCCTTCATTTCTTATCCATCCTATGATTTGTGCCATCGTTTTATCTTGTCCCATGCATTTGCGTTTCAATGAGGTTTCCCCATTTGCAATTTGTTCCGGTGTAAATTCATCGAATATTGGGAACAAGTTTGGGGTTCTCTTAATGATTTTGGCTAACGAAAATTCGTTGTCTATGTGATATGTTGGCTCTCGTGATGGGTTAAAAGAAGTTGCTAATTTTTGAAGCAAATCATTCGTATGAGTATGCATTTCCTTGTTTTGTTTTATTGTGTTTGTACTGTACTTGCTATTTGCTATTGCATCTGATTTCTGTCTGATATCTGATAAGTTCTGTTTGATATCTGATGAATTCTGTTCGCCCCAACGCGCCAATCTGTTCGTGGCCAGTCGTTCACATTTGGCTTTATATTTAATATCGTCTTCATCTAGTTCGGCTTTTATAAATGGCCACACAGCGCTTGAACATTCCAAGTCGGGGTATTTCAAAATCGCCATAAATATGTCGCCGCGTTCTTCGCGTGATATATTTTCCAATAAAAGTGCCCATTTTGGATTGGCCAGCCGTTTCATAACCATTTCCTATTGCTTGTCGCTTGTACGCTGAAATATGTTGTTTTGTTCAAATTCAGCTATATCTTGTTTCCGATATACAATGCGACCAACACGTTTTAGAAATTTTGGTCCAACACCGGTACTGCGCCATTTTTGTAAAGTATTGCGTTTCAATCCCCACATTTCAGCCAGCGCGCGTTCCGTCATATATTCGTCCTTGGATAATATTGTTGTCATGGTTTGTCCTTTTGTTTCGGGTTTTGATGAGTCTATGTAAAGATATATGCATAAAAAATAACCGTGCGCAATGCACGTTTTTGCGACAAAAAGGAAATTAAGTTAGTTTAGGTTACTTTACGGTATAAAAAGGTACGATATAAGTATACAGGTTAGTTTGTTTAGTGGTTTAATTTCCAAACCAGCGCATCGATTGCGTTGGTGTAACGACGACTGGCGGTCTGACGTAACAGCCCAGTCTTTTTGCCGATTTTATTCATTGATAAACCGATTGAATGCAGAATCAATAATTTTCTATCTGTGACACTGTCCACAGAATCTAACCAATGCACCAAAACATTATAAAAATTATCGTGTGTGTTATCAAAGGGGGCTATATTTGGGGGCAATTTAACGTCTGCAATAACAGATTCAAACCATTCATATCGAACAGAACATTCCGCCGGCCATGTTGCCAACATGTGTTGCCGTGTTTTGTCGTTTTTATCCATCTGAATAGCAAGGATGACCGCAGAATAAATTTGTGCCTCAACGCGTGCCCGTGTCCACTTTGTCTCATCGTCCAATTCTTCAAAAAAACGGTTAAGAATAACACGTCGATTATTATTTTTCATACAGAAATCATACCCCATAATCCATAAAAATCAAGAAAAAGCAATAAAGTAAGAAGATCTTTTTTTGTGGACTTAAAAAACAATCCAGGTTTTACTTTACAAACACGATTCCGAACCATTTTGCCATGACAGCCAGTCGGGATTGATAGTCCCTGGTGGCATATAGTTCGGTTTCAAATTCTTGGCGTTCAGCGGGCCTTAATTGCAGTTCCCGTACCAGCCGATTACACATGCCCATAAGATAGAAGATATTGCCGGCTGGCCCGTTCAGATCAACTATCAGCCCCGTTGGGTATTTAGCGTTGCATGCCTGTTGTTGGGCGGCGTGCAGTTTCCGTTCCAGTGCATCAATCGTTTCCATGTGTGGCGCCTTTGGTTTTTAGTTCTTGCTGAATCTGTGTCCACATCATTTCCAGCTCGTCCAAACCTGTCAGGTCTGATTTCAACCACATTTCTGGGGTCTGCCAAACTTCGTAATGGGTGCACGCCAGCGCATCTTCTATCAGTTTTCGTATTTGCCGATTGCGCATCTCGTTCTTGATTGCCGATCGGTACAGCATACGCTTGTCCACCGGCGCTGTGTGCAGCGTGGTGCCACTGTAATGCGCCCACCATTTCGCCATTTTAAGCCTGTTCAGCATTGCTATGCGTAGCATCGCCACCCCATAGCTTAGGGTGCCGGGGTCATCAAATATTTCATCGGCCAGGTGTCGCCCGGTACGACTGTTCAGAAAGTCTACGATTTCTGCGGCGGACTTTTCGGAGTGAATTTGCCCCAGGCGTTTAATCGCTAAGTCCCAGATTTCCTGTCGGTGGACCGGACTGTCATAGCGTGTCGCCAGTGCACCATAGAACCCGTGTTGCTTGTTTATCGTTGTCATGTTGTGCCTCTTGTTTTTTCAACACAACAATGCCAACAAAAAATGGAATATCTAGTGAAATAATCGAATTTTTTATATCTTAGACATTATCTTTTGCCATCTCTTAAATTCCGTTTTGAGACAATCGTAGCGTAATAATTCTAATTGTTCCGACACTTGTTTTATGGAGTAATTTGAATATGATCTTTCGCCCTCGCTACCACGACTCATCCAACCGATAATCTTATCTATATAGGGTCGGAGTATCCCGCATTTTTCCATCATAATGTTTGCATTTTTACGGAATGAATGAAAATCAAACCTTCCATATTCTGGATTTTTTACACCGATATCTTTTAGGTATATAAAAAAGTTCCTCGTAATGTGAGGATTTAGATTGCCTTTGGAGGTCAAGCATGTCTTTTTAAAGATAAAATCTTGATCATTGTTTTTATGTTTTTTATTGATGTATTCTAAGAAACCCATTTTCAAAAGCGCCGAATGAA
The DNA here is from genome assembly GCA_017503725.1 of Alphaproteobacteria bacterium. Classification (GTDB taxonomy): domain Bacteria; phylum Pseudomonadota; class Alphaproteobacteria; order Rs-D84; family Rs-D84; genus Enterousia. Next base: position 67,808 of record JAFVSL010000005.1, on the reverse strand, counting down.
TTGGTACTATTCGCTCAGACTCTTCTGTTTTTAATTGTTTAATTCCTGGACTGTCTTCTATGAAATTTATACACCAAATACCATCTTTTAGAATTATATCTTTGTATTGTAATGTAAATGCTGCATTTTTTCTTGCACCAGTAAATAATGCTATCATACACCCCCAAAAAATCTCTGGATTATAATAAAAGAATTTCTTATTCGGGTCAAAAATAGACTTCAATTGTTCATCTGTATATGGAGTATGGGGGCATTTGGCGCTTTTGGGTGTTTTTTTCATAGATGGAAGTCCAACCAGCACATCTGTTTTATACAGGTCAGGATATGCAAATACTGCAAATTTTACAAAACTAACAATCCATCTAGCATGCTTTGCTTTCTGATCCCCCTTTATATCTTTTCTATCTGATATTTCATTAAATATTTTCAACAAAATTACATCCCTATGAAATTTTGTATACTCGCATTTCAATTCTAAGCCTACTTTATTTGAATAATATGCTATAGTTTTGCATTTACGCTTGGTCTCCTCGCTGTCTATTCCGTTTTTTATTCTGTAACGTTCCAGCACCTCACCAATTGATAACCGCTTGGTATACTGTGTTTTTTGTGTCATTTGCATTTGCTGACAAATTTGTTGCAAGATTTTTATTGTTAGTTGTTGATTTTTATTTAATTCCCGCTCTAGGCGAATAAGTTGCTGTTTATCCTTGATTATCCGTATTTCTAGGTTGTTGATTGATTCTTTTAATGTCATGCTTACTCCTTTTTTAGAACAAACAAAGCACAACCAGCGCAAACATCCAGTTTAATAATACGACATTTAGTAAAAGCAAGGGTAATATCAACATTATTTTTACTTGAATAAAATGAAATCTACGGCATATAGAACAACAAACCAAAGGAGTTTATTGTGATATATGGGTATATTCGGGTTTCGACCGATAAACAAGACTGTGAAAACCAAAAATTGGGCATTGAATCCAAAGCCAGCGCATTAGGGCTTTGTATTGATAAATACATTGAAGATGCGGGCATTTCCGGCACCAAAGAGCCAGAGCAACGCGCATTAGGCGGTGTTTTGCAACATTTAAATCCGGGCGACGTTATAATATGTAGTGAACTTTCGCGTCTTGGGCGAAAAATGTTCATGATTATGCGAATATTGGAACATTGCATGAAAATAGGGGCGCGTCTTTATACCGTCAAAGATGGCTATGAGTTGGGTGACACTATTCAATCTAAGGTTTTAGCGTTTGCATTTGGGCTATCAGCTGAGATTGAACGTAATCTTATCGCCCAGCGCACCAAAGAGGCATTGGCAGCATTGCAATTACGCGGTGTAAAACTGGGCCGTCCAAATGGCCAAAAGAATACTTACCATATCATTGACGGTCATGAAAACTTGATTTTAGATATGTATTCAGCAGGAGTTTCTAAACGAAAAATTGCCAGAACTATCCGGGTCAGCCCGCCCACAATTTCGCGATTTCTTGAAAGCAGAAAATGACCCTTTAATTGTTCCAAAATTGTAAATAAAAAAACCGCGAAAATCAACCGATTTCAGCAATTGTTTTTGTGTAACAACAATTTCGTGGTTTAATTATTCCGCCCTTTGAGAGAAACCCAAAGGGAAGGAAAATGTCGAAAGATTTTAGTGTTGTGTCGTTTTTTAGCGGTGCTGGTGGTTTAGATTTAGGTTTTGAAAAAGCAGGTTTTCATACTATATGGGCAAATGAGTTTGATAAAACTATATGGGCGACTTTTGAACGTAATTTTCCACACACTAAGCTGGACAGACGTAGCATTACCGATGTTGATGCTAGCGAAATCCCAGATTCTATCGGCATTATAGGTGGACCTCCATGTCAAAGTTGGTCGGAAGCTGGAGCGAGACGAGGAATAGAAGATAAACGAGGCCAACTGTTTTATGACTATATTCGGATTTTGAAAGTAAAACAACCCAAGTTCTTCTTGGTAGAAAATGTGGCTGGCATATTACATCCAAAACACGCTGATGCGTTTCAGGGATTTCTAAAAGAATTTGAAGATTGTGGATATGATATATTCTGGCAATTGGTGGATGCTAATGATTATAACGTTCCAGAAACCCGCAAAAGGGTTATCATAATTGGATATCGCAAAGATCTTAAAAAGAAATTTGTGTTTCCTGCACCAAAAGAATATAAGCCAACCCTGAAAGATGCGATCGGCGATTTGCCGACCGCAATTCCAGCAAAAGAAAAGAACAAGACCAATGGAGAATTGCAAATTCCTAATCATGAATACATGATCGGTGGCTGGTCTTCTATATTTATGTCACGAAATCGTGTAAGGGGATGGAATGAACCTTCTTTCACTATTCAGGCTGGAGGTCGCCAAGCACCATTACACCCCAGCGCACCAGCTATGCAAAAGGCAAGTACTGACAAGTTCGAATTTGTAAAAGGACAAGAATCTGCTTATCGCAGACTTTCCGTGCGCGAGTGCGCAAGAATCCAAACCTTCCCGGATGACTTCATTTTTGTATATACCGATGTTGCTGTGGGATACAAAATGATTGGCAATGCAGTTCCTGTCAATCTAGCTTTTGAAATTGCAAAACAGATTATGGAGGATTTAACCGAATGAACAGATCCACCGAACAATCAATGATTATGGGCAAGGCATACGAATACGCATGTTTGCAAACAATACATGATAAGGTTTCCAAGATCCGTCCTGTGACGATTGAAGAAAACTCCAGCTTTGCGGTAGCTAAACAATGTTTTGAATGTGTAACAGAAACAGTTCAGCAAGATATGCTAAAATCAGCTGCAGCCGGTATAGATGTCATTATTCAAATGGAACCAAAGATCATTGAAGACGGAAGAGATGCGTTGACAATATTTTTACAACCAGATAATATTGCAAGAACTGGTGATATTCGTGATGTCATCATAATTCGCAGAGATATTAAATGGGAGATAGGGATATCCGTGAAACATAATCATGCTGCTCTTAAACACTCCAGATTGTCCCAACATATTGATTTTGGGAACGAATGGTTTGGTTTACCGTGCTCGGACAAATATTTTTCTGCTATAACTCCAATTTTTAACCGGCTTATAGAGTTGAAACATAACGGTGTGGCGTGGTCAGATTTACCAGATAAGCAAGATGGCGTTTATGTGCCAGTTTTAGATGCATTTATTGATGAGTTTAATAGCCTATTCAAACTGCATAATGATAAAGTTACATCTGGAATAATCGCATATCTACTGGGGTCAAATGGCAAAGATTATTATAAACTAATCCACCATAACGATCATAAAACCACAGTAATGCCATTTAATGTATGCGGCACCCTAAACCAGTCATCTAAAGTGTCTAAACCGCAGATTAGCATCCCAAAAATCAAACTACCTACAAGAATTATTGAATTAGCATACAAACCCGGTTCTAAAACGACCATCGTGTTAACAATGGACAATGGTTGGGCGATATCTTTCAGAATACACAGTGCCAGCACGATTGTAGAACCAAGTTTGAAATTCGATATACAGTTGCTTGGTCAACCAGCCGATATGTTTTACATCGATGTAGAATGGTAATTTACTTTATGTAAACAAATGACTGAGGGGCATATTTTACCCCGAAGTCACTTAACTGTTTTGCAATTGGATATTTTGTTATTTTGCCTAGCTTATATGCGTATGCTGTATCCTTGCCGGCAAAATATTTGAAAAAGAACTCAGAATCAATTCCCGATTGATTTTTAGTTTCTTCCCACAGCTTTTTTGGCGATGTAGATATTATACTTAGAACTTCTACCTCTCCTACAACAGCACACACCGGATAGGAACTGTATATCAAAATTTTATCAATCGCTTTATTTGGAATATGCTTTCTGAATTCAAAACACTTTTCACCAGAAAGTATCTTTTTTACAAATTGCGGCTTAATGGATAATAATATCGTGATCATGATGGGGTTGCTGACTTCATATGGATATACTGTGTATTTATATTTTGGCAAAAGTAACAGGTATTTGCAAGGTTGAAAATAAAATTAAACCAAGCTATACTTGTATCGGTATATTGGATATATAATAATATTAACATAAGGGCACAAATAATATGGGTAATTTAAGAAAATCTTTTTGTGGTTCCCAATGGCACAAATGGGATTTGCATTTTCATACACCATCTTCTTCAGATTATAAAAATAATGCAATAACCGACGAAGACATCATAAATAGTTTAACTTCAAAAAATATTTCTGCGGTCGTAATAACAGATCATAACAATATTGATAAAAATAGAATAGAAAATTTACAAAGATTAGCTGCAGATAAATTGGTTGTATTTCCAGGAATTGAAATTCGAACAGAATGCGGTGCTGGAGAGAATATTCACATAATCGGGATATTTGATGAACATGTTGACATTGATGCTATCAATAATTCGTTTGAACACAAAGGCGGTATATATCATCAGAAGCAGAATGGCAGAACAGAGGACGAAATCTATGTAAACATAGATGCGGCCATTGAAATAATCCGAGAATTTAATGGTCTAGTATCTATACACGCGGGAAGAAAAAGCAATGGTATCGATGATGTTATAACAAATTCGTTACAGGTATCTCAAGCTATCAAAACAGATATTGTTAACAAAATTGATATTTTTGAAATGGGACAAGAAAGAGATATGGCAGAATACAAAGAAAAAGTATTTCCAAATATAGGTGTATACCCTATGATTCTGTGTTCCGACAATCACGATGCAAGAGCATATAGCCCTAAAGCAGATTTGTGGATCAAATCAGATTTAACACTAGAAGGTCTAAGACAGGCGCTTTGCTCATGCGAATCTAGAATACAGGTAAAACCTTCTGGGGCGGTTCCTGAAGAATCTTTATACAATATTGAAAATGTTCGGTTATCTGTACCTGATGAAGTATATATACCACTTGTGGACGGGAAAGAGGACAAATTTTGCTTTTCTGGAATCAACCAAGAAGTATTTCTTAACAAAGGACTGATTTGTATAATTGGAGATAGAGGAACAGGAAAATCGGTCTTTCTAGATTTGCTGGCTTATAAAATGGGGCTTTCATCCATCAATAAAAAGATCAGAGAGAAAGGAGATCATATAATTAACAAAATATTAAACAAACAATATAAACCGACAGAATTTTTAGCAGAAACAAAAAACACAGATCAGGTAGAATACTACACACAAAACGAGATAGAGAGTATAGCAAGAAATTATGAAATAACCAATATTGTTAGACATCGAATACAATCTCCAACGCTTTCTGACATAGAACAACGTATTCAAAATAAACTTGCCTGTTACATTTCTATTATAAACAAAAACAAGCAATTATTAGATGCCGAAACAGAAAAGAACAATTTAACCATTAAACAGCAACACATTGAAAAAATCATTTCAGGGATTAGTGATGAAACTTATATTGATTTTAATAAACGGTTAAGAGCAAATATATTACAAGGTAATAATATACAAATTGAAAAAGATAAATACACAAAAGTTATTTTAGAATTACTTCGCATTGTTCACCATTCCGATGAACACAAAACAGGTAATTATATTCCTGCAGAGCCGTCAAGCGAATATGGAATAGCATATAACGCAATTTTTGAATCTTTAAGAACCTTATTAGAAGAACATACCGTATTTGCCGGTGAAACATTTGTTCCAAAACAATTCGAAACAACCGAAAAACGCCTTCAAACTATCAATTCAGACATCGTTCAAATACAAGACCAACTGAAAGAATATTTGAAACTTCGTGGTTTTGAAAACGATGAGAATTTAACAGACAAACTTGTTTTGGAACAAAACAAAGTGAATCTTGAAGAGCAAATTAAACAATGCATGATTAAAATTTCTGGACTTCGTTCGGATATAGTATCTATGAAAAATGTTGTAAATGACATTGATAATGATATCAAGGCATATCAGAATACATTACAAGAAGAATTTACTTCTTTATCACAAAAGATGGTTAACATAGGCGGAAAAGAAAGTTCCTTGATAAACTTTGAATTAACTTTTGATTATAGAACAGCGAATAAAGATTTTATCAATTGGCTAGATCATAGATTGCAAGAATTAAAAATAACAGAACGTAGTTTTATATCTGAATTGGAAAGGAGACTAATTTCGAACAATTCTTTTATATGCCCAAAAAACATAAATAAACCAGAAGATTATATCAAGAAGTTAGAAAAACAAGATTTAAAAATTGTCGAATATTTATCAAATTATTTAACAATTTATTGGGATGAATTCCAAACAAAGTATGATGAAATATATAACAATATTGTTAAGTACAAACAAATAAATATACTGTACAACAACAAAAACATATTGGATTGCTCATTTGGACAAAGAGCAACCGCAACTATTATTATATTATTATCACTTGGAAATACACCAATCATTATAGATGAACCAGAAAGCAACCTAGGAGAACCTGTAATATATAATGAGTTAGTAAAAATATTAAAAATCATCAAATCTAAACGGCAAATTATTTTTGCTACACACAATGCAAATATAGTTATAAATGGTGACTCTGATCAAGTGATTCATCTTGATAAAGATTCTAACATAACAAGTTTTACCATAGAAAATATGGAACAACGTGCCAAATTATATGCTCTAGAGGGCGGTTTTGAGGCTTTCTTAAACAGAGAAAAACGATACAAACAGGAATAAATATAACCGAACGAAAAAACGTGGTCGAATGACCGCGTTTTTATTTCTTGGTTGAAAAGGTGGGGAAGTTTGATTACTATGAAATTCAGAGATGGCAAGACAAAAGCAGTATTTTAGTGAATATAAAAAGCAAGGCGAACCGGATAAACGCACTCGTGCAGAAAACTGGGGTGTTGCCATTGGTCTGCAGATGGTTGATAATTTAACGCCATCTAAATATCTGATTGATATTGCAAAAGATAATATAGAGGGGAAAATATCGGTCTATGATGCAGAACGTGAAATAAATCGCTATTATCATGAAAATGCTGCAACTACCCAGAAAGAGCAAGACGAGCAAGAAGCTGATAAGGTATCTGCACGTATTGCGAAATTATTAAGCGAAAAGACATTTACATTCAGCCCGGCCGAATATAAATCGATTCATGGGGCTTTATTTGATGGTGTTCTGGATAAAAAAATAGCTGGTCAGTTCCGCACATATAATATAACCAAGAAAGAAGAAATATTGAACAATGATACTGTTGTCTATGGTCGGGCAGACAGTATTGCTGAAACGCTGGAATACGATTTTGCACAAGAGAAACAGTTTGATTATAGCAGTTTAACCAAACGCCAACGCATAGAACATATTGAAAAATTTATGTCTGGGATATGGCAAATACACCCGTTTGGCGAGGGGAATACTCGCGCGACAGTTGTATTTATTATAAAGTATTTAGATACGTTGGGTTTGCATACAAACAATGAAATGTTTGAAAAGCATGCGAAATATTTCAGAAATGCACTGGTTCGTGCGAATTATCAAAATCTGGAAAAGAATATTCCGTACACGATGGAATACTTGAACAAATTCTTTGGTAATTTGTTATTGGGCGAGAAAAATCGCCTTGATAATCGTGAAATGCAGATAAAGGAAAATGTGGCAAAAACTACCCAGAAAACTACCCAGAAAACTACCCAGAAAACTGCCCAGAAAATTTTGGATATATTGGCGAAGAATCCAAGTGCAACACGTGCCGAATTGGCCAGCGCAACAGGGCTTAGCCCGGATGGTGTAAAGTGGAATCTGGATAAATTGAAAAAGTCCGGGAAAATTCGCCGTATCGGTCCAGATCGTGGCGGTCATTGGGAAATTGTGTAGCGTTTTTGTAAAAATGTTACATATTTGCTACATAGTATGGAGTTTAGTATAAGGGTAAAATGGTGGCAAAGGGCGGGAATCGGGCAAACAATCGGTTTCGGTTCAGACGATTTCTAATCTGCAGGTCACAGGTTCGAATCCTGTAGGGCGTGCCAGAAATTCAACCGTCCGGATGGACGGTTTAATTTTTGTTGCACGAACTTGGATGAGAACCTGTGGGTTCGAGCCGTAGGCGAAAGGGGCCCATAGAGCGAAAGCGAATATGGGAATTTACAATCCTGCCGGGCGCGCCATACTTCGCAAAATGCTTCGTATGGTAAACCAGAAATTCAAACCGCCCCATTTTGGGGCGATGGTTTTATATTGTGTGCTGTGTGTTGCGTTGGGCCGCGTTCATCAGTTTTTGTTTCTGATGATGATATGATGTATTGCGCAGGTGCATCAATGATGGAAATGTCAGTAATGTTTCGCCATTTGCCATTGGTACATATCCGTTCTGTAATGGTTCGCGATTTGGCCACAGGGCGCGCGCCAGGTCTGGTTCAACAAATAGATAAACATTTGTACCGTCTGCCCAACAATAAACACCGTTGTCGTATGACAGGGTTGGTGCCTTGGTGCTTATGGCCAGTTCTAGGGCACGATGTTTATCGTCATAGGTTACATGCTTGGCAGTACGACGGCCGTTTGTGTCAAATGCGCTGATGTATGGGGTGCCGGTTTTGAATTCTACATATTGATAAATAGATGGGTTTTGGTTAACGATTTTTAAGAAAATATCTTCGTTTTTCATTACTTTTACTCCTTGAATACTTGAATGGATAGCAAATCCGGGGTTGTTTTGTCAAGGGGTGTGTGAAATCGTTCCTGTGTCGGGGTGGGGAAACACGTGATATAATGTTCCCCAGAGTATAAAGGAGAGAAAAAAGATGAAAAAGTTTTTTCAATTTATCATCGCGATGGTTATATCTTTTATCCCGGGAATATTCGGGGTGATGTTTACACCGCATAATGGTTCGGATGCCTGGTTTAATGCATTGAATAAATCTGTGCTGACACCAGATGGCTGGGTGTTCAGTGTGGCGTGGACAATATTATATGCCCTGTTGGGTTGGGCGTTGTATCTGATTATCAGCAACGAAAAGACCAGACTTAGCAAGGCGCGTGCGTACTGGCTGTTTTTGGCGCAAATGGTGTTGAATTTTGCGTGGACGTATTTGTATTTTGGTCTGCATATGGTTGGTGCGGCGTTGGTTGTTCTGATTGCGTTGATTATAGTTGCAATATGGATGGCGTCTGCGTTCAAGCCAATCAGCAAACTGGCATCATATCTGGTATGGCCGTATGTGATTTGGATGCTGTTCGCGACATATTTAAATGCGTCAATCTTGTTTTTGAATTAAAAAAATCCCCTGAATGTCCACCTACGCAAACTTCCGTTTGCGCGGGGGCAAGTGGGGGATTTTTATATCTTTAAAATCTTGTATTTATCATCACCAATGTTCAGGTATTTTAGCCCAATTTCAGAAACGTAATCAGGACTGTATGATTTTAATAAATCGATGTGACGGTTAATGGCGTCCAATTTTGCGCGTTCTGTGCGCAGTGTTTCCTGTTCCCCGTTCAGGCGCCATATGTTAATGACAAAATTCTGGACGTTTACATCGCCCCAGAATATGCGCAGGAATATAAACAGCGCAAACATACACGCCAAAACGCCAAATTTTCCACGAATCCCGCCCGACCAGGCGCGACCAATAAATGCAAATAAATTTTTGATTTTTTCCTTCATCGGTGGCATTATATCACAAATGTTATGTGATAATCAAATTTTTGCTGCGCCACTTGCCGGGGTTACTGATCGCCCGTTTCGTCGTATCGTGCGTGAGTTTTCACCAAATGCGCCAATGGTGACCGAAATGATTTCGTGTCATTCTATTGTGGGGGCGCATAAGAATTGCCTGCGTAATTTTGATAACTATGCGGACGAGGGTTCTGTTGGTGCCCAGATATTTGGTGCGGATGTAAACCTGATGGCGGATGCCGCACGTATTTTACAAGATGCCGGCGCTAAATGGATTGATATTAATATGGGGTGTCCCGTGCCAAAGGTTGCAACACGTGCAAATGCCGGGGCGCATTTGATGCGTGATCATAGGCAGGCCGGTAAAATAATGGCGGCGGTTGTAAATGCGGTACAAATTCCAGTGTCTATAAAAACGCGCCTGGGGTGGGATGATGCGCATATGGATTGGCGCGATTTAATCAATATAGCGGCGGATTGCGGCGTGCGGTTCGCGGCGCTGCACGGGCGAACACGTGCGCAATTATACCTGGGGGTGGCGGTACATCCAGATGTGTCGGCGTGCCCGATTCCGATTATTGCAAATGGCGATATTAAATCGGCGGATGATTTAAAGGGGCTGGATACATTGGGCTATGCGGGGGCGATGATTGGGCGTGGTCTGATGGGGCGACCGTGGATTTTAAATCAAATGATTGGTGGGCGCGACCCGGAAAATATTGGGGATGTTGTGTTGCGACATTTGGAATATGCGATTGAATACTATGGTGAAAAGACCGCCGTGCCGATGTTTCGTAAGCACGCCGCGTGGTACAGTGCGGGAATGCCAAATTCATCTGAATTCAGAATCCGTGTAAATCAAATTGATGACGCCGATGTCTTAAAGGTTGCAATTCGCGAATTTTGGGGTATGATTTAGGCGAACAATGCTATTAACGATGGGATGTTTATTATGAATGAAAATGTCGAAAATGTTGATGTTGTCGAAACGCCGGTTGAATTAACCGCGGGTGAAATGTTGCGCAATGCGCGTACGACCGGTCGCAGAAAGCGTGAAATTTCAACCATTGCAAAACAGTTGTGCATTCGTGAGGAATTTTTGCAAGCACTGGAAGAGGGTAATTATACGTTCATCCCAGAGACGGTTTATATTCTGGGGTTTGCGCGTAACTATGCAATGGAATTGGGGTTAAATCCGGATGAAATTGTAACCAAAATTAAACAGGAAATGGGTGTTATTCCGGGTGCCTGTTCAACGTCGGGTGATAATGCAGACGAAGAAGGACCGACCTGTGCGCGCCCCAGTTTAAAGGTTGAAAATCCGACCAAGGAATTCTTTGTGCGTGCGTATCAGTTTGTTTATCAACACTGGATTTGGTTTGCGGGTGCGCTGGCGGCGATTATTTTGGCGATTGTTGTTGCGTCGTTACTGGGTGGTGGTAACGCAGAAGAGGTCGCGCCCGTTGTACCAGAAACCGTTGCGGTGGTTGAAAGTTCCGAGCCTGAATATAAACTGACGGTGCGTGAACGCTTTGGTACAGAAAATCGTAAAAAATCAAATGTCATTTTACAGGCAACCCAGGAATCCTGGGTCAAGGTAGAAGATGCACGTGGTAATACCGAATTTAGTCGTGTGTTGGTGACGGGCGATGTTTACTATGTGCCATTGGGGGATAAGTACAAGGCGACATTTGGTAACGCGGGCGGAATTGACGTTTGGGTTAATGGAAAATTGGCACCACGTGTGGGTGATGTCGGTGTTCGCAAAACTGGGATTATTTTGTCGCCGGAAAATCTGATGGGCAAGAAATAAGAACGTATTCCGGGGCGAAAGAAATTTCGCCCCTTTCTATTGAATTTTTGAATATTTAATCTATATTTATATCACTATGGCAAATGTAATAAAAATTCGTGGTGCACGCGAAAATAATCTTAAAAATATCGACCTGGACATACCAAAGAATAAATTGGTGGTCTTTACCGGCGTATCTGGGTCGGGAAAATCGTCGCTGGCATTTAATACCATTTATGCCGAGGGCCAGCGCAGATATGTTGAATCGCTGTCGTCGTATGCACGTCAGTTCCTGGATATGCAGAAAAAGCCAGACGTTGATTTGATTGAGGGGCTGTCACCCGCCATTTCCATTGAACAGAAAACAACGTCAAAAAACCCACGCTCTACCGTTGGTACCGTGACCGAGGTTTATGATTATCTGCGTCTGTTGTGGGCGCGTATTGGTGTGCCGCATTCACCCGTTACCGGCAAGCCGATTAAGTCGCAATCTATTGCGGAAATGGTCGATTGGACAATGAAAATCCCGGCGGGTACAAAAATATTTATTATGGCGCCACTGGTACGCGAGCGTAAGGGTGAATATCGCAAAGAATTGGCGTTCTTGGTCAAGCAGGGGTATCAGCGCGCGATTATTGATGATGAATTGGTTGATTTGTCCGCGGTGCCGACATTAGATAAAAACAAAAAGCATAATATTTTCGTTATTGTTGATAGATTACAAATTCCAGATGCAGATGCCGAAACAGAAGAAATTCGGTCGCGTATGTATGCATCGTTCGAGGGGGGCTTGCGTTTGGTGCCGGGGTCGGTGTTGGTGCGTCGCCTGGACACAAATGAAGATATTTTATATTCGCAAAACTATGCCTGTCCGGTCAGTGGTTTTACAGTACCAAAGATTGAGCCACGCTTGTTCTCGTTTAATGCGCCGATGGGGGCATGCCAGAACTGTGACGGGTTGGGTGTGCAATTAAATATGTCGCCGGATTTGGCTGTGCCGGATCCATCTAAGTCAATTTTGGGTGGGGCGATTGCACCGTGGTCACGTGGCGGAATGCTTAGTCAATATGAGCATTTGTTCGAAGCCTTGCATAAAGCATTCAAAATCCCACTTGGAAAACCGTGGCACACATTGACGGCGGAACAAAAAGATTTAATTCTGTACGGCAGTGGTGATAAACCAATCAAAATTAACTGGAATGGATTTGTGTACGAAAAGCCGTTCGAAGGGGTTATTCCAAATCTGGAACGCCGGTGGCGCGAATCGGATTCAGAGGCGGTACGTAGCGATCTGGCGCGATATCAGTCTGAAAAACCGTGTCCGGTGTGTCACGGCAAGCGCTTGAATATTCATGCGTTATGTGTGCGTATAAATGGTGCCGACATTATGGATGTGTGTGATATGTCGGTTGATGATTGCCTGCAATGGTTCCGTGATTTGCCAAATCATTTGTCGACCAAAGATAATGAAATCGCACGAATTGTTTTGCGTGAAATTACAGACAGATTATATTTCCTGCAAAATGTTGGGTTGGGGTATTTAACAATGTCGCGTATGGCGGGCACCCTGTCGGGGGGCGAGGCCCAGCGTATTCGCCTGGCGTCACAAATCGGCAGTGGTCTGTCGGGGGTTCTGTATGTTTTGGATGAACCATCCATTGGTCTGCACCAGGCGGATAATGACAAATTGTTGGAAACGCTGAAAATGCTGCGGGACAAGGATAACACGGTCATTGTTGTCGAACACGACGAAGATGCAATGCGCGCGGCGGATTATTTGGTGGATATTGGACGTGGCGCGGGAATTAACGGTGGAAATGTTGTTGCGCACGGGACCCCCGGTCAGGTTATAAAAAACAAAGATTCAATCACCGGGCAATATTTATCGGGTAAACGTAAAATTGCCGTACCGAAAAAGCGTCGCGCGGGTAATGGAAAATCAATTGTTGTGACGGGTGCGTGTGGGAATAACCTTAAAAACATAGATGTTGAATTTCCGTTGGGTAAATTTGTGGCGCTGACGGGTGTGTCGGGGTCTGGGAAATCGACATTGCTGTTAAATACGTTGTATCCGGCGCTGATGCGTGCGTTGTACAATTCAAAACTGGAAACGGGGGCGCACGATATTATTCGTGGTATGGAAAACGTGGACAAGGTGGTTGATATCGATCAATCCCCAATTGGGCGCACACCACGCAGTAATCCGGCAACATATACCGGTGTATTTGGCGATATTCGTGATTTCTTTGCGTGCCTGCCCGAGGCCAAGGCACGTGGATACACGTCGGGGCGTTTTTCATTTAACGTCAAAGGTGGCCGGTGCGAGGCCTGTCAGGGTGATGGCCAGATTAAGATAGAAATGAATTTCTTGGCCGATGTGTATGTGGAATGTGATTGCTGTCACGGGACGCGTTATAACGAAGAAACACTGGCGGTAAAGTACAAGGGTAAATCAATCGCAGATGTCTTGAATATGACCGTCGAAGAGGCATATCGGTTCTTTGTCAATGTCCCCAAAATTGCCCGCAAATTGGGGTTGTTAAAGCGTGTGGGGTTGGATTATATCAAACTGGGGCAAAGTTCGTTGGACCTGTCCGGGGGCGAGGCCCAGCGTATAAAATTATCCAAAGAATTAGCCGCACGCAGTACGGGGCAAACAATTTATATCTTGGACGAACCAACAACGGGATTGCATTTTGAAGATATCAAGATGTTGTTGTCTGTGTTACACGAATTGGTCGAACAAGGGAATACGGTTATCGTTATCGAACATAATCTGGAAGTGATTAAGACCGCAGACTGGATTATAGATTTAGGGCCAACCGGTGGCTCAAATGGCGGTCGGGTCATCGCAACCGGTACGCCCGAAGATATTGTAAATGTATCCGAATCGCAGACCGGGAAATATTTAAAGAAGTATCTGGACAAATAGATAAAAAGACAATAAAATAGAAAACATTAAAAGGAGTAGAAATGTTTGGCTTTGGTAAAAAGAAAAAACAAGAAAATGTTGTAGAAAACGAAGCGGTGGCGGAAAAAATACCATCTGGTATGCGCGAAACGGCCGAGCGTATGATGTCGGGTCAATTTGATATGAATGATATGCTGGCGCAGTTAAAGCAGATTAAGAAAATGAGCAATTTTAGCGGTCTGTTGAAAATGGTGCCGGGTATGAAAGATGCCGTTGGTGCAATGAAAGAAAAAATCAAAGACGGCAGTGTCGATGCGCAAATTAAAATCTTGGAAGCGATGACCGCCGAAGAACGCGCAAATCCAGAAAAAGTTTTCGCCAATGCCAAGGCACGTATTGCCGAGACAGCAGGTTGCACCGTACGTGATGTTGAACATATGATTAAGCAATACACAAAAATGAAACAACAAATGGCAATGATTCAGCGTATGGGTGGTATGGAAGCGGTTATGGCACGTATGCAACAGCAACCTGGCCCAAAACCACAGGGGGTAAATTAAAATGGGTTTGCGTGGTATTGTAAATGATGTAAAAACTTGGTTTGATTGGACACCGGTTGCGGTGTCTGCACCGGTCGAGGTTTATCGTGATTATCGTGATAAGGGGCACGTTCTTTTGGGATACGAGGTTACGGTAAACTATAAATATCACGGTGAACGGAAATACCTGTTCGCAGATGATGAAGAGAAGTTATGTATGGTTACACGTGCCAAGGCACGAAAAATGGCGTTCGACTTCTATCGTGAAAAACAACAAAAAATTAAAGGTAGATAGTATGAAAATAGATTGGAAGCATATATTGGACTGGGATATTGTCGCACTTAAAGCCCCAGAGGCAGTTGTGCGAGATGGCAAGACCGTTGGATATCGGGTTGTCGTGGAATATAAGTATCACGGTCAAGATGTGGAGTTTTATAGTTTAGATGATCCGCGTTTGTACAAGGTGTGGGTTGGCCCCAAAGATGCGGCCCAGGCATCGTACAAGGAACATCTGCGTAAAATGGGAAAACAGCAAGAACGTGAAAGAATAAAGGCGCAGAGACTGAAAACAGATTGGCGGCATATTTTTAATTGGGATGTGACATCTGTTGAATCCCCGCGCGAGGTCATAGAAAATGGGCGTGTTATCGGGTATAATGTTGTTGTGACCTATAAGCATCACGGCAAGGATACAGAATTTTATAGCGCCGATGATGAACGTATGTATACAACATATGTAAGTCCCCAGGCGGCTGCTATGGAGGCATACAATGCGCACAAGCGTCGTATCAAAGAGCAGAATCGTACACGATAATGAAAATAACAAATAAGAAAATTGCGGCAAAGAAATCGTCGGTCGCGTGGCTGCAACGCCAGGCGGCGGATCCGTATGTCGCACGCGCACAAAAGGATGGCTATCGCGCACGTGCGGCATATAAACTGATTGAGATGAACGAGAAGTTTAAATTCTTGCGCAATGGTCAGGTTGTTGTTGATTTGGGTGCGGCACCGGGTTCGTGGTCGCAATATATTGCGCGGACGTATCCGAAATCGAAAGTTTTTGCGATGGATTTGCTGGAAATATCGCCAATTGTCGGTGTGGAAACATATCAGGGCGATTTTACATCTGATGCGGCATTGCGCTGGCTGGAAGAAAAGTTGGGCTTGCAACCAGACCAGATTGGTAATGGAACCGCGGATGTGATTGTATCTGATATGGCGCCGAATACGGTTGGACATAAAAAGACAGATCATATTCGTCAGATGGTTTTATTGGAATATGCGTTTGATTTTGCGTTACGTGCATTAAAGCCGGGTGGTACGTTTGTGTGTAAGTCCTTTACCGGCGGAACAACAAATGATTTATTAAAACAAATCAAAGAAAAATTTGAATCTGTGCATCATATCAAGCCACCATCGTCACGCAAGGACAGTGTGGAAATGTTTATTGTTGCACTGGGGTTCCGTGGATAAAAATCCCGCCATTCGGCGGGATTTTTTAGTGATTAGTGTAAGTGGTTAGTGGAGGAATACATAATTATTTATCTTCGTCGTTGCGTTTGATGAAATATTTGGTTATAATTTGTTTGTTATAACCGATGGTTGTAATGGGGTGTAGTAACCCGATATAAGGCGTCTGGATAAAACAACGAAAGATCCTGAACCGGGCGCGCCATATGGCGTGTTTTTTCGTATGAAATCCAAATGACAAATAAAAACTCCTGAACATATAGGTGTCAGGAGGGTTGCGAATATGTTGAATAAGCACACAATTCCTTATAATTGTTACTAACCTCCTGACCACTCGTTTATGCGCGTGGTTTTTGTTTTTTTTCGCGAATAAAACAAAAGAAAGGGAGTAAACAGATGAAAAAACTTTTAACAATAACCGCGATTGGTGCGATACTCGCCACACCCGCCACCGCCGTCCAGAAATGCGTGGCGCTGGACGCATCAAGCACGACATGTACATCGACACCGACGGCGGGGAATGCGGATTGGTCCGCGACGTGTACAACGAATGGTACCAGTGTCCCGATTAAGGGAATTGCGATGTGCTCAAATCAAAAAGCGGACGCAACATATGGCACATCGGATGCAATTACAACGGTAAGCGACTCATCGGATACGACCAATAAATATTGCTGGTGCAAAATGGTCGAGCCGGCCGTGTCGTCTTGGGTGTATCTCGGCGCGGTTTCGTCCGCCAGTTTTTGCGTGTACTCCTGTTCGTACAGCTGTGCGTACTACGCCCAGAGCGTTTCCGAGTGCCGGTCCGCGCTGTTTGGTTCATTGGCCAATTAAGGGGGTGCGAATGAAACGATTGATATTTTTATTGATGCTTGTACCGATTGTCGCGTATGCGGCTGCACAAGGCGAACTGGCCAATGGTGAACAGTGCATAGCGAACAGAGATTGCGCATCGCTGGTATGTTCACAAAAAAGTGGCGAATTATTGAGGTATTGTGCAGCGCCCGCCGTCCTTGGAGAATCCTGTAGAACAAAAGTAGGAGATATAGGTTATTATCTTGATACGGAAAAACCTTGTGCCAGTGGTTTGATATGTCAAAACGGTCTTTGTAATGCAATAGATACCTGTCCATCAGGTTACATTGCAATAAATGAAGAACAAATCACCATCGCGACCAATTGCCCCAGTGGCACAACCGCCATTGGTACGGCGGAATCGTGTTTGGTATCCAGTCCCGCGGGGTCGTGTATAATGTATGCGCCGGCGGGCGTATCATTTACAGACACACTAGGCACGTATGAATTTACAGGTGCGTGTCCAATGTCATAAAAAAATCCCCAGAAACTGGGGCTTTTTATTTCAGGTTTTCGGCGGCGGTGCGGGCAAGTAAGTCTACGCGTTCGTTCATTTCGTCGCCATTGTGGCCACGTACCCAGAACCAATGAATTTTTTTTGTCGATGCCAATTCATCCAGTTTCATCCACAGGTCTTGGTTCTTGACCGGTTTTTTGTTAGCGGTGCGCCAATTGTTTTTCTTCCAATTTTTGACCCAGGATAACATTCCGTTTTTTACATACTGGCTGTCGGTGTGGATTTCCAATTCGTCGTGTCGGCGCGCCGCGGTCAGGGCGCATATCACCGCCATCAATTCCATTCGATTGTTTGTAGTGTTTTTTTCGCCGCCACTGCGTTCGGCAATGTTTTTGCCGTCGGTTGCAACAAATCCCCATCCGCCGGGGCCCGGATTACCCAGGCACGATCCATCCGTCCAAATTTTTAACATTTTTATATATGTCCTTTTTGTGATATAATATCACATATGGCGTACAATTCCAAAGATTTAAAAGAAATGTCACGTGCGGTTCGCGCGTGGGCCCTGCATGCGTTAAAATGTGCCGGCAATGGACATATTGGAATTGTGATGGGGGCGGCGGATATTATAACCGCGATTTATGCAAATCATTTGCGATTCGGTCGGGATAAATTTATTTTGTCGGCGGGACACGGATCGGCGTTATTGTATTCGGTTTTGAATTTGTGTGGGTATGATATTCGGTCGTTAAATTCTTTTCGTAAAATGGGTGGCCTGCCGGGGCATCCAGAATTTGGTATTGACGGTGTTGATGCAACAACGGGGCCACTGGGCCAGGGTGTTGGAAATGCGGTTGGCATCGCGTTGGCGGAAAAGCTGCGTAATTCAGATGGGCGGGTGTATTGTTTGTGCTCTGATGGTGATTTAATGGAAGGGGTCGCAAACGAATCGATTTCTTTTGCCGGTCGGTATGGTTTAAATAATCTGGTTTTGTTGTGGGATGATAATGGCGTATCGATTGATGGCGCCGCATTGGTGGATGCTGATGTGTCTATGCGTATGACGGCCGCGGGTTGGAATGTGATAACGGTGCCGGGTAATGATTTTGTAAAAATAAATCGCGCATTGTCTATGGCGCAAAATGCGGACAGGCCAACCTTTATTCAATGCAAGACCAAGATTGGCCTGGGGACAAGTTTGGCGGGTTCTAATCGGGCGCACGGGTATGCACTGACGGATGATGAATTGTCACGTTTAATTGAAGAAAACATATCGTCGACGGGTGAAATGCTGTGGTCGGATGTGGCGCGTCGTCGTGTTGATATGTTAATGGTTAATCCGTCTATGAATGTGTCGACGGTGAAAATGCCGGCGGTATCAGATACAATTTCAACGCGTGAATTGTCGGGACTTTATTTGAATGAAATTATCCGCGCGGGATTCCCGATATTTGGGGGCAGTGCGGACCTGGGCGCCAGTACGAATGTGCGTGTGGGCGCGTCGCGTGATATCTTGCCGGGGAAATTTAATGGCAATTATATAAACTTTGGTGTGCGCGAACACGCAATGGCGGCGATTATGAATGGTGTTGTGTCGGTTGGACTGCGTGCGTATGCGTCAACGTTCTTGGTGTTTAGTGATTATATGCGGCCGGCGATGCGTATTGCGGCATTGTCCAAGTTGCCGATGATTTATGTTTTGACACACGACAGTATTGCCGTTGGTGAAGATGGTCCCACGCATCAGCCGATTGAACAACTGGCATCATTGCGATTGATTCCAAATATGAATGTGTTTAGACCCTGTAACGCGGACGAGGTTGCGGTATGCTGGCAAATGGCGTTGCGTGATAATAACAGTCCGTCGTCAATCATCCTGTCGCGACAGCGGTTTAAGCAAATTCCGACGCCAACCGATGCCCAGATTTGTCGTGGGGCATATGTAATACGTCCGGCAACAACGGCGCGCGTTCGCGCGACAATTATTGCAACCGGGGCCGAGGTTCCGTTGGCCATTGCGGTTGCAGAAAAATTAGGCGCCGGGATTCAGGTTGTGTCTATGCCATCGGTTGAATATTTCAAGCGCCAAAGTGATGAATATAAAAATGAAATATTACGTGGCTTTGTTGTGGTGATAGAGGCGGGCGCCACCGCGCCGTGGTTTGAATTTGCCGATGCGGTTGTTGGAATTGATGAATTCGGTATGTCTGGGGCCGGGGATGAAGTTTACAAACACTTTGGTTTTGATGCGGATAAAATTGCGGGTGATTTAAAAAAGAAAATTAAATAAAAATGGCCGAATTTGAATTTGTTTTATCAAACGGTGAAAAAATCCCAGTAATTATTCAAACACGACGTGGTGCGCGTAATATTACCCTGCGACCAAAAACACGCCCGGTGCGTGAAATTCATATGTCGCGACCGTGGCTGGCGTCAAATTCGGCGGCGTTGCGTTTTTTAGAGTCTAAACGAAAATGGGTTGAAAATATTTATGCAACGTGTCCGCAAAAATGCGCCTTGGGCCCGGGGGACGAGATTTTGATTTTTGACCTGCGTGTTGCGTTGGTTCGTGATGCATCACGTCGGTCAAATGCGTTTGTTCAAAATAATAATGGTACATATACGTTGATTGTTGGGGGTGGGGCGGATATGTTTGAACGACGGGTACGCGATTTTATAAAATCTGAATTTTTAAAGCGTGTAAAGGAAATAATACGAACAACCCCACGTGAATTTTGGCCTGCGCGGATTGCGGTGCGTGATACAACAACCCGCTGGGGCAGTTGTTCAACAACGGGCACAATGTCTTTTTCGTGGCGATTGGCGTTTGCGCCCTTGGCGGTTATGCGATATGTGGTGATGCACGAATTGGCACATACAAAACATATGGATCATTCGGCGGAATTTTGGGCGACGGTACGTGAATTATATGGATTTGGGGTGGAGCGTGCAAAACGTTGGCTGACCCAGAATGGTGGCGAATTGCACAAGTGGTTTTGAATGTGAAAACGTACCTGTGGCGGTGGATGGTGTGGTGTGTCATAATATGGATATCTTGATGGGACACACAAATCTGTGATGAATTGTTCGGATGTTCAAGGCAAGGAATTCTTTTCTTTCGTCATTTGGATGTTTATTGCGGGGCGTGTGTCCCGCCTTTTTTTATCGGTTTTTACTTGAAAATTATAAAATTTGTCCTAAAATTAAAGCGATATGAAAGAAAATAAGTTTATCTTTTCTGTTTTTCATCACGCCCGCGCGGGCGAATATTAGCATATTGCATTTTTATATGATATAATGTGTGCACATTGTGCATTAAGTTTTTCCATTAAAAACAATAGGGAATAAAAAATGGATCTTAAACCAACAAAACCATTATCAGGTTTTATAGAATTATTACCGGCGCAACAGCGTTGCTTTGATTTTTGTGCGGCGCGTATGTTGGATGTATTAAAAACGTCTGGGTTTAATATGCTGGATTTGCCGGCCATTGAACGGGCCGAGGTGTTGACGGACAAAGATAACTGGGATGAAATTGAAACCCAGATGTTCTTGTTCCAGAAGGGCGACACAAAAATGGGCCTGCGCTATGACGGGACGGTGGGATTGTCGCGATATGTGGCGGGGCACCTGAACGATTTGACGTTCCCATTCCGGGCCAGTCAGTTTTCAAAACGTTACCGTGGTGAACGCGCACAGCGTGGTCGGTATCGCGAATTTTATCAGATGGATATGGATATAATGGGCGTAAATTCGTTGTCTACGAATTATGATGCGGAAATTATTTCTGTGATTCAACGTACGTTAAATTCAGTGTCCGAATTTATCGGTGAAAATGCGGTTCGTGTCGGCTCGCGTCCGTTCTGGGATGCATTGTTTGATTATCTGGAAATGAATGATAATCAAAAGAAAGATGTGTTCGTTTTAATCGATAAAAAAGATAAAATGGGCGATGCAGACTTTGCCGAAGGGTTGCGTGATACGTTAAATAATGAAAGCAAAGAAAATCAAATCAAATCAGTATTTACAAATGGTTATTTTGATTTCTTGAACAAGTCTGACAAGTTGGATGCGGCGGTTTCAGAATTGAATGAATTTATGAAAACGCTGGAATTGTTCGGGGTAAAAAATGCCGAAATTGATTTGTCGATTACACGTGGTTTGGCGTATTATACCGGTTTGGTATTTGAATTTAAGTTATTAAATCATCCAGAACTGGGTACGGCGGCCGGTGGTGGTCGTTATGCGGATTTGACCGGAAAATTCAGTAAAACCAAGATTATTGGTGTCGGTGCAGCCATTGGTTTTTCGCGTATCTTTGTTGCGCTGATGGAATCTGGGGCGATTGATTTGACGCAATTTGAATCGCCGGTGGATGTGGCGGTGCTGTGTATGGGGAATGAAAATTTATCGTACGCGGTGTCTGTTTTAAACGCGTTGCGCGATGCAAAAATACCGGCGGTGGCATATCTGGATGCGGAAAAAAAGTTTAAAAATCAAATTGAGTATGCCGATAAAATTAAAACTAAATTCAGTGTGATAGTTGGCGAATCCGAGAAAGAAAATCAAGTTGTTGCATTGAAAAATATGACAACCGGTGAACAGCAGTCGTTGTCGGTTGCCGATGCGATAAAGACGGTGTTGGGGGCGTAATAAAAATGATTATTGAACAAAAATTACGCGATATTCAAACGCGTGCCGCAGATATCGAAGCGCAAATGAATTCGGGGTCGGTTTCGGGGGATGAGTTAACAAAACTGTCCAAGGAATATTCGCGCCTGAATGAAATTTTGCCGTTAATTACGGAATATTTTCAAACAGTGGCGGGGATTAGTGATGCCCAAGAAATGCTGAACGACCCAGAATTGCGTGAAATTGCAAATGAACAACTGCACGAATTAAATCACAAATTGCCGGATATTGAAAAAAGTCTGCAAATTGCGTTGTTGCCACGTGACGATGCCGATGACAACAGTGTGATTATGGAAATTCGTGCGGGCGTCGGTGGCGAAGAATCTGCGCTGTTTGCGGGTGATTTATATAATCAGTATAAATCATATGCCCTGCGCCAGGGCTGGAAAGTCGAGGTTATCGAAGAAAATGCGACATCCCTGCGCGGGTACAAAGAGATTGTCTTTAAAATCGACGGGGCGGGGGCGTATGGTCGTATGAAATTTGAATCGGGGATTCATCGTGTTCAGCGTGTGCCCGAGACCGAGGCCGGCGGCCGTATTCATACCAGTGCCGCATCCGTCGCCGTTATGCCCGAGGCCAAAGACATAGACGTCGTTATCGAAGACAAGGATATTCGTATCGATATTTTCCGTGCGTCCGGTGCCGGTGGCCAGCACGTTAACAAAACCGACAGTGCGATTCGTATTACGCACTTTCCGACGGGGATTGTTGTCACGTGCCAGAATGAACGCAGTCAATTGCAAAACAAGATTTCCGCGATGTCTGTGTTGCGTTCAAAACTGTATGAAAAACAGCGTATGGAACAGGAATCGGCCAGCAACGCTTCGCGTAAAACAATGGTTGGTTCGGGCGACCGCAGCGAAAAGATTCGTACGTACAATTTCCCAGAACAACGTGTAACCGATCATCGTATCAAATTAACCCTGTACAAGTTGGATGATATCTTGGCGGGTGGCGTCGGATTGGATGAAATGATTGATGCGCTGATTGCGGCGGATCAGTTGGAGCAACTGGCGAATATGGAGTAGGCTTGTGCGTCGCAAGGCAACAATCAAGGCGGTTTATACTCTGTGTGAAAAGGTGTTGGATGGGAAGTCCCCCGCTGAGTATACCGAGTATGATAAGCGGTTGCGATATCAGCGCAGCACCTTGCGTAATTGTTGGCAGTCGTATGAGAGTTTTGAAAGATATCAGTCAGACGTTCAATCGTGGATTGTAGAATTTGAGCAAAAAGGTGGATTTGACAAGATTATCGCGGATACCTGGCGGTGGGTGTTAGGTGTGAATAAAAAATTGCCTGTTAAAATCCAAAAACAACGTTAAAAATCCCCCAACGGGGGATTTTTTTTGTTGTGTTTTATTAGAATATATACTTTACATTCAAACCGCCGCCCCAGCCGTCACGGCCACCGTCGCGACGGACCAATGTGCCCGACAGATTCAGACGTCCCACCGTCTTTTCCAGTGACAGGCCATATTCTGTAAAATTGTCAGATTCCAATGTGGCGAAATCAGTTGCGTTTACCGATAAATCGCCGCCGTCCGTCATCATTGCAACATAGCGTACGTGTGCGGTTCCGAACCAACCACTGCCGATATGCTTAATCGCGTGCAGGGCGGGTGCAACCTCAAACACACCCAGGTCGGAATTAGAAACGTCGTCGCCGGTGGCGGAAACATAACTGTCTGATTCAATCCAGGTGTATCCAACCTGGACCCCCGGTTGCAGCGAGAATGTGTCATCCAATATTATGTTAATGGATGCGTTTGCCGCCGCGCCGGCCCACATATTTGTATAATTGTCAGACCCCAGTGCGAAATCTGCATCGTTTGTTAAAACACCGCCATTGATTGTTGCGGATAAGTTAAAGTGCTTTAAATTAAAACGACTAAATATCCCGGCGTATCCACCACGTTGGTCGATTTGCAGGGCGCTGGTCGATTGTTTGCCATCGATAAAGCCCGCGTATGCCGCCCAACCGGTTATTCCGTCGAAAAATTCCGTGCGTCCGCCGGTGATGCCGGTCATTGCTAAATCGTATCTGGAATCGGCACGGCCAAAATTATCCAGTTTTACATCGTCGCTGTAATGTTGCCACGTGAACTGTAAATTCTTTAACAGTGGGTTTTTGCCGTCACCACCACTGCGCCCGGCGAATTCATATTCTTCGTATTCGCCGTATATGGACATTGTGCCGTATATCGGAAATTGACCATATAACTCATTTATGCTTTTTTCGGGGGCGGGGGGCATCATTGTTTTTTTGTCGCCCAGATTTGCCGCCGGAACACGATCAAATGTGTGCATTGCGGTGTGCAGAATTGAATCCTGGATTGTGGCAATGTTGTTCATAGAAATGCCATTTGCATAAAAATGAGATGCGTTTGCGCCGTATGTGACCGTGGCCAACAAGCCGGCAATTAAAAGATATGATGGTTTCATTTTTATTCTCTCGTTTAATAAGTACTTATGTGGGAATTATACCATATTTTTTGTCGGAATAAAAACATAAAAAGATTTTTTATTGTGCGCGTGGCTTTTTTTGCTAAAATAAGCGTGTTATGGATAAAGATTTAGTAAAATTGTTGGATCGGCCGATTGTTATGGTCGGCCTGATGGGGGCGGGCAAGACCAGTGTTGGACGTGCGTTGGCACGACGTCTGGGGGTTGTGTTCGTGGATTCAGACAAAGAAATAGAGGCCGCCGCCGGGTGCAGTGTGGTTGATATCTTCTCTATGTACGGCGAGGCCGAATTTCGTCGTGTTGAACAACGTGTTATCGAACGTCTGTTGGATACGGACCCGCGGGTCAAGGTTTTGTCCACCGGCGAGGGGGCTTTTATAACCCCGGCGGTGCGCGAGATATTACTTAAAAATGCGTTGACAATTTGGTTGAAGGCTGACCTGGAATTACTTGTAAAAAGAACAAATTCGCGAAATACGCGTCCGCAATTATTACACGCAGACAGTCGTAAAATTTTGGGGCAGTTAATTGATGAGCGGTATCAGACGTATGCGTGCGCAGATATTACGGTTGAAACCCGTGACGAGAATTTGCGCAAAACCCTGGACAAGGTGATTTGTGCAATAAAACAACATATAGCAAAAGGAAAGAAAAATGGCGGTAAAGAAACTTGTTAAAGAATTTGGTTCTTTTATTCATCGTGGCAATGCAATCGATATGGCGGTTGGTATCATTGTCGGTAGTGTTATGACCAGTGTTGTAAATTCGTTGGTAAAAGATGTCTTGATGCCACCGATTGGGTTGTTGATTGGTGGTGTTGATTTTTCACAGTGGTTCTTTGTCTTGGGCGGTGGCGAAGCAGGCGCGCACTATGAAACGATTGCGGCGGCCCAGGCGGCGGGCGCAACAACGTTGAATTTGGGGCTGTTCCTGAATTCGATTGTTAGTTTCCTTATTACTATGTTTGCAATATTCTTGTTTGTGCGTACGGTGAATAAGGCACGTGCCAAAGCACCGGTGACAACACACGCGTGTCCATACTGTAAATCGAATATTAGCAACGCGGCAACAAAATGTCCGTTCTGTTGTTCGGATGTGGAACCGGTTGAAACGGCGGCCGCCGAAGATAGTGATTTGGAAAAAAGTCTGAAAAATGTAAAGAAATTAGCAGTCAGCCAAATCAAAAAAATCAAAAAGATTACAAAGGCTAAGAAATAATTTGTGATAATTTGGTTTAGGTTTGTTGGCGGGGCGTTGCGGCCCCGCTTTTTTTGTGGGATTGTTATGAATTATGTATAGTTTTGCAGGGTGGGTGGACTGGCGTTGGCAAATATGATATAATAGGATTGTATAAAAAGGAGTGGGGTATGTTTTTGATTTGGGGGATATTGTATCTGTTATTTCTGGTATTGGTGGTGTGCTTTGTCATAGCGTGGCTGATGATGCCGTTTGAATTGCGTGCCGTTAACAGAAATTTGCAAGAGATAAAAGATTTGCTGAGTGTTGAAAATAATAGGGTAAAGAAGTCTAGAAAATGATAGGTTGACAGTGATATATAAAAGGCGCATAATTTATATTATGTATAGTTTGGTATAGAAGAATAGCGGAAATGTGCGTGTGTATGCATAATATCCGATAATTATGCCGATTTATGTCTGTCCTGGGGCCGATGATTGCGATTATGGCGGGTGTTATTCCGCTTGGTGTGTGTTGGTGGTATATGCCTTAATCGATTCTCGGCGCGATGAACGTATAATTGTGTGATTGGCGGAATTCTGCGCCCTGTGGCGCGATTGGTGTGTTTGTGTGGCCCTGGTGTGATGTTGTTTGATTCTGGTGGCGATGATAATTTTGTGACGTATAATTCTGTGCCCGGCGCGATGAAAATCGATCTGTTTTTTTGTCTGTGGTGCGATGCGTGTTTTGTTGCGGAAAAAATTAAAATTATTTATTAAATAATAAAAATATCATTTTGTTTATAGATTTATAAATAAATTTAAGTGTTTTTTATTAAAATACTTTTTTAAGTACTTTTTTGTATCCGATTTATGTTTTTTTTTGATGTTTGGATAACGGGTGGATTTGTATGGTGAAAATGTCAAAAATGGCCGAAAATTGGGGTTTTGCCCCCTATTCTGGTGCTAAAAATGCGAAAAATGGCGGATTTCTGCGGGTTTGCGGGCGAAAAACGGTCGGCGGGGCGGTAAAAATTGCAAAAAATCCCCCGGGTTGGGGGATTTTTGTGAGAAATGAGATATGTGACAAGAATACTGTATCCAGGGGGGGGATAGGCCCTGTTCCTGCCTGATTAAAAAAACGCCCAATGGGCGTTTTTTTACTGCATTGCGCACGGTTCGGTAAATTCATATGTGCCGGGACTGTCGGTGTAACTGACACCCGCCGGCGCGTACATTATACAATCCCCCGCGGGACTTTCCACCAAACACGATTCCGCCGTGCCAACCGAAATTGTGCCACTGGGGCACGTGGTTGCAATTGTAATGGCAGGTTCGTTTATGGCGATGTATCCAGATGGACAAGTGGTACTGGGGGCGGCGGCGTGCGCCAACCCTGGCATACACAACAATAAAAATATAATTCGTTTCATATCCGCCACCTTAATCAACTAATAAATTTTCCAGCATTATTGGCCAGATATCAAGTTCAACATCTTTAGGGGCCCGCATCGCTTCGGCGCATTTTTGGGAGCAGGAATAAGAACAGGAACTGAATTCGTCGTTGCTTGTACTAGAAGCCAATACCCACTTTGATTCAACTGGCTGAACAAGTTTGCACCAACAATAGTAGGGACCATAAGACATAGTTTCCCCATCTATTGTGTTTGCGACTAAGCCTGCTGATACGACGCCTCCTTTGTCAGCATAAGCAGAAGCACACAACGCTATAGCCTTCATAGATATCCCAGCAGCACTGCAGCTTATGGGTATTTCAATGCTGAAAGAGCTGCTGCTAAAAGAACAACCTGAGCCTTTTGTGGGCAACTGTACGCATTTTTGTACCGCCATTGCGGGCGCGGTCAAAATCGCACCAAGCGCGGTTAAGATTAAAAGTTTTTTCATATTCAATCTCCTTTCATTGTTTTTCGCGAAAAAACAAAAACCACCGCGCATAAACGAGTGGTCAGGAGGTTCAGAACAATCATAACGAATTGTGTGCTTATTCAATATATTCGCAACCCTCCTGACACCTATGTGTTCAGGAGTTTTATTTATCGTTTGGACAGATACGAAAAAAACACGCCAATGGCGCGCTGGATTTCGATTCCAAACGCGTTATGTACGGGTTCTGACACCCCATCAGTGGAAAATCCCGCTGACACCGTGATTATAAAATGTATAGAGAAAAAATACAATAATAAAAATAAATAATAACACCGCCTGGATGGGCGGTGTGGATTTTGGTGGTGGGCCCCCTATTTCACATTTTGTGTATGATAACAACAGAAGCAAGAAACCCGCTGGGCTGCTTCAATCGCCTTTTCGACAGTTTCGCACAGATTGATATTTTTCTGTTCGCCGTTTTCGATATAGGCGGTGATAATTTCGCCGTTAATGGTTGGGATATAATATTGCTTTTCTATATCCAGTACATAGTTGTTTTTTACAGGTGTTGCACCAAGTGCGCAGCATTTGTTGCATCCGTTACATGTGATTGTTTTGCTCATAAATTTTATCCTTTTGGGGTTCTTAGTATAGGTGTAAAAAGAACAGAGTCAAGTTGATTTTTAACATATGTGGCGCTATAGTGCGTCTATGAGATTGGATTTAGAATTAGTTCGGCGGAATTTATACCCAACGCGTGCACGTGCGGTGGCGGCCATTCGTGCGGGGCTGGTGACGGTTAATGGTGCACCCGCCAAGAAGCCCAGTCAATCGGTCGAGGAAAGCGACGTTATTGTTGGGGGTGATTTGCCCTATTCCGTTGGTCGCGGCAGTTTGAAATTGGAACACGCCTTGGATTATTTTGGTGTAAGTCCGGATTGTTTATTTTGTCTGGATATCGGGGCCAGTACCGGTGGATTTACAGACGTGTTGTTGCGACGTGGGGCGAAACGTGTCTATGCCGTTGATGTTGGGACAAATCAGTTGGCGGATGAACTGCGAATGAATCCGCGTGTTATATCGATGGAGCAGACCGATATTCGCGATGTTGTGCCGACCGAGACGGTTGATTTAATCGTGATTGATGTGTCGTTTATATCGCTGACGAATATTGTGGAATCCCTGCCCCGATGGATGCCAAAATATGTGATTGCCCTGATTAAGCCCCAGTTTGAAGTTTCGCGCGAAATCGCCGCCAAATATAATGGCGTTATCAAGTCGTCGCAACTGCACGAAGAATCAATTGCGCGTGTTGTTGATGCGTTTGAAAAATGTGGATTTAAATCGTGTGGTATCACCACGTCCCCTATTCAGGGTGGCAGTGGCAATACCGAATTCTTGGCGTGTTTTAAATATTAAAATTCTGTCTTGAACCCGACGTGGATGTTATCGGGGGTGGCAGCAACTGTAATATTTTGTGCCACGTCATATTTATCCACAACAATCCAGGTAAAAAGTGCAGATACTGCCGCCCCGCCCAGGACGTCGTGCCAATAGTGCGCGTCGGCACGTACCCGGCCCCAACCAGTTACCGCGGCCATTGCGTATGGTATAATTGCCGGTTTCCATCCGTAACGACGGTGGACGAACATTGCGCTGCTGAATGCGGCGGCGGAATGACCACTGGGGAATGATTTCCAATCGGAACCATTCGGGCGGCGTTCCAGTTCAAGGGCCTTGATACCTTCGGCAACTATCTGGGCACCGGCAATACTGGTGGCTAATTCAATGGCACCGTCAAAGTTATCTTCGGTACTGCTTAGCCCCAGGGCGTATGCCACCGTCATCACCATAAATGTATCGCTTAGTTTATTCGGGTTGGAAAATGAAAAAGGTCCACCCGCAATTGCACCATTTGCGGTCAATGCCCCGCAAACAGAAAACGCGACAAGAGTTCTAAGTCTTGACATATTTTCTTTCCTTTCGATTGTAATAAAAAAACCACCATAGCAAGTGGTGGTCGGGAGTTAGAACAGTCAAACATTGATGACCTCGTTGTCTTGCGAGCAACGACATCCCGACCGCTTGGTCGGGACATAAAGTGGTAGCCATTTCGTTCAATGTTTTGGTGTTCTAAGCCAAAGCCACATCACTATGTCCGGGGCATATATGCACCCCGTAACAAGTATTTATTGAAAAATAAAAAAAGTCTAGATTTTTTTATGTGTCTGTATAAAAAAACTTGAATAATGTGCGCGCGAAATATAAACTGGGGGTTAAGGTAATTTTAATAACACATAGGACGAAATTATGGCAGATGATATGAAAAAAATTCACGAACGTGAGGCAAAATGGCAAAAACGCTGGCGCGATGCACGCGCGTTTGTACCGAAAGATGATGGTTCGAAACCACGTTTTTACACGTTGGTGGAATTTCCGTTCTTGTCCGGTGCCGGGATGCACGCGGGACATATGATGAATTATTCGGGAATCGATGTTTTGGCCCGGTTTCGTCGTGCACGTGGATATGATGTTTTGTTCCCAATGGGTTTTGATGCAATGGGGATTGCCGGTGAACACTATGCCACCAAGATTGGACGCCATCCGGCAGACGTTGCAAAGGAATTGATAGAAGCATATTCAAAAATGATTGATCGTGTTGGTTGGTCGGTCAGTCCGGAAACACGTGTTGCAACGTCTGACCCGGAATATGTTAAATGGACACAATGGATGTTTATTCAGTTTTACAAGGCGGGGTTGGCGTATAAATCTGCCCTGCCGATGAATTGGTGCCCGGCGTGCAAAACAAACCTGACAAATGAAGAGTTAGAAGATGGTTGTTGTGAACGCTGTCACGGGCCGGTCGAAAAGAAAATGAAGGTTCAGTGGAATTTGGCGTTGTCTAAATATGCCGATAAATTATTAGACGGCTTAAAAGATGTTGATTTTGATGAACGTATTAAAAAAGATGAGGTAAACCTGATTGGTAAATCGCACGGCGCGGATGTTGATTTCCGTGTTGGGGATGATGTTATGACGGTTTATACGACGCGTGTAGATACTATATTTGGTGTGACGTTCTGTGTAATTGCCCCGGAACACAAGTTGTTGGCAAAATGGCTGGACGAAGGTAAAATTAAAAACGCGGATGCGGTACGTGCGTATATCAAGGAATCTGCCGCAAAATCTGAGATTGAACGGACAGACGCGACCAAGGAAAAGACGGGTGTGCGTTTAGAGGGTATAATGGCATTGAATCCATATACCGGCAAAGAAATCCCTGTGTTCACATCGGACTATGTATTGGTTGATTATGCGTATGGGACAATTATGGCGGTGCCGGCGCACGATGGTCGTGACTGGGACTTTGCCAAGAAATTCGGTTTGGAAATTATCCCGGTTTTGGCCGGTGGTGAACCTGATAAAGTTTGGGAAGGCGACGGTGCGCATATAAATTCATCCTTCTTGGACGGTATGGGCAAAGAAGAAGCCATTGCCACCGCAATTAAATATGGTACGGAACACGGCTTTGCACGTGGCACAACAAAATATAAATTAAAAGACTGGGGTTTTTCACGCCAGATGTATTGGGGCGAACCAATCCCAATGGTTTATTGTGAAAAATGTGGCTGGGTACCGGTTGATGAATCTGAATTGCCGATTATGCAACCATATATGGTGGACTATAAACCAACCGATGATGGCGAAGGGCCCCTGGCCCGTGCAACCGATTGGGTAAATACAACGTGTCCACATTGTGGGGCGCCTGCAAAACGTGAAACGGATACTATGCCGGGATGGGCGGGGTCATCGTGGTATTATTTACGGTATCTGGATCCAAAGAATGATAAAGAATTTTGTTCGCGCCAGCAGATGGAAAATTGGATGCCGGTTACACACTATAACGGTGGACACGAGCATAACACACGTCATTTGATTTATTCGCGTTTCTGGCATCACGCATTGTATGATTTGGGATTGGTTAATACACCGGAACCATACGCAAAGCGTACGGCCCAGGGACTGTTGATGGGTAATGATGGGTATAAAATGTCCAAGTCGCGTGGGAATGGTTTTATGGTGGCGGATTTGGTTGATTCTGTTGGGGCTGATGCGGGGCGTGTTTCGGTGTTGTCACTGGGGCCGTGGGAAAATAACGCGGTATGGACCGATGGTGCACTGGCCGGGGTTCAGCGTTTCTTGAAACGTGTAGAAAATATGTCTGATAATTTGACGGGCGATGAAATGACCGCGACCCAAGAACGTTTGATGCATAAATTGATTGCGGATGTGACAGAGCGCGTTGAAAATATGAAATTTAACACGGCGATTTCTGCGATGATGGAATATATCAATGCATTTTCGGGTGGTATGCCGCGGGCGGCGTACGAAACGCTGGTTCGGGTGTTAAATCCATTTGCACCACATTTGACCGAAGAAATGTGGGAAAAATTGGGACACGATGAAATGCTGGCGTTGTCAGATTGGCCAACATTTGATGCGGCGAAACTGGTTGAGACCGAAATGACAATTGTTGCGTCCGTTAACGGTAAACGTGGTGCAGAATTTGTTGCGCCGGCGGACGTGGCCGACGATGCATTGGTTGAAATGGCAAAAAGTGCATTGGGTGCCAAGTTAGATGGCGCAACGATTATCAAGACAATTGTTGTCCCGAAAAAATTGGTAAACTTTGTTGTGAAAAAATAAAAAATCCCGCCATTGGCGGGATTTTTTAGTGGCTAGTGGTGGATACTATAAATAGTTATCTTTGTAAAACTTGCAAATTTTATAATTGTGCACTATAATGATTGGTATGAGTTCGAATAAATTTATCTTTTCAAGTGCTTTTTGTTGGCGCATCGCCGCCTAAGGATTTTTTACACCCTGCCCGCGTATTTTTGGGCTTTCATTTCAATAACAAATTCATTAAAATCAAATACAGGAAAAGGTAATTATTATGTCAGATAAAATTGTATTAACGGGTATTAAACCCACGGGAATGCCACATTTGGGCAACTATATCGGTGCGTTGAAACCGCTGATTGAAAGGGCGCGCGAATATAAAACGTTTATGTTTATTGCGGATTTGCACGCGCTGAATTCTATTCACGATGCGGCACAAATTAAACAGCATACCTATGAAATTGCGGCGATGATGATTGCGTTGGGGCTGGACTTAGATAACGCGGTACTGTTTCGTCAATCGGATATTGATGAAATCTATCAATTAAACACGCTGTTATCCAATGTCACGCCCAAGGGGTTGATGAACCGTGCGCATTCGTACAAGGCGGCAATGGATAAAAATATCGCCGCGGGCCTGGATACAGATGCCGGGGTTAATATGGGGCTTTATACGTACCCTATTCTGATGACGGCGGATATATTGCTTTATAATTCTGATATTGTGCCGGTTGGTGCCGATCAGAAGCAGCACGTTGAATTTGCACGTGATATTGCGGGATATTTCAATAATACATATGGCGAAATATTCAAGTTGCCAGAACCAGTAATCGGGTCGGATACGGGATTGATTCCGGGCCTGGACGGACGAAAGATGAGCAAGTCTTATGATAACACAATCGCATTGTTTGCCCCGGAAAAGGAATTAAAAAAGAAAATTATGCGCATTATCACGGATTCCAAGACCCCCGAAGAATCCAAGGATCCGGATACATCGACCATATATCAACTCTATAAACATTTTGCGACGGATGCTGAAACCGCCGAATTTGCGGAAATGTTCCGTGCGGGTGGTATGGGGTATGGTACGGCAAAAACAATATTGTTTGAAAAAATCAATTCTGCGCTTGCTGGGGCACGCAACGAATACGAACGCTTGATGGCAAATCCGGACGAGATAGAAGAAATCTTGGCACGGGGTGCGGCGCGCGCACGTGTGGTTGCACGCGAAACAATGGCGCGTGTTAAAAAGGCTATGTTGGGATAATTAGTAAAGGAGAGAGAATATGAAAAAATCATTGACCTGGATTGGAACAGTTATCGGAACGGCGGCGGTGTTGGCGCTGATATTTGGGGCGCTGGAACGTAAAAGCGAACCGCGCACGATTGCGACAACGGGGGAATGCCTGACGACGGCACCGCGTGATAAAACGGCAATTACACTGCGTGTGACAACGTTGGACAAGTCGGCGGCGCTGTCCGTGAAAATGGCAACGGCCAAGGTTGCAGAAATAACAGAATTTCTGAAAACGCAAGATGTGCAAATGCAGACCACGCAGTTTAATTCTTATGAAAAGACTGAATGGAATCGTGACGAACAAAAATCTGTGACATTGGGTATCGAAACAACAATCGCGGTCGAGGTTTCTGCAAACAATATCGAAACAATCGAAAAAATTCTGACCCAGTTTGCGGGACAGACCAATGTCTTTTCCGAAGATTTGCGTATGTACACCAGTCCAGAGGCTTTAAAGCCAATCGTCGAAGATTGTATGGCGCGTGCGGTTGAAAACGCGCGTACGCGTGCAGATGCCCTGGCGGCGGGCGATGGCAAGCGTGCGGGAAAACTGTTGGCGGTGTCATATGGTACGCAAACCGGTGATGTGGTACGCCCGGCATCTGGTAATTTAATGCGTGCGGCAAAATTAGAAGTCGCCACCACAATGGATGCCGCCGGCACAATCGTCAGTCGTGATACAGACGTGTCGGTCGGTGTGTCTGCGGTGTTTGAAATACGGTAAAATATGCAAGACGTTATTCAGGAATTTTTAAAATATTTGTCTGATACCAAGGGGTATTCGTTGAATACGATTGATGCGTATGAAATGGATGTTTTAGATTTCCTGAAATTTTTTAACAAATTTAATGGCGCGGATGCGGATGTCGCGGATTTGTCGCGCGCAGATACGATTTGTTTTCGCGCATATTTGGCGGATCGTCAGCGGCGCGGATTGGCGTATAAATCGACGGCGCGGGCATTGTCTTCGTTGCGTGGGTTTTACAAGTTCTTGGGGCGAAAATACGATATAAAAAACGATGCAATTGGCCTTGTATCTTCGCCAAAGGTGCCACGCAAATTGTCCAAGGCGATAAACGTGTCGGATGTTGCCGATATGCACGGGGCGATTCGTGCGACAAATGTAAAAAATCCGTGGGTTGCGGCGCGTGATTGGGCGTTGGTGGTGTTGCTGTTTGGGTGTGGCCTGCGAATATCAGAGGCCTTGAACCTGCGAAATCGGGATGTTATGGGGCGCCCCGATGTTTTGCGTATCGTGGGTAAAGGGAACAAGGAACGCTTGGTTCCGGTCTTGCCGGCGGTTTGGGATGCGATGGATAAATATATGTCAACCCACCCGTTCGAAAAGGTCCCGGACGAGGTTGCGTTTCGCAGTGTGCGGGGCCTGCCGATGTCGCCGCGTATGGCGGAAAAGGTTGTGGAAAACCTGCGAAATTATTTACAGTTGCCGGACTATGTGACACCGCACGCATTGCGCCACACGTTTGCGACGGCATTGTTGGCCGGCGGTGCGGATTTGCGCAGTTTACAGGAATTACTGGGGCATTCATCGTTGGCGGCAACCCAAGTTTATACACGCGTTAATATGAGTGATATTTCAAATATATATGCGCACGCCCATCCGCGCGCAGGCGACGAATAAAAAATCCCGCCGGGTGGATTATTTACAAAATTTTTTATTTTTCGGGACATAATTTTTACTTATCTTAGTATTTGCCTAAGTTGAAAGAATTCGCTATAATATACTTGTTATGGCGGTTTTTGTCATAATGGGGTGTGGAAACCCGTGCATCGGCGTTCGCAATGGATATCTGTCTTGCGGACGGTAAATTTAAACTCCTGATATTTGTCGTCAGGAGGGTTGCGAATATATTGAATAAGCGACACAATTCCGATGATTGTTTCCAACCTCCTGACCACCTGATGAATGGTGGTTTTTGATTATCTGACGCGGGTGCGTTGGATTGATAACAACAGGAGAAAGGAAAATGAAAAGATTTTTATGTTTTTGTTTAATTGGGGGCGTTTTGTCTGCGAATGCTGCCACGCCAACGCGGTCATATATTTGTTCACCGTTCAGAGCAGATCTGGCGTCGCAAACAACGTGTGTGCATTCAAGTGCATATTCGTATTTTAGCCAATACGCGTATAAACATGGGGTGGTATGCACACTGCCCTATACGGGCGAAAATGTTGCGGTTATGATGTATGGACATTGTTCAACGGTGGCTTCGGGGTCTCCGTCGGTGGGACCATTGAAAAACGCGACGGGTGGTGTGCATAAGTATTGTTGGTGCCAGATGACCGAACCAGTTTTATCTAGTTATGTTAGATTGCCGGCTAATACTCTTTATACTTCGGCGTTGGAGTGTGTGACAAATTGTGCGCGTGATTGTGCAAGCTATATGGTAACATCATCAGATTTTCGTGGCAAGATTTTTGGTGCGTTTGAGGCGTTTTAAGGATATAGGGGGGATAAAAGATGAAGAAAATATTTATATTATATATGTTGGTATTAGAACCCGCATTTGCGGCATCGATTACCCAAGTGTCAATTGGGTCCGATTTTCTTGGGAATACGGCATTTGGTTGGACGGCAAATGACACTTATACAGTTGGAGCATCGATTTGGCCGTCGCATCATAGTTTCACGGTTGCTGGTTCTGTAAATACATATCTTACAGATGCCAGAATAATTTCAGCGTGTTCGTCGACGAGATTCACAAGTATGAGTACATTTGCGAAACATCTTGCGGCGCCCACACAAACGGGTAATTATTGTTGGTGTAAAATGATACGCCCATATGCGACACAGTGGTTTCCAGAAAAAACGGGGGCGGATACAAGCGCTGATTTGGATTCATGTATGTATAATTGCGCATATGCGTGCAAAGCTAGCATATTAGAGAAGCAAACTCTTGGTATGTATCTTTTTACAGAAATGAACAAATGGATGACATATCGTGGCAGTGACATAGAAGACCAGATGTTCCCAGACGAGGCGCCGTCTGGACTTGGTGGGCTTGCAATTGAACGCCAGGGCTTGATTTTTAGGGACTATGACGCGTCGTCATACGGAACGTGTAAGGCGAGTTTGGGGACGGCGCCAGCGTGCGAAGAAGTAACGCATCTAAGTGATGCTGGCCTGGGGACGTGTTGGCTTTATTCGCGCGCGGGGAATGTATATTCTGATGACGTTGGTACATATCTGTACAGCGCGCCGTGTAACGAATGAAAAAAAATCCCGCATAATGCGGGATTTTTTTATTTTTGTTTTTGATAAAGATCACGAACAAAATGGTATTGGCTTCCGCGACCAAGGCCTGGGTGGCCTCGATCATACAGGGGGCGTTTGTCGGCACTGTCCACTAAATCAAAAAACACTGGTTCGCGGTAACGGCCCAACAATTTAGTTAGTTTTGATGCAGATTCATCCATCGCATGTGCAATATTGTGATGTGTTGCAGCAATCCATCTTGGCGTAGCTCCATTGTAACAGAATAAAATGTGTCCGGTTTGATTCTGGGGGCTTTTGGCCACATAGTGCGGAATGCAGATGTATAAAATCCCACGACTGCCCTCCCAGACATCATAGTTCGAGATTATATATCTGCGTTCTGTTGGGGTGTGGACAATTTTTACCTTGCTGTCCATGTGCCAAATAAAGCGATGGCAAGCATTGTACACTTGTTCTAGTGATAGTTTGACTGGTTTTTCCACTTTTTATCCTTTACGAAATTTTTTCAATTCGGCGGATGCGACGTTCAACGGCATCAAATGGGCTTTCTAAAAATGCCTGAACACACAAGAACGCCATTTCAATATCAATGTCGTCGGCCGCCAATGCCAAAACATTTGTGTCGTCGTGAAAACGATCGTCGCGCGCCTGGTCTGGGCGTTCACAACGTGATGCACGAATATGGCGGTAACGGTTTGCCGCAATCATTATGCCCGCGCCCGTGCCACAAATAATGATGCCACGTGATTTTTCATCGCTTTCCATTGCATCGGCCAGGGTTGCGGCAACGTCTGGATAATCGGCGGATGTGTTTGGATCGTCAACGCCCAAATTTACAACGTTATAGCCCGCCGCCGCCAACATTTCAATCAAGTATAATTTTAATCCAACGCCACGATGATCGGCCGCGATAAATACTTTTGATACGTTTTTGTTCATTTTGCCTTGTCCTTTCGTTTCGATAATTTGCATTCCAGACCCGTGTTGCCGGTGATGTTCAATGTATGATAAGACAGCACGCCGGTCATTTGGGCAGCACTGAAAATATTTGCCGTGTTTACGGTTGCCGGACCATCCAATGTCCCGTGCAAGAACAGGTGTGATGCCGTCACCTTGCCCTGGACACTGCCACCGCGACCAATAACGACCACATCGGCTGTTACATCGCCGATAATTTCGCCGTGAATTTGGACACTGTGATCTGTTTTTATGTCACCGGTTAATTTGCAACCCGCGCCAATAATGGTCGGTGATTGTTTTTCTTTTGCGTTTGTAAATGCCAACATTTTTCTTATTCCTTTACAAATTTAGTTGGGTCAAACTGGGCGCCCTTGTAACGGATTTCATAGTGCAAGTGCGGTCCCGTTGAACGGCCCGACGAGCCCCCCAGACCGATAACCGTGCCCGGACGTACCCAATCACCACGCGAAACCATTATCTGGGACAGGTGCGCGTAAAGCGTTGTAAAGCCCAGTCCGTGGTCGATTTCAACCGTTGTACCGTACCCTATTCTGTCGCCGGCGGAAACCACGCGGCCGGGGGCAACGGCAAATAATTCTGTGCCAATTTTACCTGCAAAATCGATTCCCTTGTGGCGCTTGGTTTCGCCGGTAAATGGATCGGCGCGTTTGCCATAGTTTGATGTAATGCGAACCTTTTCAACCGGGGCACCAATTGGCAGCATTTCGTTCAAGCGGCTAAGGCCGTGCCATAATTCCAAACCATCGGCCAGTTTTTTGTATTTTTCATCCATTTCTTTGTCAAATTCAAGTGGATTGAATGCCGAACCGACAATTGGACTGGAAAATTTGTTTGCACGTGTAACCAGCGCACGTTCGCTTAGTCCCAATGAATTTACGGTGGATTTTATCTTTTTAATTCCGGCGCGTAATTCTTCGGTGTTCTGGGTTGTCATAGATGTGACCAAATCAACAATCTGGGTGTCAGCCGATGCGATTTCGGCCATTGATTCCATCATCTGGGTGTTGCGTTTTTTTAATTCTTCGTTTTCGGCGCGTGTCAATTCGTATTCAAGTGATAATTCAGACATCTTGGTATATTCAGGGGCGAAGTCTTCGTTTTTAAACATTTCGTTAATGCGTGTGCGCAAGAAGTCCAATTCCCCCCACGTCTTGATACGTGTGTTCATTAACTTGTCTTTTTCATCTTGTTTTAATTCCTTGTCGTTCAGGATTTTATCATCAATGACATTTAAGTTGCGCGCCAATTCGTTGTATTTTGCCAAATACGTCTGTAAATCAGTCATATGACGATCGTGTGCGGCACGAATTTCCTCTAGTTGTTGGGTGCGCTTTTGCAATAACGGACGATGATATACAAATACATAGGTCGACCAAGATGCCCAAATAATCAGCCCTATTTTGCCACAAAAACGCGTAAAGCGCCAAAAACTGCTTTGCTGGAAAGTATACACATTACCACGCGGTGTATCCATAACCGTAAATTCGCGTGGCGGAAAAAAACGCACAATTCCGCGCCATATCGCGCGAAACGGTGACGTTACAAACGCCCACAGGGATGTAAAATGTCTTGTTATAAAGTTTATCATATCTTGGACAGTTTACCCAATGATTCGGCGATAGTCAAGCCATCGCGCAATACCGGGTCCCAATTCATAGGCAACCCACGATGCAGCGTCGCCCCACCCCGTGCGCCCACGCGCCCACGCAACAATACGCGTTCGGCGGTATCGCGTGCACCAAATAACGGAAAGATATTTATATCACCACAATTCACGGACATTTCTGCAATTATTTTGTCCACGGTTGTTGCATCAGTTATAACACAGCAATATCCATTTGGTTTTGTGCGGGCAACGCATTTCTTTATCCACGCGGTTAAATCTGCATTATGATGTGCGTTATGTTTTGCGGGCGTGCCACGAAAGTATGGTGGGTTTGTAACAACAATATCAAATGTGCGGTCTGTGCGCCATTTGGTAATGTCGGTGTTGATTAGTTCTATGTCCCGGTTATTTAATTCGGCGTTTTCGCGTGCCGCGTTCAGCATTTCATCCGACACATCAATCCCCGTTAATTTTATGTCCGGATTATGCGCCAGTACGCACAGCCCCACCCCGCCGGAACCAATTCCGACATCCAGCACGGTTTTTGCGCCCGTTGGCGTAAACGCCGCCAGCCACACCGCATCTGATGTTGGATTGTAAAAACCACGGCGCATACGAACGCGCCCCCCCATAAGGGTAAAAATTTCTTGTTTTTCAGACATACCTATATCATAATTCAACAAAATCAAAAGGCAAGTTTATGTTTAATGATGTTGTTATTGTGCAAAGTGCAATTAGTGCGTTTAATAATGCGGCATTGGTCGCGCCTGCGTTTTTGTGGTGGGCGGTTCTGTCGTTGCCTTTGATGTTTTTGGTGTGGAAATGCGCACCGATGATTTGTGATAAATTTTCACTGGGGGCGGATAATATCAATGCGCGTGGTGGTGTTGTGGTGGCGTTGCTGACGTTTGTGTGGGTTGTGCTTTTTGGTGGAAACTATGCCGTTTTGCGCGATGAAGTGTCGGTGTTGCCATTTGTGGTGGCGGTTATTGTTTTCCTGACGTCTTTGTTTGTTGCGTCGCATATGCGTCATTTGCCAGCATTCAAGATAAATGCACGGGCGCGATTCGCCATTGCGGTCTTGATTCTTTTGGCGTTGGTGATGTCTGACGTGCACGCCTGGTGGGGGCCAATATTACAGGTTGGTGCGTGTTCGTTGGGCTGGCTGATGGGGCGCGTGGCACGTGGTGCAATGCGACCGGTTGCGGGAATGATTTTAATTATCTTGATGGTGACGGTGGCAATGCTGATGCAACCAGAATTTTTCCGCTTTGGTCAGTTGGGTAATTTAACACCGGTGCATTTGATTTTTGTGCTGATGATTGGTGTGTGCGCAATGGCGGTGATTGCGCTTAACAATGTTAATTCGCGTGGCAAGATTCGTCAAAGTGCCTATGTGAAATTAAAATGGATGATGCGGGTTGTGTCTGTTTTGATGATGGCGCTGTTTATGCTGACGGAATCTGTGCCGTTGTTTGTTGGTATGTGTGGTGCAGTATTGGTGCTGTTTATGTTGTCGGTATGGCACGCAAAGGCGCAACCACGTGGGTTAATGGAACGTATGCTGGCGATGACGGTAATACTGTTTGGGACGATTACAACGATGCCGGCGGTGGCCGCAATCGGTGTTTTGTATTTGTCCGTATTGCCCCAGGTTAAAAATTGGCGGGAATTCCGCACTTTGTTATAATTTGTTATATTTATTTAATACCATTTTGTGCCCCGTTAGGGTATGATTTCTGCAGAAAATAAATAAAACAAAGAAGTTATATTATGGCTATACATCCAACTGCTATTATTCACGAAGGGGCCAAACTGGGCGCAGATTGCAAAATTGGCCCATATTGCATTATTGGGCCGAACGTTGTTTTGGGCGATCGCGTTGAATTGGTGTCGCACGTTGTTATTGACGGAAAAACGTCAATCGGGGACGATTCTATTGTTTATCCATTCGCAGTTCTGGGCGTTATGAGCCAGGATTTAAAGTGGCAGGATGAATCCACAATGACCGGTCTGCGTATTGGTAAGCGCTGCAAGATTCGTGAATATGCGACAATTCATTCGGGGACGCCGGCATCTGATGGTACGGTTATTGGCGA
This sequence comes from Alphaproteobacteria bacterium, assembly GCA_017503725.1. Lineage (GTDB taxonomy): Bacteria > Pseudomonadota > Alphaproteobacteria > Rs-D84 > Rs-D84 > Enterousia. The sequence continues at coordinate 25,979 of JAFVSL010000005.1, read as the reverse complement.
TGATTGTCAGATTATGGTTAATGCGCACGTTGGCCACGATTGCAAGGTTGGCAACAGTGTTGTTATGTCTAACCTGGTCCAGGTTGCCGGTCACGTCGAAATCGAAGACTTTGCGATTTTATCTGGTGGAACAATGGTATTACAGTTCGCACGTATTGGGCGCAATGCCTTTATTGGTGGTATGTCCGGCGTTGGCAGTGATGTTTTGCCATATGCCATTTATGATGGTAATCGTGCCGTGTATCGTACAATCAATCGTGTTGGATTGATGCGTCACGGATTTACAAATGAAGATATGCACGCAATTCATTCTGTTTATTCGGCGGTATTTCGTAATGACGAAGGGACAACCGCAGACCGCCTGGCCAAGGTGCGTAAAGAGGTCAAAAATAACAAATACGCAATGGACGCCATAGACTTTATCGAAAATCGTTCAAAACGCGGCATTGGAACATCAAAGAATGCAGAATAAGCAAACCGTCTTTATCATCGCGGGCGAAGTGTCTGGGGATGTGCTGGGGGCGCGTATTATGGAACAAATGCCAGACGTGCGGTTCGTTGGCATCGGCGGTGAAAATATGTGTGCTGCGGGATTAAAATCGTTGTTCCCGATGGGTGATTTGGCGGTTATGGGCGCGGTAGAGGTTTTAGCACACGCCCGCACACTAACACGCCGTATCCGCGAGACGGTAAATGCAATATTGGAAATAAAACCTGATGTGGTGGTCAGTATTGATGCACCTGGCTTTGTCAAAAGTGTTATAAAACAAATTCGCAAGTTGCCGGCGGGCCAAGAACTTATTAAAAACGGTCTTAAATTTCATCACGTTGTTGCCCCCCAGGTTTGGGCCTGGCGGCCGGGACGCGCAAAAAAATATGCGCGAACATTTGATAAACTGTATGCGTTTTTTGATTTTGAGGTGCCCTATTTTACAAAATATGGTTTGGATACGGTTGCGGTTGGGCATCCAATTGCAGATGGGATAATCGGCAAATATGATGCAACAAAGAACAAATCAGATGAAAAAATTATCACCCTGGTTCCGGGCAGTCGTATGTCAGAGGTCAAACGTTTATTGCCGATAATGCGTGATATGGTGGATATGCTGACGCGGAATGGATTTTTGGGATACAAGTTTGTTATTCCAACCGTTGAAACAACGGTGGACTATGTTCGTGACCAGACGTCGCGGTGGCCAGTTAAACCAACATTGGTCCCGTCCAATCAGCGGTACGATGTTTATTCAAAAACATATATTGCCATTGTGGCCAGTGGTACGGTATCTGCCGAACTGGCAATGATGCACGTGCCGACAATTGTTTTGTATAAAATGAACCCGATAACCACGTGGCTGGTTCGCCAAATGATACGGGTAAAATGGGTATCTTTGGTGAATATTTTATTAAATCGCGGTGTATATCCAGAATTATTAGGGCCGGCCGCCCGTGCGGACAGTGCATTGGACGCGTTTGGACAATTAACAATTCCATCGGTTCGTGAAAAGATGATTGCCGAATTAAAATCTGCGGATACGCTGTGGCGTCGATCAAATGGCGCCCCCGCGACACTAATCGCGGATGGTATTAGAAACAAATAAAAATCCCGGCGATGCCGGGATTTTTAATGAGATATGTGATATAAGATACTTAACTAAACTTTTATTTAGCACAAAGGATTTTTTACATTGACAGGCCGTCTGGCAAATCACTTTGTCCGCCAACAACATAATCGCATTCTCCACTGCTCGTAATTTCATCGCCATCATCATATGCGACTGGGCATATTTGTTTCTTGCTGGAATATACGTTACGTACGCACCAGGCGGTTGGATCAGAAACAAGTGTTTTAAATGCGTCTTCTTCTGTAAAATGCCACCCAAGTTTATCTAACAGCTCGTTAGAGCAAGTCGCGTCATTGGCGTTTGCGGCAACCGGAATTGCAGCAACACATTTGGCGGATGTGCCGTTTTTACTGCGTCGGCCACCATTTTCCCAGCACAGGCACGCCCCCCATGATTTTGTGTCTACGGACAGTGTATAATCGCGTGGACACATATTTTCGTGTTGATCCTTTTTGCCGTCGCCCAAAACAAGAAGTTTTTTGATCGGATTCTCTTCATTGTTATCAGTTGGGAATGTGAAATTCGACATACAGATATTGTCGGACATATATTGATTCAGGCGACCGTATTGCAGTTCCATAAAGCGCCCCTGCAAGTTTGTGCATTGGGTTGTCAGGATGTCAATAACCTGGTTATAAACCTCGGTTGCGACACCGGTTGGACGCACGATACGATGACTTAGGCAGTCCCCGTCCATAATGCCGTATTTTTCTGTGGAACCATCTGTTTTTTCCCCTGTGAATATATAATCACAGGTCCCATTACCCGATGTGTTGAATGTTGTGGCGGTATCGTCGCTTAGGGATTCTACGTACATTTTATCGAATCCACCAAATGCGGCCTCTATCATTTCGGGTGAATTGCACGAGTCTATGGCGGTTAATTGTTTCGCACAGGTTGATTTATAACGACGGTATTTGCCCTCGTATTCTGCAAATTCCGTATATGTTGAATCGTAATTGGTTTTGTCGTTTATGTTGCTTTTTTTGCTATACGTATCGGCCGAGATATATTCATAAAGTGTAAACCAATCTGGGGCGGTTCCTGTGTTTGGTGTAAATAAACCACTGTACGGATAGTAAAAGTTTTCATAGTTTGCACCACCAAAACTGTCAAAGCATTGTTTGGCAACCGCACGACACGCGGTCAGGGTGTCTGTTTCCTGGCGTTCGGTGATATAGTCTTTGATAATATCGGTTTTGAAAAGACTGTTACAAGAGTTGACATAATCCGTACACATTGCACCGGTTAATGTAATCTTGCTGGGTTGTATGGTCAGGCCACTGTCCCCGGTTAATTCTTTCATTGCGTCGGTCATCGACCCGTCTGCGTTCATATAGCAGGTTGATACAAAATCAAAGCACCCTTGTTTGATGATATCAACTTTGGCCCTTTGGGCATAGTATATGTCTAATAAAGCCCGGTCCAGGTATTCAGACCATACGATGTCCGCATCTTCGACACATTTGTCCAATGCGTCGGCCGCAAATTTTTTTGTTCGTGATTCAAAGTTTTGAACAAATGTGCGGTTGGCGGTATTCTTGGATAATTTTTGATTTGCTGCATCAACACCACCGGCAAATTTCAACATATCTGCCAATTGATAGAAGTTTGTTACACCCGCAATTGGTGCGCCGGTGGATATATCTATAAATTCACCATTGTCCAGGCACTTGTGATATCCGGCCCCACAAACCTGTTCACTAAGGATTGCAGACTCTACCTCTGCGATACAGGTGGTAATATCCGATGAATTATGTTTTTGACGATTTTCAACACGTGCCAGATCTAACATTGCGCTGCCCTCGCGTATGGCGGACTTCATTTCTTTGCGCTTGTTTTCGACCGCCGTTTCGACGGTGTTGCAATCTTGCTCTATTGCCATCAGATATGCGGTTATTGCACGCTGTAACGATGCGTCGTTACAGTCGGCGCGTACCGCCGCGCGACATTGCGGATAAACCGCACTGTATAAATTTTGCCCATTATAGGTTGCGATTGCCTGGCCCGCGTCCATTGTGCCGAATGCGTTTGCCGTATCAAATGAAATGTTTATAGAATTTAAGTCTGAAAATTTACCGCCAACGGATGAATCTTTGCCACGGATTGAATTTAATATGGCCTGTAATAACGCCTTGGATGCGGATTTGTCATCAGCCAAGGCCTTTTCCCCGTCGGATGCGGTTTTCATAGCCGTTGCCTGGGCGGCGGTCATACCAACCACGTCCAGATTTTCTGTAAATACGGTCAATTGTTCGCCCGCCTGGGTCAATGTTTCGCGCGCGTCCACCAAATCATAGAGGCGATTACTGCACGAACAACGACGATAGTCGTCATTTTTCTGGCCGCAAAATTGATCCATACATGTAAAATATGCCGTTTTACAACGTTCGTATTCGGCCCCGGTGCGGGTTTGTGGTGTTTGGGTGTCTGTGTCCGTGGTGGCACGTGAAATGACACGTGGAATTGGGCTTTGATTTTGTGTGGTGGCGCGGGCGGTTGTGGTGCGCGCGGCGTTATTCACTGTCGCACGGGCGGTTGTTGCACGTGTTGTGGCGGATTTTGTTGTGGTTGCGACCCCGCGTGGCGTTAATGTAGATGTGCGTGCCGCCGTGCGTGCAGATTTTGTTGAATTGGTAAGTCGCTGTGTGGTGTTTGCGGTTCCGTTTTTTGCGCGTGTTGCCACCCCGCCGTCACGGACGGCGCCATATGTGCCACCGGTCAGTCCCAGGCACAATGCAACAAAAATCAGAACTTTCTTCATCTCTGATGAAATGTTAGCAAATTTATAATTTTTAGGGCAAGTGAAATATGTGTTGTTGCGGTTTAAAAAGTTTATATGGATTTATTTTTCTTGTTGCAAAGAATTTAAATTTAATATAATATAGTTTTCGCCTGCGGATATGGCGGAATTGGTAGACGCGCTAGTTTCAGGTACTAGTGGTAGCAATACCTTGGAAGTTCGAGTCTTCTTATCCGCACCATTTTTTAGGGGTTGTAGCTCAGTTGATAGAGCGCTACGTTCGCATCGTAGAGGTCGTGGGTTTGAGTCCCATCAGCTCCACCAGATTTTTAAGGTCTTCGGGGATATGGCGGAATGGTAGACGCTGAGGACTTAAAATCCTTTGGTCATTGCGACCGTGTGGGTTCAAGTCCCACTATCCCCACCACCGTTTTTAGCAGTCAGAGTCGCCATTTGGCGATTTTTTATTTGTCGTAATATGTCATAAGGTCGTTTGGCTTGATTTTTGTTTTAAAGCCTTTGCCATTATTACAGGGGCGTTCGCGATAAATCGGGATTTGTCGACCGTCTGGTGCAGATAAACTTGATGCGCGTCCAGAATATAAAATTTCATAATGCAGGTGGGTTAAATCCCGGCCCATTGATGGATTTTTTTGATCCGCGTTGCCACCGGTATAACCCATATATCCAATAAGACAGCCGGCGGAAACCCTTTGCCCCTTGGATACCAAGATTTCATCCAGGTGCATATATTGTGTCATCCATTCAGAACCGTGTTTTATACCGATATAGTTCCCGGCAGATTTTCCCCGCTGTTCCCTGATAACGGTGGATACAACGCCATCCGCGGTTGCATAAATCGGCATACGATAAAAGTCCGCCGTGCAACCAATATCAACCCCGGTATGTGGTCGTGTAACGTTTTGCGTTCCAATTTTTTCGCGGCATCCGTACGGGGAACACATAGCGCCATCAAGTGTGTTTTTCATAATGTTTTTGGTTTTTTCGTTGGTAAACGATTCTGGGGTGGGCATATCTTGCATATTAACCGGTTGTCCAAGGGGAATCTGTTGCCCCGCGGGAATTTGCGGATGTCGCAAAGAACAATATCCCCCCGCCCCCTGGCGCATACGGTTTGTTCCGTTTTTTGTATAGGCCGGTTGTGGGTACGACGGTTGTGTTGGGATTATGATTGCGCCACCGTCTGAGTATGTTGGCATATTGCCATTTTTATCGCATTCGGGGCACTGGTTTATTCCGGCCCGGGTTAATTCCGCTTCGATTGCGTCGTGGGCGGCGTCTTCCATTTCTATGAATTTTATTGCCTGGTATGGACTTAGCCCCGTGAACGGTTCATAACCATCGGCCTTTATATCTAATTTTTCGGAAAAGTCTAAATCAGATGTTGTTTTCGGAAAATGTGCCCCCCGTAATAAAGAGGCCGCGTATGCGTCCATCATACATATTAACAGTGTCCAAAGAAATACTATGCGTTTTTGTATCATATGTGCAAATGGTATCACAAAACAAAAAGTCTTGCAAGATATGGCGAATGAATATATAATAAGCGTCACCGAATATGGATGAATAGCTCAGTTGGTTAGAGCGCTTCGTTCACATCGAAGAGGTCGCTGGTTCGAGTCCAGTTTCATCCACCAGATAAAAAATCCCGCCATCCGGCGGGATTTTTTATGAGATATGAGACAAGAGATATGTGATATGAAAACGCTAAGATAAATAAAAGTTTATCTTAGTGATTAGTGGTTAGTGATGGCACTATAATGTGCGGCATTTGCCGCACACAAACACTATCCACTAGCCACTTACGGCTCACCACTAAATTTTTATTTATCATTGCAATTGCGCAAATGGAAACAATCCGTTATAATGTAGTTGTTATGGTGTTTTTACCATAATGGGGTGTAACGACCCGTGCTAATAGTTTTCGATTTAATATCGAATAAGACAACTCCTGAATATAAAAGTCAGGGGGGCTGTGAATATATTGAATAAACAGCACAATTCTATTAGATTGTCGTTAACCTCCTGACCACTTGAATTTATTCGGTGGTTTTTGTTTTTTCGCGAATAAAACAAAGAAAGGAGATTGAACAAATGAAAAAACTTTTAACTTTAACCGCGGTTGGCGCGATACTCGCCGCACCCGCGACGGCCGTACAACGATGCGTCGCGCTATCAGAGAATAACAACGACTTTTATATCGACGATTACGAGTATTCAGAATGGACGCTAAAATCTTCCAATATAACTATAAAAGGAATTGGACTGTGCACTGGTACGTCCGGGGCAGTAAAAGAAACATCAGACACACTTTTAAATTATGGCGGAGGTTACTATTGCTGGTGTCGTATGATTAGCCCAGCGGTCTCATCCTGGTTCAGCTCTAATTTTGAAGACAATGACGATTACATTTGCGCTACTAATTGTTCACTCGCTTGTGCAGAGCTTGTTAGAGATGATGCCGAATTCCGGTCCGCACTGTTTACAACTGTGTCCAACTAAGGTGTTGCTATGAAACGAATTATGTTTTTGTTTATACTGATGCCGTTACCCGCGATTGCAGGGCTCGCAAATGGTCAAAGTTGTTTATACAGTACGCAATGTGATTCTGGGGTATGTTTGCGAACGAGTGGTCTATCAATGGCAACCTGTGTGGCGGCGGCAACACTGGGCCAGACCTGTACCAGTAGCACACTGACGGTTTACACCGGTGTGCCACCCTGTGCCAGTGGGTTAAAATGCGATGCCGGTGTGTGTGTTTTGGATAATGGCCCCGCCACAGATTGCCCATCGGGGTATATTGCGATTGATGAACCGCAAATCACAATTGCGACGACGTGCCCGTCTGGAATGGTATCTGTGGGGGTGGCAGAATCGTGTTTGGTATCAAATCCCGCGGGGGATTGCATAATGTACGCGCCGGCGGGCGTATCATTTACAGACGCACCCGGCACATATGAATTTACCGAACCGTGTGCAATGAACAACTAAGAAAAATCCCGCCATCCGGCGGGATTTTTTATCTTAGGCCCTTTTCACGACAGCACGCGGATGCGGCCGCCTTCCAATCTGAATACTGTTTGGATGGGTTTCGTAAATCTTTCCACGGTTGCCAGCCGGTACATTTTTTGTTTGTGCCCGTGCCGGTGCATTTTGCATACCTGCGCAATGAACAGGTTTGATTTGAAACCTTGCCAGCGGGGGTTGTGCATTTTACAACAATATTTTGATTTTTTGCATCGCTTTTGCCCAGTTCGCGCGAAGACATAACCTGGTACGCAGAGGCAAGGCCAACCGTTGTGCATAAAATTATAAATGCTGATAATATTTTTTTCATTGTGCCGTCCTTTCTTATGATTTTTATTATATTAAAACGCAATAAAAAACACAACAGGAATAAAATTATTCACCCGTGGTCCAGGGCACGTCATTCATAACCAGGTAATATAATGCCTGGTGTTCGGTGCCGGGATCACGGATGATTGGCTTAACAACCCAAATGTCAATATTACAGGGCGAATTTGAATCGTTTTGATTTTCCATCAAATCTTCGTGGAATTTAGATGCAAAATCCATTGCCTGTAAAAATGCGGCATCGTCGTCGGTGGGGGATGTGGAATCGCCCGCCCACATTAGCCACATTCCGTGATTTACAACGTTTTCTTGGCCCTGTAAATCATCTGCGGATAATAATAACAGTGGTGCAAATTCAATATTGTTTGTAAAATCGCCGGTGCTGGTTTCGGTCCAATCGTACATACCGCCCATAAATTTTAATGCGCCGTACAGAATCCCTGTGCCGGTCCCTAGCCTGCCTAATGCACCAATGTTTTTCATTGTTGATTGGAACAACCAATCGTTTATTCGGCCGGTCTTCATCCCCTTGCGTGCAATTTTTGCAGCCTTGTCCAGGGTCTTGGTGCCCGTATTTACGGCCTTTAATGATTGGGCGGTGGCTTTGGCGCCCTTGAACCCGCGGGCGATAATGTTGCCGGTTTGTTTGGTCTTGCGCAATCCTTTCATTGCTTTTAGCGCGTCCAGATATTTGTTTATATCTTTGACTGCATCGGTTGATTGTTTGAAGAGTTTTACATTGTCATCAGCATTTTCTAAATCCGCCATTCGTTTTGTAATGTCGGCAATTTCATCGGCGTTGTTTGCCGCCTTTGCGACGTCTAATCGAGAAGATAATTTTACATAGTCTGTAACCGTATCAATTTTTTCAAGTTGTTTAATTGTGGTGGTTAAATTTTTTAGGCTTCTTGATGCACGGGCGGCTTTTGTGATGCCGGTTATTGCCTGGGAACCGCCCATCGTGACGACTGTTAATGCAACATCAAGTGCGATTTCCATATATGAAAGCCATTGCAAGTTAACATCACCCGCGACATAGTAATCGTTTGTGTCGTCTTTGATGTCGACGGTTTTGTCCCGCACGGTTTTGTTAATCATTGTATTGTCGCGTGATTTTGCACTGCGGTCGGTGCATTTGCCACCCCGCCCCGATGGGAACAAAGAATCGATATTGCTCTTTATATAATCTAGTGAGATAGTGTTGTTTTTATCGGGGCCCACAAAGTTATTTAATGCGCCGTGTTCGGTTACCATAATCGCATACCAGGCGGGATCGATATTTGTCCAAACGGCATTGTCGGTACCAATGCGTGGGTTTGGGTCAGATGATGGTGTGCCACGCTTGTCCGCCAATCGGATACGCTGTTTTAAAATCTTGGGTTGGGTTTCATAGTTTACGACAATTTCACGGCCACCAGGAAATAGGTATTGTATCGGCATAAATTTTATTGTGTCGTTGTCGTCGGCGTTGGCGATTTCTGAACACGCCAAAGCACGCTCTAAAACGGCTTTGTCAGAAAATGTTGCATAAATCCATTGTTGAATGGTTTGTTCGTCATCGTATTCCGACACTGTATTGGCGGTCTGGGACAGCGCATCCGCAAATGCGCCCGTTGCGCATTCGGTATTATCGCGCGGTTGGTTTTGTATATCTTCGAATTTAAGAACCGGGTCACCCCCCAGTGCGTTAATTGGCAATAATACCAGAAAAAATAAAACCAGAATCCCTTTCATTATTGTAATGCGCCACATTGCCGTTCGTATGCCGATATCGCAGATTGTAATTTTTGAATTAGTGCACCATATGAATCGGTTGGTGTGCCGTTATCACTGCCGTCGGCCGGTTGCCAATTCCAACAAAAGTTTTCAGGATCCGCAATTGGAATTACATTAAGATCTGGGGGGGGGGTATTGTTGCACCAACGTGGTGTGCATTCTATGTCCCAAGTGTCGTCTTGCCATAACCCATCCCACCAGGATAGTTTTGTTGCAGAACCACCCTGCTTGCATTGTCTGACGCCGGCCAGTGGTTGGCCGTTTTCGTTGGTCGTATCACAGAACATATATCCACCAATTTCCACCTGTCTTTCGCCTTTGTTAAATGCAGTGTTGCAACAAGTGAATGTTGGACTGCCGTCTTCTTTTCGTATAACCGGGTCATAAAGACAGTCTGTTTCAGAGAATAATTGCGAACCGGCAATTGCGCCACCAATAACGGCACCGGCCGCGGCCCCAATCCAGCCGGCTTTGGCACCCCACAGTGCACCAACGCTGACGCCACCAATGATGCCTGATACGGCCCCGCCGGCAACGTTCCCGGCGGTATGTTCGTGTTGTCCCGCGGTGTTTTCATAGATTCCATATGCGCCGGTTGCCGCCCCCAGGACCGCGCCAGCCTTTTGCAGTGTGGATGCCGCGCCCCATCCCTTGGGTGGTGTTGTGGTTGTGCCAGAACTGCCACCGGAACCACCGCCAGATCCACCACCGGATCCACCACCAGAACCGCCACCAGAGCCACCGCCAGAACCGCCACCGGATCCACCACCAGAACCGCCGCCAGAACCGCCGCCAGAGCCACCGCCGGATCCACCGCCAGATCCGCCACCGGAACCGCCACCAGAGCCACCGCCAGATCCGCCACCCGTTCTTGGGCGGGGGGCAATCGCGAAATCCGTGACTGATCGTGATGTGCCAGGGGTTGCCGGCGTTTTAAGTGTTATGGGCAGTTTTTGTTTGCCGTGATAAAGGGATACGCCATCTGGGCCAACGGTATATGTATATTGGCGTGTTGGTTGCGCCCAGCCGGTTGGGTTATCTATGCCACCCTGAAAGATATCAATTCCACCCAGTGGTGTTGCGCCATACGACGCCCCACATATAAAAATAGCAATCAATAAACAAGCAATTTTTTTCATTGGTTATATTTTCCCTGTATTTTACAATCGGCGAATTTAACGCCACGTGTGCGACAATCTTGTAATTTTGCCAGGTCGCTTTTCATTGTTTGGTATTGAGATTTGTGTGCAGAACAATAAGTATTTCTGTGCCCTGCGGTCCTTTGGTTGTATTCTTCGGCAGATTCAAGTTTTATCGAATTATATGCCTTGGCGTCCTTGAATGGTTCATAACCCTGGGCCTTGATATTCAGGCGTTCTTCAAAAGACAGGTCAGCAACAGTTGTGGGAAAATCATTTTTTTTTAATGTGCCCATATTGGTGCCGTTTCGCGCCTGTAATTCTTCCAGTTCTTGGGTGCGTTCAATGATATCCTGTTGCCATTGGGGTAATGGCTTTTCAAATGGGTTGTTTATTTCAATCTGATTGTTCGGGGTGGATGGCGTGGTGGCGGCCGGAAATGGAACCGTGCCACTTGTTGTGCCCGCGTGACCATATTTTTTTACATAGTTTTCAAATTCAGAATCAATATAACCCGCGCAAGACGTTGCATAGTTATGCCCCGGCAACTGGGATAGTTGCAACATCAATGTTGGGCGAACATCAGATAGTTGTGCACCAACACAGTTGTTCATATTTGCACAAACATTTGCCATCAATGCGGATACCGTACGCTGGCAATCGCCGGCGTTCATTTCGGGGCCGTCAACATATACCGCCTGGGGCATACGCTGATTATATGGGCCGGACGGATTCCAAAATGGGTTTGATGAATATGTTTGAACATTTTGAATCTGGCCATACTGTGAAAAAGGCGCAGACGACGGCTGATACGCGATTGCGGTACCACATATCAATGCATAAAATGCAAGAAAAGTCTTTAAATACATTCTCATTTTTAGGTCCCTATGCGGTTATTATAACAAAATTGAATTTATGATTAAAGACAAAATTGCGCCGATAATAAAGAATGGACCGAATGGAATATATTTTTGTTTTTTTATACGTGCCCATAAAATGCCGCCCACACACGCCAACACAAGTGCGATTCCCAATCCATTTGTGCCCAGCCACAATCCGCCAATACCAATCAGTTTGATATCGCCAAGTCCAATTGGGGCAATGGTATCTGGGTTTTTCTTGCGTATGTGCCAATCAAACACAAAGCCGACAAATGCCGACATAAGATATCCAAATGTTGCGCCAATTGCTGCGTCTGTCAAATTTATTGGCCAACCATAAAATGCAATCAATAATAATGCGATTAGCATCAGTGGAAAAAGGTATGCGTCTGGGATTATGCGACGACGAAAATCAGCCACCGAAATCAGTATCGCGCATATTGCCGCCCATACCAGTAAACCAACGAAAAAGATATTAAAAAACATATTTTTCCCCCTTGCCTTTCGAATCGGATTAGTGCTATACTTATTTTATAATATAACAAGGGTTTTGTAAAATGAGCAAGGGTTGGGATAACGCAATGCTGAAAAAATTAAAGGCATTGACCGGCAAAGGTTTGTCTACGTCCGAAATTGGCAAGCGCCTGGGGATGAGCAAAAATGCCATCGTTGGTAAATTAAATCGTCTGGGCTGGAACGCCAAGGCGGGGGGCGCCACAGAGTCGTCCGCAAAGGAAAAAGCAAAAGAAACAAAAAAAGCGGCCCCCAAGAAGGCAGATGTGACAAAGAAAACCACGTCAGCCAAGGTGACGGCAACAACAAAAAAAGCCCCGGCAAAAAAAGAGCCGACAAAGAAAACACCGGCAAAAGCTACACCAAAGAAAGAAGTTGCAAAAAAGACGGCCGACAAAAAAACGGATACAAAACCGGTGACTGCGAACGCCAAGACTTTGGCAATGCATCAACGTATTGTTCAGCACGCACTTGAAATGGCTAACCTGAAGCCAAATCAATGTCGTTGGCCGATTGGTGACCCGGATTCAGAACATTTTCATTTCTGTGGTGAAACGGTATTCGTTGGAAAACCATATTGTTATGAGCATTGTAAACAGGCATATCAATTTACACCACCAAAGAAAAAATAAGCGCAATGGGGGAATAACGCAAAATGCCAAACGAGAGAGATTCTTTTACAGCCCTGACGGTTCGCGATTATGATATCGCGGGAAATTTGCTGCGTGCGTACAGTAAGCCAGATGGGGATATTGTTTTTGTTCTTGATTTGCATATTGATGAAAACAAACCCAATGTTTTGTTGGTGATTGACTCAGTTGATAATCGCAAGTGGGACGATATTCTGGAAAATGATTATGGTATCGAACTTGAAACCGTGCGTCCCAAGAAAGATAATAAATATCAAAAATTGGATATTGAATACAGTGGTCTGGATATTTATCGGGACTTAATTCGCAAGTATGTCGAAAATGATGATGTCACGGATGCGTTGGTGATGCTGGGGGCTTTTCGTGAAATTGCGGTTCGGCGTGCGGCGGCGGAAAGATTGGCAACGGCGGAAACGGTGGTGGAAAATACCCGTGAAACCATAGACAAGACCAATGAAACAATCGCAGAATTAAATGGGCGTCTGCGCCAATTACGTGCCAGGTTATCAGATCTGCGGAAAAATATCGGGAAAGAGCCGACCAAACAATCTGCATCCAAGATTTTGCGTGCTGAATCCCAGATTGATGCGACAAATGAAAAGATTCGTCGTGCAAAAAAGCGTTTGGATAATGCGCAAAAACGTTTGGTTTCGTCGATTGATGACGCAGAGGCGGCACGTGAAATTTTGGAACGACTTGGTAAAACAACAGACACGGCGAATGTGCCGGCGTTGGTGTCTGATGAACCAATCGCAACCATCCCAGATGGTGATCTGGTTGTTGTGCGTGATGCACCCGTGCCGGCGGATTATTCAGACCAAACAAATTCTTTAACAATAAATAACACAAAGGCAGAAGATATGGCTGACGAAGAAGTAAAACCATTATTTGATACGGATCCAGAAATCTTGGACGAAGAAATCGCCTTTAAACCGATTGATTTCAGTGCGCCGATTGTTGCACCGGATATGACACCGACGGTTCAAAATGAACCGGGGGTGCCCGATACATATAATGACGCGTCGGCGGTTGCGCCATTGTCGTTTACGCCGCCGATTGCAAGTGAGCAATTCCAGGAATCTGAAACCGTTGTGCCCGGTCAGGCTAGTGCCCCTGCCCCGGCGCCGGTGTTGGATTCTATTACCGCGGTTGAGACACCGGTGGGTATGGATGTTGTTGCAGAACAATCTGAATTTATTCCAAATCCGGTTATGTCGTCGTATGCCGCGCCCACCGCAGATAGCACGCCGATGTCTGATGTTGCGCCCGCAACAACGGATTCAGGATTTCGTCCGGTATCCCCATTGACGGGTGTTGCACCGGTTTCGCCGTCATCGGATACGGTCAAGCGCAAGCAAGGCGTTGTTTATTATGTTATGTTGATTGCGCTTATTATTATGTCGATATTTGTGCTGTGGTATTATCAGAAATCAACGGGTGGAAATTCGTTACCGAATATCGGGAACGCGGTTGCCCCGGAAATTGCGCCGGCGGATGAAGCGACCCCGGTCGTGACAGAACCCACAGACGTAGCACCAATTGTTGAAGTTGAAGAGGTGTCTGTATCAGAACCTGAAAAAGTAGAACCTGTTGTGATAGAGGAGCCTGTGCCGGTTGAACCAGTTGTCGTTCAACCAGAACCAGAGCCGGCCCCAGAACCCATTGTTATAGAGGCGGAGCCAGAGCCCGTTGAACCAACAGAGGTTGTTGTCCCTGTGTCTGTGCCGGTGTTGAATACGGTTCCAACGGTTGTGCCAGAACCAGAAACAATCAAGGTGGAAACAGAAGAAGAAATATTGGCAAAGAAGCCCGCGTATGGTGTTTCCCAGAACGAGGCTATGTTTGTCGCAGATGATGATTTTGAAACGGACAGATTGGGCGCCAATATCGCGGATGATGATGTGGTTGATATGTATGATACACCAATCATTCGTGTGCAAGAACCAGAAGTTGTCACCGAGTACATAGAAGAAGGCGCACCAATGTGCGAAGGTGGCGCATCCCCAGACAGATTTGGTTGTTGCCCGGGCGAAACTTATACCCAGATTGATAATGGTGGATTTGTTTGTTGCCCAGATGCCGGTGGTGATTGTTTCCCGCCTTTGTTGTAAAAAAACCGCCAAATGGCGGTTTTTTAATGCTTTAAAACAAGTGTGATTAGTTCTTCGACTGAATTGGCGTTATACATTTTATAGTCATCCAAACTTTCTATGAATCCGCAATCAATCATATGCTTGATTAAATCGGACAATGGTTCCCAGAAATTATCAATGTTTAAAAAGAATAATGGTTTCTTGGTTTCGCCAATTTGCTGCATTGTCATAATGTCGGTTAATTCATTTAGTGTCCCAATTCCGCCCGGCATAATAATAAAGGCATCGGATAATTCGAACATACGCTGCTTGCGTTCATTAACACCGTCCACGATTTCGACATCAATTTCATTGTGGGCGGGTTCTTGGCGTGCGATAACGTCATCGGTTGAAACGCCAATAACGTGTCCGCCCGCACGCAGTGCCGCCGTTGACACCGCCCCCATCAAGCCGACATCACCACCACCAAATACCATCTGAATATTGTTCGTGGCCAGGGCCGTTCCAACCGCAATCGCCGCACGATTAAATTCAGGGTTGTTTCCAAATTGGTGCCCACAATATACCGCAACAGTCTTTAAGAATTTTCCCATTTCCTTTTTTCCTTTATTTTCGAAAATTATAGCATAAAATACAAAAACAATGAACGACAATTTTATCGATTTTGTTCGAAAATATTCCGATACGCCAATTGCCGTCGCGGTCAGTGGTGGGGTTGATTCTGTGTGTTTGTTGGTGTGGTTGGTTAAATGTGGACTGAACGTAACGGCGTTGCACGTTAATCACGGTTTGCGTGCGGCGGCCGATGTCGAGACGGAATATGTCAAAACACTTTGCAATCAATTAAATATCCCATCCAAGATTTTTTATTGGACGGATGACAAGCCATCAACCGGGGTCGAAGCCGCCGCCCGCGCCGCCCGCTATAAATTTATGACAGATTGGTGTCGTGAAAATGGTGTGAAAACATTGATGCTGGCGCACCAGGCAGATGACCAGATTGAAACATTTTTGATGAATCTGGGGCGTGGCAGCGGGGTGTTTGGTCTGGCGGCGATGGCCCGCGAAAGTTGGCGTGATGGTATTCGGATTGTGCGCCCGTTATTAAATATCTATCGAGATGAACTAAAAAAGTATTGTGATAAAAATGGTATAAAATACTTTTGCGATGAAATGAATTATGACGAGCAATATACGCGCGTTCGCATTCGAAAAAATCGACATTTATTGGCATCAAAACTGGGAATAGAAGATAATCGGATTTTATTGGCGATTGAAAACCTGGGGCGTGCGCGCGACGCGATTACGTCGGATATTGATACAATGATAGAATCTGTTGCGTGTCGTGGTGGCGCAATGTTTTCTGATTCTTTTCTATTTGACCAGGCCCCCGATATTAGATTAAAGTTTATCGGAACACTTATTCAAAAAATTGGGGGGGATGATTATCAGCCACGCTTGAAATCTTTGACAAGCGCACTAGATAAATTATCAAGCGATTGCAAATTTACCCTGGGGCATTGTACATTGCGACGTCTGGGGGAAAAAATTTTGATCGTACCCGAAGGGGAAAAAACAACATTTAGGAAGCGAAATGAGAAAAATAAAAAACACCAAAACACCAAATCAAATCAATAATATCAATGATAAATTCAAACGTCGTGATCGTTCGGGATGGTACCTGGGGTTATTTCTGTTTTTATTTGTGATGGTAATTGGACGTGCGTTCTTGGGTGGCGGTGCACCAATGATGGGAATGTCTGGCACGGCGACAGCACCCTTAGCGTCGCGTCCCGTTGTGTTGAATTTTTCAGATGTCTTGCGTCGTGCAGATGATATTCAGACGATGGAAATTCGTGGCAATGACGCGCGTGGTGTATTAAAAGACGGTACAAAATATACCGCAACCATAACATATGATCCCGAATTATTAACCAAGATTTCAGAATCTGGTGCGAATGTATCGATTGATACAACACGTGGCTTTGTTGACACGCTGGGGACGTGGTTGCCAATTGTGATTGGGCTGTTTTTTATATGGTGGATTTTCCGCGGTTTGCGTGGTGGTCCGGCGGGTGGAATCGGACGCAGTTTGGTTAATCAAAATCCAACAAAAATTACAACTGGCAAGCCGGGTACAACATTCAAAGATGTTGCCGGGATTGATTCCGAGAAACAGGAATTGTCCGAGGTTGTAGATTTCCTAAAAAACAAAGATAAATATAAAAGTGTTGGTGCACGTGTGCCACGTGGTGTTTTGCTGTCTGGGGAACCGGGAACCGGTAAAACATTGTTGGCGCGTGCCATCGCCGGCGAAGCGGATGTTCCGTTCTTTGCAACGTCGGGGTCTGATTATTCGGGGATTATTGTGGGGCTGGGGGTTGCCAAAATCAAAGAAATTTTTGATTTAGCAAAACGTAATGCGCCGTGCATATTATTTATTGATGAAATTGATGCCATTAGTCAGCGTCGCAGTGCGCACTCGTTCAATGACCAGGATCGCGAACAAACTTTAAATCAATTGCTGATTGAAATGGATGGCTTTGCAAACAATACAGGCATTATTGTTATTGGTGCGACAAATCGTCCAGATATGTTGGATTCGGCGCTGTTGCGTCCCGGTCGCTTTGACCGCCAGGTACATATTGAATTACCCGATATGGCGGGCCGTAACGAGATTTTAAAACTGTACGCGGATCGTGTAAAAATGGGGGCGGATGTAAACCTGCACGATGTCGCGCGTGGTACAACGGGCTTTTCGGGGGCGGATTTGGAAAACCTGTTGAACGAAGCGGCCCTGCACGCGGTGCGTAATGGACGCAAAGAAATTACCCCCCTGGATATTGATGAGGCACGCGATAAAATCATTATGGGACCGCGCAAGTTGCGCAAGATGCGTCCCGAAGATATTAAATTAACCGCCTATCACGAAGCGGGCCACGCGTTTGTCAGCCTGATGTACGCGGACATCACAGATCCAATTCACAAGGCGACAATTATTCCACGTGGTCGTGCATTGGGGATGGTGCAACACCTGCCGATTGATGACAAAGTTTCTATGACCCTGGCCGAGGTTCGTGCCAACTTGTCTATTGCGCTTGCGGGGCGCAGTGCCGAAGAATTGTTCTTTGGTGCGGATAAAATCACCACCGGCGCCGAAAGTGATATCGCAATGGCAACACGACTAGCGCGGTATTCTATAACGACGGCGGGCTTGTCACCAAAATTGGGGCTGGCCGCGATTAACCAGGTGTCCGCACTGGGGGCGCGTTCGGCATTGGAAAACGCATCGGAAAAGACAGCGGAAATGGTAGATGCGGAAATTCGCTCTTGGCTTGATGCAGCCCACAAGGATGCAACAAAACTATTAACCAAGAATCGCAAGACGGTTGAAAAATTGGCGAATGAACTGTTGAATCGCGAAACATTAACGGGCGAAGAAATCCGCGAAATTGTTTTTGGTGCAAAAAAATCAACGCCAAAAAATGCAACCAAGAAAACAAATGCAAAAACAAAAAAATAAATTTGAATTGGTTCAAATGTCGCCACAGAATACAAATTCTGTGGTAATTTTTGATGGCGATAAATGTGTCGTTTTCGACCCGTGGGGACACGTGGATGATTGGGAAAAATACTTTGCCACATGCGGTGCTAGGCCGGTGGCGATTTATGCAACACACGGGCATCCGGATCATATTTCTGCGGCGGCGGCATTGGCCACACGATTTAACATTGATTGGTATATGTCACACGCGGATTTAGACCAGATTGAATGGGGAAATGGTTTGTTGCAATATTTTAAATTACCCCAGTTATCACCGAATGATAAAAAACCGATAAATCTTTCCGCCGGTGTGTGTATCATTCTGCGCGACACAAAAATGCAGATTATTGAATTGCCGGGACATACCCGTGGCGGTGTTGGATACTATTTCCCAGATTATGGCGTTCTGGTTGTGGGTGATACGTTGTTCCAGGAATCTTATGGTCGTACCGATTTGCCGGGTGGTGATGAACAATCATTATTTCAATCGATTGCAAAGCTTTATAATATGTATTTACCGGATACAACGGCGGTTGTCCATGGTCACGGGATGCATACAACGATTGGGTTGCTGAAACAAAAAAACGCTTTTTTTAGAAACTAATTTATTTCTTTAACGCTGATACAATTCGCGCAAAGTTTGCGGATTCTTCTTCGCTGGAATCAATGTCAGAAAAAGTTATGTCCCCTGCCCGTGTGGCCAGCCATTTTATCGCCGGCATCGTTGTTTCGTGAAATGTTTCAATACGGTGGCGGACAATGTCAATGTTCCCGTCATCTTTGCGTGTTGACCCCTCGGTGCGGCGTTTGTTTATTCGTCGCAACATTATTTCATCAGATACATTTAGATATATTATTTGAATATCATATTTATTCGCATAATTGTGGACCAGCCATTGTGCCTGAATCAATGTTCGTGGAAACCCGTCCAGGATTATATCGCCCGGCGTTTTATCCAATGTGGTGGCGATTAAGTCACACACCATTTCATCTGGAATTAAATTTCCGCCGGCAATTGCGATGCGGATAGGCGAACCGTCCGGTTGCGCACGCAGGATTGCACCCGTTTCGATGTGGCTGTATTCGGGGCGGATTTTACGCAACATACGGGAAAAGGTCCCCTTGCCCGTGCCGGGGCCACCCATCATAATAATCATTTTATTTTTGTTCTTCATACCCGTAATTATATCATAAAAAACACCGCCCGCAAAGCGGACGGTGGAACAATCTGTGGTTCACAAATTATTTTTTGCTGTTTTCGATAGCTGCGCCCAAGATGTCGCCCAATACGGAACCAGAATCGGCTTCGTTTGCGAATTCTTTGACCGCCTGCTTTTCCAATGTCACCTGTAATGCACGGATAGACAATTTAACAGTGTTGTCTTCAATCGAAACAACAGATGCTTCGACAGAATCACCAACATTGTATTTGCTTGTATCCTGTTCTGACTTTTCACGTGACAGGTCTGTACGACGGATAACACCACGCACATCACCCTGTAACGACAAGATCAGTTCATCAGGTGTGATTTCGGAAACAGTACCGCATACAACCGCGCCCTTCTTTAACGATACGGCATTGCTGTCTGCGCTTTCTGTCAATTGTTTAATACCCAATGTGACACGTTCTTTTTCTGGATTGATGTCCAAGATTTTGGCTGTTACTTCCTGGCCGCGAACGAATTTTTTCAATTCTTCTTCGTCCAGTTTGTTCCAAGACAGGTCGGAAATATGAACCATACCGTCCAATTCCGGTGTCAAGGCCACAAACAAACCAAATTCAGTTGTGTTCTTGATTGGACCGGTTACAACGTCGCCAACATTGTGTGTTTCTGCAAACTGTTTCCATGGATTTGGTTGCAGTTGCTTGTAACCCAATGAAATACGACGTTTATCTTGGTCAATACCCAAAACAACGACGTTGATATCCGCACCATTTTGCAGAACTTTGCTTGGGTGGATATTCTTGTTTGTCCAAGATAATTCAGACATATGAACCAGGCCTTCGATATTATTGCCCAGATCAATGAATGCACCGTAATCTGTCAAAGATGAAACTTTGCCCGATACAGTGTCGCCAACGTTGAACGCACGGGATGCTGTTTCCCATGGGTCTTCTTCCAATTGTTTCATACCCAATGAAATACGATGTGATTCTGGGTCGAATTGGATAACCTTGACTGTGATTTTTTCACCAACGTGAACCAGTTCGCGTGGATGATTTACACGTTTCCAAGACAGGTCTGTTACGTGCAACAATCCATCAATACCACCCAAATCTACGAACACGCCATAGTCTGTGATGTTTTTAACGATACCTTCGACAACGGCACCCAGGGAAATGTTTTTCATCGCTTCTTTCTGGGCGGCGGCGATTGTATCAGACTGAATCGCGCGACGAGATACAATTGCATTTGTGCGCAACGCATCCATTTTCAATACGCGGAATTTGTCTTTCAGTCCAATCAAAGATTTTGCATCACGGATTGGTTTGTGATCGACCTGGGATGATGGCATAAACGCAAACACGCCGTTGATATCAACGGTAAAGCCACCACGAACAACGTCGATAATTGTACCCTCTGGGTCGATGCCTTCGGCAACGGTCTTTTCCAGTTCTTTCCAGGCTTTTTCAGCACGCGCCTTAGAATAAGACAGAACGGCTGTACCTTCGCGGGATTCATAGCGTTCAACAAAAACGTCGATGATGTCACCGATTGTTGGAACAGATGCGCCAAATTCCTTTAATGGAACGCGCCCTTCGGATTTCAGGCCCACATCAACCATCGCGAAATCACCGCGAATGTCTTTGACTGTACCTTTGGTTGCATAGCCCTGCAAAGTTTCCTGGGTGCCATAGTTCGCATCGAACATCTGGACGAAATCTTCGCCGGACAGTGGATTAAATAAGTCTTTGGATAAATCTTTCATGAAAAATTTAATCAAAGTTTGCCATTAAAAAATTGCACAGCAATTTTTTGAGACACGTGATATGAGATATGAATTTTTCATATCTCTTGTTTCATATCTCAACATAAAATCGCAATGCGATTTTATGTAAGGACTTGTGGGGTTAATCGGACTGATTCTGCGCCCACCCGCAAAATCGAACGGATTATACAGACTTTTTTGACAAAATGCAAGTTTTTTCAATAAATAGAACCGCCGACTGGCGGGATGTTTATCTTTGTCTTTGAATTTGTTTTTGTATATGTTCATTTAATGCCTGTTTTATGGCGGGGATGCGTGGTGCGGTCCACTTTTCCCAATGACAGGATTCTGGATGTAATGTCGTGTCGAGCGTTATTTTATGTCGTGGCGGTATCTGTAATGTGTCTTCAAGCATTATGTCCAGAAATTCGAAATTTGATTTGTCGCGCGGGAAGTGAATTGGTGCCAATAATGCCCCATGGACCCATTTTGGATGCCCACCAATACGCAGTGTTCCACCAGGCTTCAGGGCAATTGCCGCACGACGATAAAATTTGATAGCGTGCATCACATCTGGCGAATAAAGTGGTAATGAATACAGTGCCCAGATTTCATCAAATTCGTTTTCAAAATTTGTCTTGTTAAAGTCGTAATTTATAACCGTTCGTGCAGATCGCGCGTCGTTTATATATGGGTCCACATTTGTGACGTCGCAATTGATTTTTGCAAAATCCAGCGCGCGTTGAATCTGGGAATGTCCGCCGCCAACCAACAGTAATTTTTTATTATGTAACAGCGCCCTGATTTCACTGTGTGAAATTTGAAAAATTTTCATATATGTGGACAATGGTCGGGAATTGCCAACAAGGCGACCGTTAAAAAATTTTTGCTGAGTTTGTTCGTTTTGTGTGTTCATATGTGAATATATGGCATACAAATGTACAAACGTCAATAAAAATCCCGCCAGGTGGCGGGGTTTGTTTTTTTTGATTTTTTACTGATAATCATTAACGACCGAATAGGTGGTGCCATCATTCTTGACTTTCAGAGCACTGCTGTACGACGTGCTTAGCGCGCCAAAGAATGTCTGGTTCCCAATCTTTACATTCAGGGCCGGACTTGTACGTGCCGCACTGCGCAGGTATATCGATTGGTTGCCCGCGTGCAAGATGCGACCACAGTCGGCGGCCTCGTTCGCACATTTGCCCGCACCACACGTCACCAGACCCGTCGCACACGCCGTGCGGGTCAATTCATCCGCCCCAGACCAATAACCGCTTTCAACAGGTTTGCAGACATTGCCTTTTAACGTTGTTGCGTTTCCGTATGTGTTGTTTCCGACACCAGCCGCATAATAGTAGCCATCTATACAACTATTTGCCTGTTGATATATCCAGCAAGAGCTATAATCACCAGCCGTGTTGGAATAACTACAATAAACTTTCCCGTCATAGTCACCAGTATCGTCCGCAACAGGTTCGTTCATTTGTACCTGACAGCCTTCTTTGGTGTCGTGAACTCCATTAGATGTCCAGTATTGTTGACCCAAGACTTTGCTTGAATATGCTTCATATGTTGGACACGTGAGGCACGAGGACTGACGGGTGTCTGGCTGATACGTCGCACCGGTGCAGGCGGTTTGGCTGGTTTTACCCGTACCACTTACATAGTATCCTGCGGATGCATCAACACAGGATGTTTTACCGGTGTCTGGCTGGTATGTGCCGGCGGCACACGGTGTCAGACCCTGGGTGCTGGTGCTGTACGAATATGTTTTCGCACTGGCTGGGCAATAATGTCCCGCGTCACAGGTCGAACAAGATGTCGCCTTGGCCGGAAGATATTGACCCGTCAGACACGCAATGTCCGATATCAGTTTGCACGCAGCACTGGTGGTGGTGGTGCCCCCACCAACCTTGCCATCGGTGGTATATCCGGCATTACACGCACACGTTGTTGACGTGTTGCCCGCAGATGTCGTTGAATACGAACCACACGTCGTACAGGTGTTCTTGTAATTTGTACCCGTTGTCGCCGTATAGTACGTATTTGCATTACACTTACTTGCCGTACACAGGTTGCTGACCGTGTTCGCAGACCAACTGGACGTTGCCCAAGTGTGCACACCACTGGCATTCGAACAGGTTGCGTTACAACTGGTTTGGCCCGTAGAGGATGTTGTTTTGCCCCCCTGGCACGCGGTACAGGCACTGGCCCCCGCCGCACTGTATGACCCAAGCACGCATTCGGTCCCCGCGGATACACCCGCCGCACAGAACGACCCCGCCGGACACGTTGTTGAACCACCGGTTGTGTTACGTCCAGATACAGTGCCACCCTTATAGATTACACTGCCGCCGGGGCAATATGTGCCCGCCGCACATGTTGTCTGGCCCGCACCCGCGGTCTTGACATAGTTCTTGGTCGTGGTGGTCAAGTAACAGTCATTCGCATCATCGGAACCCTTGGCGGATGTGCTGTACGGTGACGTACAAGAATTCGGACAGGCAACCTTGGACCCCGCCCCACCCCAACAGTTTGCGTTGACCTGGGTCTGGGAACAAGAACCCGCAAGTGCATAGTATCCCGCACTGGTTGTTTTACATGCACTGGATACGGATGACCCCGTGCCATCATTGTATGTACCCGCGGTGCAATTGGTTTTACCACCGGTGCTGCCATAGTTTACCTTGACCGAGCCTGGACAATATCCGCCACAGGTACAGGTTTCTTCACCAGAATTTGCGGTTTTGACAAATTTACCGGCACTGGTGCTAATCGCGCATTGATTTTCAGCAGATGCAGTTGCCGAACCATCATCATAGCCCGTTGGACATTCATAACGCAATAAACCAGTTGCATTTATATCTGTTTCACGATCTATAGTTGTTCCTTCGGGTGACCAGTAGCCTTGACCAACAGGAGTCTGGATACCACTTACTAATGCTTCTAACGTGCTGAACGTAGATTCATAGCTGTCGAAAGGTGTATAATATCCTCCATTTGCACGTCCGGCGACGCCGACGTACTGGTTTTTGGACGGGGTGTCTGGGTCGTAATAAATATTTGCTTGGAACAAACCGCTTGCGCTTGGCTTGTATGCAGAATTGTATTCGAACTCTGCGCCATCAACATACGCTTGCATCAAATCGGAATCGAACGCATTGTTTTTGTCGCCGTATATTGCCATGATAAAGCAACGATCGCCTGCTGTGTCTTTTCTAGCTATGGCATATGTAGCAGCGGAATTTGAAATGTCAGGACATGCCTTGCATGATGTCTTTCCTGTTTCGTTTTGGTATGTAAAGCCGGAACAGTTGACTCCATGGCACATGCCAGCTTTGTCGGTGTATTGGCCCACTGGTGTGGCAACGCATGCAGATGCGGCCGATGAGCCTGTGCTGCTGTTGTACTTTCCTGCTGCGCAATCGGTTTTACCACCGGTGCTGCCATAGTTTACCTTGACCGAGCCTGGACAATATCCACCACAGGTACAGGTTTCCTGTGCGGCATTTGCGGTTTTGACAAACTTGCCCGATGTAGTGGTCAGATAGCAAGCCGCCGAAGATGTCGCGCTGGTGCCACCCGCACTGTAATCATAACCATTGCCCAGAGTCGAACACGCTGTTACACCCAAAGTATCGTTATAGTCACCAGATGTACACAATGGCAACGTTGCATACCCCGCACAATAACTGTTTTCTGGACAAGGTAATGCCTCACGGTAATACATACGGTTCGTTGAACCCTCTGATACATTACAATAGGTTTCGCTGTACTTCGTTTTCAGATAATATCCCGGATTA
The DNA here is from genome assembly GCA_017503725.1 of Alphaproteobacteria bacterium. GTDB lineage: Bacteria > Pseudomonadota > Alphaproteobacteria > Rs-D84 > Rs-D84 > Enterousia. The sequence goes on along the minus strand of JAFVSL010000005.1, from coordinate 906 downwards.
ACAGAACTGTAATACAAAGTAGTTCCAGTGGAGGTGTCATACTTTCCTGTATCTGTGTTATAGTTCAAAGTATCCACAAAATTACCACGCGAGTTATAGAACGAATACGATACACGACATTGGGTAATCGCCGATTTCTTTGTACCCCAGGTGATATTATATGCGCTTCTAAATGTGGCATCATAATAGCTTTCTGGATAGTCCGCAACCGCTATCAAACGATCAGTATACGCAGGACATTCAAGGCGGTTACCCACGTTCGGATAATACAGTGTCGTGGCTGGACAATAATACTGGTATTCGCAATCTGTTTCTGTGGTATCGTTTTTGGTCGCGATATACTTACCCGCCGTTGTTGCGAAGTAACAGTCTGTTTCTGCGTCTGAGCCGGCCGCACTGTTTTTGTACAAGCCACCACCCAATGACGAACAACTCTTTGGACAGGCCGTCGTGGATCCGGTTGTGTCCGCATAACAACCCGCATTTACATTAGAACAAGAATAGGACGAGCCATAATATGCATTGTGTGCGGTTTTGTACTTACCCGCGGCACAGGCGGTGGTGGTGGTGCCACTGGTGCCACTGCGGATATATCCCGCAGAGACCGGCAGATAACATTTGGTGTTTGTCGTGTCAGCCGTACCGCCCGCAGATGTATAGCCCGTGCCCAGATTACCACTGCACGATGACAATCCCTGGGCGCTGGTGCTGTAGAGCGCATTGGTTACGCCGGGACACCAATTGCCCGCCGTGCATACGCTGCACGCGCCCGTTGAACTGGCCGCGTGATAATACCCCGCGGAACACGTGTATTGTTTACCCGCATAGTATGTTAAAGTGGCCGCGGTACTGGTGGTCGTGATATAGTTTGAAAATGTCGTCGCGGTCGCAGATGTGCCCCACGTG
>JAFVSL010000002.1 GCA_017503725.1 Alphaproteobacteria bacterium | reverse complement strand
ACACGACATTTACAACGACGTCAACAAGCGTTTGGAATACGACAACAAAGTGTTCCACTATACCAACAACATTGTGAACGGTTCCGGCATCTTTGCAACCGGTTACATCGTGGCCGATGGAAACGTGGGCGTCCTTACCCGCGTGGACCGCGAAGCGTTGAGCCGCACCCGCGCCAATTTCCACGAATGGGATGTTGTGCGTTTGCCGTTCATTGACTTGCCCGTGGGTTCCCACTATTACACCGCCGTCGGCGACCAATCCCAAATCGCCGGGGCCGCGTCCGCCGATATGGTGTGCAACGTCAAGGAATATTTCGGATTTTCCGTTGACGTGGCCTTTTTGGTCGCGTACAATTCCGACCCGACTGCCGTTGCCAACCCGATTATCAAAGTTGAGGTCGCAAGCCCGGGCAACGCCAATCCTTTCGCCGCCCCGGTTGAGGTCGTGAACGGACAAACCAACCCGGTTTACACGCAAGCTGTACAGTAATCACGGGCACATTCGATACCATTATTTCGCGGGGACGGGTCGAATTAACCCCGTCCCCGTTTTCCATTTGTAAAGGATTTTGACACGTCCGGAAAACCTGTAAAGAAAATCGAACTTTTATGATACGATTACAAGACATTCAAAACGCATTGTTGCCGGTTGTCGGTTGGCAACAGGATTACAACCCGCAAAATCAAATTGACGAAGCGTTGACGCAATCGGAAAGCGGGTTGACGTTCCAAGGGGCGCACCCGCTTGTTACCTTGGCGAACGTCCGGGCGATTATGCCGGACGATTACTTGTATAAATATCCCGAATACGTGGCCGGGTATATGTACCCAAAGGGTTGGAAATGCCGTTATACGTCCGGCGGCGTAACAAAGATTTACATTTCCGAAAGAACGGTAACGCATAACGACCCGGCACCGAACGTTGGCAACCCGTGGGCCGAATACAATATGGTTTCGGACTTTGTGCGGAACGTAACCATTGCCGGAATCAATACGGCCGTCCAAAATTTCATCCAAGAAAAGCAATTGCAACAGGAAACCAAGAATTTGTTGGAACGTCGTACATTCTTCGACGGGGCCGCCCGGTTGGCCGCGACAATAGACCCGACCGGAAAGATTGTCGGTTTCGAAATCGTGCCGGTTCGGGCGATGGGCGTAACAACCAAAATCGAACGAATCGGGTTGCAAATGGTCGGCGCGACCGGAACGGTTCGGTTGTACCTGTTCCATTCGTCCCAAATTGCGCCGATGCGCGTTGTTGACTTGGAATTTACCAACACCAAAGGCGGGTTCCAATGGTTTACCCCGACCGAACCCATATATTTACCGTATATTCCCGGCGGCGATGGTAACGGCAACGATGCGGGCGGCGCGTGGTTCCTTTGCTACAATCAAAACGAATTGCCCGTTGGTATGCGGGCGTTGAACGTTTCCAAGGATTGGTCCGTTGAACCGTGCCAAACGTGCCTTGGCGGTTCGATTGAATCTTGGCGGCAAATGACCAAGTATTTACAGGTTTCCCCGTTTGGGATTCACGCACCGTTGGATTTCGCCGCATACCCGGAAATGTTCGATATTGGCCAAATCGGTTACACGAACACGATGAATTACGGAATGAACGTCGAAATATCCGTTGGTTGCGACATTTCCGATTTCATCATTTCCCAACGGGCCATATTCGCAACCGTCATTCAAAAACAGGTCGCGGCAAACGTGTTGCGAACAATCGCAATGAATCCGGACGTTCGGGTTAACCGCAACCAAGTAAACGTCACGCGTGACGAACTGTTGTATGAACTTGACGGCGCACCCACGGGCCGGGCGTCCGGGCTTGGGTACGAACTGAAACAGGCGTACCGGGCTTTGGAATTGGACACGCGGGGATTGGACCGCATTTGTTTGCAATGCAACAACCACGGCGTGAAATATCGCACGGTATAGTTAATTTTCCAAGAAATGGCGTATAACGGGCTTTCGCCGGAAAGATGATAAATTACCCGTCTTTTTGACGAAAGCCCCGGAAAACGCCGGAAAACGGCCAAAACGGGGATATGGGAATATTAAACGACTTGCGCACCCGCGTTCAATCGGTAAACGACGGTATGGAAACCGGCGAATTGGTCCGTAACGTCATTGTCCAACATCCCGACGACATTTTGGATTTGCAAAAAATGCAATTGTTCCAAGGGTTGGCGGCCAACGGCCAAGATATACGGCCGTATTATTCGGAAGATTTGAAACCGTCCGGGTTTTTTCATTCGGTCGAATCGGCGGGCCGGTACGCGGCTTGGAAAAAAGACGGTATCAATTACCCGTACAAAGCGAACAGGAACCCGGATGCGCCAAACCTGTACATCAACGGCCGGTTTCACGACGAATTGGGCGTACAGTTTGCCGCCGATACCGTGGGAATCGTCCCGACAACGCCGTATTCGGCCGGGATTATGGCGAAATACGGAATTACGACGTTCGGTTTGATGATGGCAAATTGGATGGTCGTATTTGTCCAACGCGGCGCATACGATGAATTGATGAATGAATTAAAAACACGTCTTTATGTCTAACACAAACGCACCCATCATCAAAAACCCGGTTATGTTGGACCGGGTAATTGGGGAAATACAAACCGGATTGGTTGAAAATTTGCCGTGGTTGGACGTGGCCTTTGGCCGGTCCCAACGTCTTACAAAGATGATGAACGGCAAAAAGATAATTACGCCGAATGTCTATTGCGGCGGATGGAACGGACACGGCGAAAACGATTACATCGAAACGTCCCCGGATGCCAAGATTGGCAATTTTTCGTTTTTCGAAATTGAGGACCCGCAAACCATTGACGCGGGGCCGTGGGCGCGTGAAATCAAAGCCCCGTTCGGCCTTATCGTTTGGTTCGATTTAACCCGGGTGTATGATGAACCGGACAACCGGAATACCGAATACATCAAAGCCCAAATCTTGCGCGTGTTGAACGGCCGGGCCGGTTGGCATTTGACCGGCGGGCGTATCATCTTGAACAGGATATACGAACGGGCCGAAAACATATACCGTGGTTACACGCTTTCCGAAATTGACAACCAATTTTTGATGCACCCATATTACGGTATGCGATTTGATGGGATATTGGAATTTGATGAACTTTGTTTTGAATGATTATGGAAAAAGTTTTGGCAATCAATCCCAATTACACCGTATTTTCGGACGGTCGCATTTTTAGTAAGATTTCCGGTAAATTCTTGAAACCGTGGAAAACCAACAAAGGTTATCCAATTGTTTCTTTATTCGATGGAAAAGGCGGACACAAATTTTATTTGTTGCATCGTCTAATTGCAACCGCATTTATTCCGAATCCGGAAAACAAACCGTGCGTGGACCATTTGGATTGTAACCGTGAAAATTGCGCCGTTGAAAACTTGCGTTGGGTAACGTATTCGGAAAACAACAGAAATCCAATAACGGTAAAAGGTTTGGCACACGGAAATTCGATGCGCGGACGTTTCGGGCAAAACAATCCGTTATCGAAACGTGTTTTGTGTTATACGCGAAATGGCGATTTGGTTAAATGTTATGGCGGCGTCCACGAAGCAAGCCGGGAAACAGGAATAAACAAAGGCGATATTGGCGCGTGTTGCCGTGGCAAGAGAAAAACCGCCGGAAATTATATTTGGAAATATGATAATTGAATTTGTTTGTTGGGTTGCGGTCGTTGCTTTGGCGGCCGCGTTCCTGTTGTCTTTGGCAACGAAATGGCATTGGATGGAATGGTTGCAAATCCACGCGCCGAACGACTTTTTTAACGAATTGTTCAATTGTAAATTCTGTTGTTCGTGGTGGGTTTCCGTCGTTATTTCGCTAACTTTGTGCGTGGCAACGGGCCAATGGTGGTTGTTGGCCGTGCCGTTTTGTTCAACAGTTATCGCTCGGGAATTATGGTAACGGTCAAGATTGGAAAACACACGGTGGAAATGTACGACACAATCGAAGAATTGCCGATTGTGCGTTTCCATAAATACCAAAAGTTGTTGTTGATTGATGCGGGTATTGGGGCCGACATTACGGCGTTCGACCAACGCATTGAGAAAACGCGCCGGTATCTTATGGACGGAAAGCCGGAAAAGGCGCAACAGGAATTGGAAAATTTGCGCCAAGCGGTTTATTTTATCCAAACGGGAATCAACCCAAAACACCGGGCGTTTGCCGTGTTGGTAACGAAGATTGACGGCCGGGATTGCAACGACCTTTCCGACGTTGCGTTGACCGAATTGTTGGAAACCTTGCAAGACGTCCCCGAAAAAGAGTTGACCGCCCAATTGGAAGCGGTCAAAAAAAAAATTGACGGGGAATTAAGGTTGTATTTCCCGGGCCTGTTCGCCGATTCCGAAATTAAAGAATATTACGACCTTTTGAAGAAACGGACGATGGCGGTTTTGGCGAACATCATTGCGGGCGTAAACAACCCGGATGCAACGCCGGAAATCGAAAAGTTGACGACGGCGTTAATAACGTATTCCAACCCGAAATCGTTTGCCGGTTCGGATGGCGTGGAAATACAGTTTGACCGCCAATTTGAAAACCTTTGTTTGGTTTTGTCCGAACAATTGCACGTCAAACCCAAGGATTATTCCGTTTTGGAATTTTACAACGCGTTTGATTTTGTCAAGGAAAGGGCAAAACAGGCCGAAAAGGCCCAAAAACGGGCCAAATCCGGGCGTTAAGGATAAAAGACATACAATTTACCATCCGAGGAAAGAAACGCCGTTATACGGCATTTTTGAAAAGAATAACAAACCCAATTATTTTTCATTCCCGTATGATTTATTAAATTTGTGAAAAATTTATGGTTATGGAAATTTGGAAAAACATTGATGGTTACAAGCCAATTTATCAAGTAAGCGACGCGGGGCGCGTTCGTTCATTGGCCCGTGAAACAACGGCGCGTTATTCTATTCAACGAAAAACAAGAATTTTGAAAATCGCAATTGACCACGTTGGTTATAATGTAGTTTATTTATATGACAATTCCGGGAAGCGGAAAACGGTACGCGTTCATCGTTTGGTCGCAATGGCCTTTGTTCCGAATCCCGACGGATTGCCGGAAATTGACCATATAGACGGCGAAAAAAAAAGGAATATTCCGGAAAATTTGCGTTGGGTTGACCATAAAACCAATTGCAGAAACAAAAACACGGTTGTTGCACGGAAAAAATATGTTGGGGAAAAAGCAACACACCGAAAACGGATACGGGCGTATATGATGGACGGAAAGATGGTTGGCGAATGGCCAACAATAACAATTGCGGCCCGTGAAACAGGGACAAATAGACATTCGATTTCTTATGCCGCAAATGGAAAATACAAAACGGCAAACAATTTAATTTGGAAATATTATGGATAATCCGAACCCGATTCGTTATTCCGACCTTATTACGCCGGACAATTCAATTACCAATTTGATTGCCCAATTGGATGAATTAATACAAAAGTACGAATCCGCCAAAAGCAAGATTCAAGGCGCGGCGGCGGAAGCGGCAAAGAGTATGGGCAACTTATCCGGGGCTACGGAAGAACAACGGCAAACCATTGCGTCATTATCCGCCGAATCGGATAAATTGGCGTCGCATTATGCAAGATTTAACAAGGAAGAACGCGACGCGTACAGGCAAAAACAATCCGTAATTCAAGCGACTAAGGAACAACAACGTATTGATAAATTGTTGGTGGAACTTAATAATTCCAAAGAGGGTTCTTATAAACGTTTGTCGGCACAATATCGTTTGAACAAAATTCGTCTTAACGAAATGTCGGCCGAAGAAAGGCGGACGGCGGGCGTTGGCAAGGAACTTGAAACCGAAACGCGGTTGATTTATGAGGAAATGAGCCGTTTACAACAGGCGACCGGAAAATACACGCTTGAAGTGGGCCATTATCAAAACGCATTAAAGGGTTTGCCCGGGCCGATTGGTCAAGTTGTAACGGGATTTACCAATATGCGCACCCAATTGCACAACATCGGCACGTCCGGGTTGCCAATGGGCGCAAAGGCCGTACAGGGTTTTGCGACGGCATTAAACGGAACGGTCGCAATATTGATGGTATTTGTACGTTACTTGACGGGTTCGGCAAAGACAATGCGCGAATTCGAACAGGCCAACGCCAATTTGTCAACGATATTGGGAACGACCCGGGCCGAAATGAAAGCGTTAACTGATTCGGCCTTAATGTTGGGGCGGACAACGGAATATACGGCGTCGCAAGTTGTTCAATTGCAAACCGAATTGGCAAAACTTGGATTCGGCCAAGGGTCCATAATGTCAATGCAAAAATCCATCTTGCAATTTTCAACGGCGGTTGGGGCCAATCTTGCGGACGCGGCGTCCGTGGCCGGTTCCACATTGCGGGCGTTCAATCTTACAAGTAAAGACACGGACGATGTTTTGGCAACGTTGGCCGTCGCAACCAACAAATCCGCGTTGTCCTTTGAACGCATCCAAAATTCGATTGGTACGGTATTCCCTGTTGCAAATGCGTTCGGCCTTTCCGTCAAGGACACGACCGCGTTGTTGGGTTCGTTGGCCAATGCCGGTTTCGATGCGTCAAGCGCGGCGACCGCAACACGTAACATCATCTTGAAATTGGCCGATGCAAACGGAAAGTTGGCCAAGGCGATGGGCGGCCCGGCAAAGACGTTCGACGAAATCATTGATGGGTTGATTAAATTACGCAAGTCCGGAACGGATTTGAACGAAGCGTTGGAATTGACCGACCGGCGAAGCGTGGCGGCCTTTACGGCGTTCATTTCCGGGGCCGATTCGGCCCGTGAATTGCGCCAATCTTTGGAAGATGTGAACGGCGAATTGGAACGCATCGAAAAAGAACGGTTGAATACGGTTGAGGGTTCAACCCTATTGTTGAAATCCGCGTGGGAGGGATTAACGCTTGCTTTCCAAGATTCAAACGGCGCAATCAAAGATACGATTGATTGGTTGACCAAGTTAATACAAAAGACGCAAGAATTGTTGTTCCCACGGGAAACGCGCATATCCGAATCGGCGGAAAAATATACGGAAACATTCCAAGAATATTACAAACAATATGGCGCGGACGCCGCCCAAAATTACATCAATGCGTTTGTTGAACAATTCGAAAGTTCGGCCGAAAAAGCCGGAAAGGATGCCGTTTTCGATGGCGTGTTGAACAAATGGTTGGGATTCGGCCAAAAACAACGTATGGCGAAAATTACCGCCGATAATGCAAAGGCGATACGGCAAGCGGCGGGAATTGTCATTACACAGATACAGAACGACGCCGACGAAGCGGCACGGCAAGCGGCACAGACACAGGCGGAAGCGGAACGGAAACAAAAGGAATTGGCGGCCGAACAGAAAAAGGCCATCGAAGCGGCCAAGAAACAACGCATTGCCGACCGCCGGGCGGTTATCGAATCCATTGATTTGGAAATTTCCATTACGGAAGCCGGAACGCAAAAGATGTTGGAATTGCGCCAAGACAAAATCGAAGCGCAACGGCAATTGGAATTGGAACAGAACAGGCAAAAAACCACGTCCGAACGGCAAGACGAAGCCGCCATAAATGCCAAGTACGACAAACAAAAATTGGATGCCGTCAAGACGTTTAACAACGAGGTTTCCAAATTAAACGTCCAACGGTTACAGGCCGAACAACAGGCAATCCAATTGGAAATCGCCATAACGGAAGATGGAACCGAACGGATGTTGGAATTGCGGTTGGCGAACATCGAAAAACAACGTGAAATCGAAATTGAGCAAAACCGGCAAAAGGATGAAAAGGTACGCCAAGCGGAAACGGCCATTAACGCCAAATACGACGCGTTGCGCTTGAAAGAATCCGCCGATTTCAACCACAAATTGGCCGAACGGGATTTGGCGGCCGCCCAAGATTTGGCCCAAGCGGAATTTGATTTGTTGGACCGGAACGAACGCCAAAAAACGTTGTTCAAGTTACAACAGGAAAAGGCCCGGTTGGAAGCGATATTAAAGTTGAATGAAACGGCCACAAAGAAAATGACGGCCGACGAAATCGCCGCCATTAAAGCGACCATTGCCGGGATTGAAAAGGAAACCAAGAAATTGGGGTACAACAATCTTTATGAATTGTTGGGTATCAACTTGGATTCCGACCAACAAAGCGCATTGAATACGGCCATTGATTCCGTTAAAGATTCAATCGGTTCGTTGGTTGATTCTTGGAACGCGGCGGCGGAAGCGGCCGTTAATGCGGCCAACGCCCAAGTTGACGCCGCGCAACGCACGTTGGACGCCGAAATTGAAGCCCGGAACGCCGGTTATGCCAATGAGGTTGAAACCGCGCAAAAGGAATTGGAATTGGCCAAGAAAAACCGCGAAAAGGCGTTAAAGGAACAACAGAAAGCACAAAAGGCCCAATTGGCCGCCGATTCGATTACGCAAGCGTCAAGTTTAATAACCGCGTCGGCCAACATTTGGTCGTCGTTGTCCGGTATTCCTGTTGTCGGTCCCGGGTTGGCCGCCGCCGCGTTGGTCACAATGTGGGCGTCGTTCGCGGCCGCCAAGATTAAGGCCGTACAGGTTTCCAAACAAAACACGGAACAATACGGCGACGGTACGGTTGAGTTGTTACAGGGCGGAAGCCACGCAAGCGGCAACGACATTGATTTGGGAACCAAGCCCAACGGGACCCGACGCCGTGCCGAGGGCGGCGAATTTTTCGCCGTTATCAACAAGCGAAATTCCCGCCGATTCCGTGACGTTATCCCGGATGTTATCAATTCGTTTAACGATGGCACATTTGCGGACCGTTACCAACGTGCAAACGCCGCGATGGCCGGTTATGCCGTCCAACTTATTGGCGGCGGCAAAACGGACGTTTCCGGGCTTGAAAAGGACGTTGCCGCAATCCGTCAACAGGGCGACGAAACCCGGTACGTTGATGGTCAAGGAAACACGATTATCCGGTACAAGAATTTAACCCGTAAAATCAAATCGTAATGAACCCGATATACAAGTTTGAATTGACCGCCGGGAACACGACGCAACGGGCGTACCCGATTTATAAGGACGATTTGGCCAAGGACTTTGAAAAGGAATCCGGCCAAGAATTTTTCCGGGCCAAGTTGTCCGGAAATTTGACGTTCGAAAGCGACGATTATATGTTTATCGTTTCCCAAGCGTTCGACACGCAATTTGTGTTGGAAATATTCATTTCGACGAACGCGGGCATATCGTGGGCGTCCTATTGGCGCGGGACCTTTTGGAAAACGGATTGCGAATTTGACGCGGACACGCAAACGGTTTCCGTAAAACCGACCGTTTTGGACCAATATAACGATATTTTGGCCGGGTTGGATAAAGAATATAACCTTATCGAATTGGCCCCGGAAATCGTACCCGTAAAGGCCGATAAACGGCCAATGGTACAAGTTTACGTTCCGGGCCAATCCGTCATTGGTTGTTTTCTTTCGGGTATGTGGTGGGAACAGGAAGCGGAACCCGAAAGCGACGAAACCAAATTGGTTAACGCTTTCCATTTTTCGTTGAACAAATCTTTGTTGATTGCGGATGTTTCGGGGACAACGGACCCGGAATTGCCCGACATTTTAACGGGCGTAATAACCGGTTCGAAATTCGACGGGAACACACAGGGCGTTCAAGATTTCGTCAATGGCGATTACACGTTGCGTTATCAATACCAAGCGGGCGGCGGCGGTTCTATTCAAGCGTGGTATATAATCCGTAATTCCGATTCTACCATATTGTGGGAAAATGTTTGGACGGGCGTTCCGCAATTGATAACGTTGCCGTTGACGGTCACGTTGACGCCACAAAACGGCGCGACGGGAAACGTAACATTATACATCCACGAAACGCCGGTTTATTCCCGATTCGTTTGTGATACGGAAGAAATAAACGGAATCAGTACATACCCGATTCCGGCGGACGATATAGTTGAAAACAACAGAAATTACACCCGGGTAATTGGGTATTATTTCCCCGATACAATCGCATTTTCCAATAGGTTGACCGAAACGCCGACCCAATGGGGATTATATCAACCGAACGAATATTACCTTTTATTGGAGGTATTCGTTGACGTCGCAAGAATTTTTCCCCGTTGCCCGCAACGCTTGGGGCCGTGTTTCCATTTGGTTTACCTTTTCGGCGTTCGATTGGTTGGTTGAGGAATCCGGACGGCAACCGTTCACGATTCGCCACGCGTACCCGCTTTGGTCTGTTTTACAGGTCCTGTTAAATAAGGTTGCGCCAAACGTTGTTTTCCGTGCGAATTATACGTGTTCGCAATTCTTTTATCCATACGATACAAACCCGATAACCGGTTTGGATTTCCGTTTGTTCATAACCCCGAAATCCAATATTGTTACGGCCGGTTATGACCAACCGGCGCAAAAGGCCCCGATAACATTACGCAATGTTTTTGATATGTTGCGCGATTGTTTCCGTTGTTATTGGTTCGTGGATGATAGCGACCGTTTACATATCGAACACATCCAATATTTTCGCAATGGCGGTTCGTATGATGGTTCGCCGGTTGTCGGAATTGACTTAACAACGCAACAGGTTCCACGAAACGGGAAGCCGTGGGCGTTCGGACGGGACCAATTCAAATTCGACAAACCGGAAATGGCGGCACGGTATCAATTTGGTTGGATGGACGATGTAACCCAATTATTCGACGGATTCCCAATTGACGTTGTTTCCAAATACGTTAACCCGGATAACATCGAACAAATTGATGTGTCAAAATTCACGTCGGACATTGATTATATTTTGTTGAATCCGGGCGAAATATCGAAAGACGGGTTTGTGTTACTTGCGGCCAAATATACGCCCGGGCAAGCCGATACGAACATTGATTTAACGACGCAATCGTTAAAAAACTACAATATTAGTCCGTCAACATTGAATTGGGGAACGAACAGTTCGTACAAACACGTCCGTATTCAATTAACGGCCGGTCAAAAGATACGGTTAACGTCCAACGCGAATAACCCGGCCCGTATCGCTTGGTTGACCAACAATGACAACGCGACGTCGGGCGGGACTGTTCCTTATGTTTCCGGAACGTCGTTAATATCGCAAGATGCGAACACGACGGTTGAATATACCGTGCCGGGTTACGGAACCGTTTATATGTACATTTACATTGGCGCGTCGTCGTCCAACCCGTCGTATCGTCCGACGTCCTTGGTTGTCCTTGGTTATCCGGAAGAACACAACTTGCCATACGTTAATATTCAATACAACAACACGGACCATATTTTGCAAAACGCATACGTGGCGTTTTGCCTGTTACAACAATATTATGCGTATGATATGCCCGCGCCGGACTACAAAATAAACGGCGTCCAAATGGTTGCGCAAGGAATCAAGAAATTAAAAGAACAAACAATACGTTTCCCGGTATTGACGGACCCGGATTTGGTCGAATTAGTGAAAACAAATTTGGGTAACGGCGTTATTGAAAAATTATCCATAAATTTGTCAAGCCGGAACGCAAACGCAACGTTGAAATATGATACCGAATAACAACTTATCAGTATTGCCGTTTTATACGTCATTGGACCAACAGAACGCCCGTAAATGGTGGTTATACGGTCGTGTATATCCATTGTATTGTCCGGCCGGATTCCTGTTGCCATTTCAAATAATTACGGAACATACGAATTTAACGCCGTCGAATATAAGCGGCGCAACCATATACGACGCAAATACGGACCAACAGATTGCCGGAATTACAACGGAAATCCGTAACGGAATAACAAAAAAGGAATTTGCGTCATTGGGTTACGACGTTTGGGTTTTCCCGGGGCAATTGCCCGTTGTGAACGCATTACAAAACGGACGTTATTATTTGTTGGTTACGTGGGGAAATTGGCAAATTGTAAGGGTTTCCGAAATCTTTACGGTCGTAAACGACATTCAACCGTATTTGAAAATTACTTGGTGGGACCTTGCCGATTTCACGATGGACGCCGGAACGATTGTGTACACAAATCCGGCGTTCAAGAACGTTTTGTATTTGAAAGCGGACATTGCAAAACCCGAATATCCGTTTGAGGAAGAGGGCGAAACCCGGGATGGTTATTTTTTCCCGACCAAACAGATTTCCGAAAAACGATACCGGTTTAATTTCCTTGCGTCCGAATACCTGTTGGATGTAATGCGATTTATCCGGATGGCCGATTTTGCGCAAATCGAATACCACGGGCAAACATACAGTTTGGACACGTTCTTAATAACCCCGGAATGGGAAGATAACGGCGACGTCGCGGCCGTTGAAGCGGTTTTCGATACGGCGACCGTTGCAAAGAAAATTGGCGTTGGTTTCATAAAGGCCCAACGCGGCGATTTCAACGACGATTTCAATAACGACTTTAACAACCAATAAGATGGCAAATTACGCAACGTTAATATCGGCGATTCAAACGACCATTGCGGCCAACGGGAACAATGAAATTACCGGGCCGATTTTGCAACAAACATTGTTGGCAATTGTTAATTCGCTTGGCGCAAATTACCAATTTGTCGGCGTTGCGAATGAATCAACAAACCCGGGAACGCCCGACCAAAACGTGGTTTATATTGCCGGTTCCGGTACATATCCAAATTTCAATTCGGCGGTCGTTCCGTCGGGTTACTTGGGCGTTTTCAAATACAACGGTTCGTGGGTTGTTCAAACGGTTGCGGTTGGAAAAGATTATGACGAAGCAATTACCGCGTTACAGAAAAACAAGGTTGATAAAAGGGCCGGAAAAAACCTTTTCGACCCGAACGCGGATGATATTGTGGAATATCATTATATTTCATCCGCCGGTTCCACGCCAACAAGCGAAACAAGTAATATTTCCGGATATATCCCCGTTACGGCGCAAGTTGATTACCATTTAAGCGCGTCAAATGACGGTTCCGTTGGTTCGTATTACCGTGCATTTTATGATTCGAATAAAACGTTGTTAAGTGTTCAATTCCAAAACACGAATGATTTTACAACGCCGCCAAATTGTGCGTTCGTTCGTTTTACATACAGGCGAAACGCAACGGAAATAATGTTGGAAACGGGTTCGGAAAGAACCGAATATTTGGAATATAACGTTATCGGCGGGTATATCAATGGACTAATTGATAACGTATATTCCTTGCAAAAAAACAAGGTTGATATATCGGTTGGAAAAAATCTTTTTAATCCCAATGCGCCGGACATTTCGGTTGGTCGGTATTTATCTTCCGACGGGTCGCAAATAACCGCAACGGGCATGAATATTTCGGGTTTCATTCCTGTACAAGCGAACACAATATATCATTTAAGCGCGGCAAATGATGTGGTCGTTGGCAAGAATTATCGCGGTTTTTATGATAGTGACAAAAACTTGTTAAGTACGCAATATCAAGAAACCGCCGCAACAAAAGTTACTTTTACAACACCGGCCAATTGCGCATTTATCCGTTTTACCTATTACACAAGTATAACGGAAATAATGTTGGAATTGGGCGGCGTTCGAACGTCTTATTATCCATATAGTCCAATCGGCGGATATGAAATACCGTTAATTGACGGAATCGAAGAATTAAAGACGAAAAAAGTTGACGTCAAGGTTGGTAAAAACCTTTGGGACGGAAAAATACTTGTAACGGGTTATTATCTTAATGACGCGGGCGTTGAAAAACGAAACAGTAATATTGATATTTCGGATTACGTACCCGTACAGGCCGAAACGGATTATTGTTTAAGCGCAAACGGAAACGTTGGCGTAACGTTGTCGTCGTCAATGTATTTGTGTTATTACGACGCAAACAAAACGTTCCTTTCGTCACGTTCCACATATAACAAGACGTTTACAACGCCCGTTGGATGTGCGTATATTCGTTTTTCGATATTGATGACACGCACGTTAATACAATTGGAATATGGTTCGACGCGCACGGCATATCAAGAATATAGCCCAATCGGCGGATATTATGCCGCGTTGCAAAATGGCCAAGTTGAATACGACAATTTGAGTGACGGCGTAAAAGCGTTAATTGGTTCATCGGTATTGCGCTTTGATTCATTGCGTGGTTCCGGAACGTTGGCCCCGGGCGCATCGTTGACGTTGGCAAATCAATATGTCAAAAAGAATGTGTCTTTTGTGGCGCATATTGACGGAACGGTTGAAAGTATTGTAATTGGCGTTGGCGGGACGGCTTTAACGGCATATTTGGGTTATTACATTACCATTACACCGACAAATATAACGCTTAAACGTATGGACACGGGAAGCACACCCGCGACCGCCGCCCACGGCCTTACATTAACAGAACACACGACCGTTATTGTTGATACGCAAATTTTGCCGCCATCGTCCGTTATCAATGATGATGTTTTGCAAGTGAACATTACGTTGTGCGACAATTTGGGAAATACGTTTGTTCTCAATGCAAATAATTATTGGGGATATGGAACGCCGTTTATAACCAACAATAATACGACCGATTCCGTGGACGTCAATTTGTCGTTTTTCCCGAAAGACGAAAGCAAAAATATTTGGGTATTCGGCGATTCATATTGCGAATTTACCTATTTGCAAAAGCGGTTATCGTATTGGTTGTTCTTGAACGGATATAACAATTGGTTGTTATGTGCAAAGGGCGGAATGGACCAAGCCGACCAATTGCCCGTGTTGCAAAACCTGTTAAACCTTGGATTCAAACCGGCGTTTGTGGTTTGGTTGTTGGGGATGAATGACGGGAACGACACGGTTTCGGGCGAAACAATAACAGTTAATTCGACCGCCAAGACGAATTTGGATGCGTTTTTGGCCCTTTGTGCCAATTATGATATTACGCCCATTTTGGCAACCATTCCGACCGTTCCAACGCGTCAACATACGGGATTATCCAATTACGTTAAATCGTTGGGTAAACGCTTTATTGACATTGCAAAGGCGGTTGGATGCGATACAAGCGGGAATTGGTACACCGGTTTGTTATCAAGTGACGGCATACACCCAACATCGGCCGGTTCCAAAGTTATATTTGAACAAATTTTAATTGATTTTCCGGAAATAACAGTTAATTAAAGATGGAAACAAATATTTGGGTAACAATCATTACGGGTTTTCTTTCCCTGTTCGCGGGCGGCGGAATTTGGGGATGGATTAAAGCCCGCGAAGATAAGCGCAAAACACCGTATGATATGTTCCGCGACCTGTTGGCGGAACAAAAAAAGTTTTACGAAGAACGGAACGCCGATTATGAACGCGAAAAGTTGGATTCGGCCGAAAAATCGTCTGTCATTATGCAATCCCAATTTTGCGCCCATAAATACACAAACCCGGATATTAAATGCCCGGTTGACATGGCGAATGACGACCGTTTGAAAAAGCGTTGCGAACGGTTCGGTTCGTGTCCAATTGCAAAAGATAAAGACGATGAAAACAATTGATGCAATCGTAATCCATTGTACGGCGACCCGTGCCGGGCAAGACATACACGCGTCCGACATTGACAAATGGCATAAAGAACGTGGATTTGCCGGGATTGGGTACAATTACGTTATCCGTCTTGACGGGACGATTGAACAGGGCCGCCCGTTGACCCGTGACGGGGCGCATTGCAACACGGCCGGATTGTCGGGCGTGTCGTACAACAAACATTCAATCGGAATCGTGTACGTTGGCGGCCTTGACGAAAACGGAAACGCCGCCGATACCCGTACGCCGGAACAGAAAAAGGCATTGGCCGAATTGGTTTACCGGTTGATGGATGAATACCCGACAATCAAAGAGGTAATCGGCCATCGTGACGCGTCACCGGATAAGAACGGCGACGGCAAGATTTCGAAAAACGAATGGATAAAACAATGCCCGTGTTTTTCTGTACGCGACGAATTTCCAATGGCGATTTGCACGGCGAAAAGGAAATGAAATTGATTGTTGAAATTCTGTTGTGGATATGGCAAGCCCCGCAAAATATTGTCGGGCTTGTTATCCGTTTAATATACGGCGGTTTTCCTTTGTTTCCGCTTTTGTATAAACATTGCGTCGTTATTCAAAGGCCGAATTTCCCGGGCGGAATATCGCTTGGCCGTACAATAATGGTTAAACGCGTTAATATTGACGGTTATAAAGACAACCCGACGTTATGGGACCACGAACACGGCCACGCCCGCCAATCGCTTTATTTGGGGCCGTTATACCTGTTTGTCGTGGGTATTCCGTCGTTGTTGTGGGCT
Organism: Alphaproteobacteria bacterium; assembly: GCA_017503725.1. Classification (GTDB taxonomy): domain Bacteria; phylum Pseudomonadota; class Alphaproteobacteria; order Rs-D84; family Rs-D84; genus Enterousia. The sequence goes on along the minus strand of JAFVSL010000002.1, from coordinate 3,694 downwards.
TGGTATTGGAACCCGTCGCGTGGCGTGTCGTATTATTCGTTTTATACTGAAAAATGGGCGGATAAATTGGGCGGCGTTGTCCGGACGAAAAAATGATTACCTTTGCATAAACCTTTAACGTTAAAGTATTATGGACAAACAACAACTTATTGCGTTGATTAACGCGAAAATCGCCGGTCAAGGAAACCAAATTGACCTTGGCGGGGCTTTGGCCGAAATCCTGTTGGACCTTGCGGGCGCGGCCGTGCCGATTGAGGTTGCCGACATTACCGGTTTAACCGACGACCAATTGGACGCATTGAACGTCGGCGATAAGGTCGCAAAGAAAACCGGAACCGCGAAACACCTGTACGTCGTTTCCTACAAAGACGCCGAAAATGGCGGTTTGTGTTTGACGTACACCGACGCGTCCACGGTCGAAACCGTGTCGTATGACCATACGGAAAGCGGATGGGCGTACAACAGTACGGATAAAACCAATATCGCGGGATAATGGGCGTTCGTACCAAAATCGAAATCGGGGTTGCGGTCCTTTTGGCCGCAATCCTGTTGTTTTGTGCCGGGCAACAACGGCGCATCAAACAGTTGGCCGCCGAACGGGACCGGTACGCCGGGAACACGGCCGCGTTGTTGTCCGACGTCGAACGTTACCGTGTCCGGGATTCTTTGAACGCCGCCCGGGTGCAATCGCTTGAATTGACCGTAAAGGAATACGAACGGTTCCGGGCCGACGACGCCGAATTGATACGGTCGTTGAAACAACGCAACCGGGATTTGGCCGCCGTCAACAAAACACAATCCCAAACCATCATTGATTTGCGGGCGGTTCCACGCGATACCGTCGTGTTGGTCCGGGATTCCATCATAACCCCGGCGGTCGCGGTCCATTGCGGCGACGCGTGGTATAATTTCGATGGGATATTGACCAAAGACCAATTCACGGGCAAGTTGACCAACCGGGATTCCCTATTGTTGGCGGAAACGGTCAAATACAAACGATTCTTGTTTTGGAAAACAAGAAAAATAAAGGACCGCGAATTAAACGTTGTTTCCCGTAATCCGCACACGGAAATTTTAGGCGTTGAACACGTCGTTATTGAACGCAAATGATTATCTTTGCCATTGGTTTTTTATACTCATAATTGATTATGTTTTACCGTGCCGGTTGAGAAATCCGCCCGGTTTTTATTATCTTTGTGGCGCAATCATTTACATAATAATTTTTTCATAAAGAACAGACCGGCCACGTTGTGAAATGCGGCCGGTTTTTTGTGCCATACCGGATTTGGCCATTTTTAGGCGTTTTCCGGGGCTTTCGCGGGTTGGACGGTACAAGTTATCGTCCGCGCCGTAAAAGTGTTTTAAATCGAAGAAACGCGAAAAATAACTTATTTTGGCCCGAACTTGAAAAAATATAGAAAAAAGTTTTGGTAATTAAAAATAATTGCCTACCTTTGTGCCGTGGTTGATATAACAATCCGACGGCCGGGGCCGGTTCCCCGAACAAAAGTAACAACAGTTATGGCAACGTTAAAATACACAACCCGCGAAATCAACGGCAATTACAAAATCAAGGTTTCCGGCCTGTTCGATGGCAAAAAGGTTAATACGCTTGTGGGCGTTTCCGGGTTCCTTAAAATGGTCAACGATATTGAACTTTGCAACCGTCTTTTGGACCGGGCGTTTGCCTGTATGGACGACAAATTTTGTTGCAAGTTACGCCGGGGAATCCGCATAACGTTTTATGTTGCTTAATTTCCACGCCTTATGAAAGAATTGCACAATGTGGTTTTCCCGGGCCACGTAACCGGAAATATGTACGAATACCGGGGCGTCGGAATCTTCCAACACGGTACGCGTTACCGGATTGATTTTGCGACCGGGAACAAATGGGTTTCGTCGCTTGAATGGGCGAAACGTGTAATTGATTCAGTCTTAAAACATCAATAAAATGTCTGTTGAGGATATAAGAAAAGAAATTGCCCGGCGGCAATCATTCATTCACGACGCGTTAATTGGCCAATCGCCGGAAGATTTGGAACGGCATTGGCGGTTGATGGGTGCGCAAGATGCGTTCAAGGGATTGTTACAATTCATTGAGGAAAACAACCAAAAATAAACAGATATGCAAAAATTCAAATTTGGCAATCCGGCGTCGGTCGTTGAGGTTTCCGAACACAACGTATCGTTCGTTATCGTCAAGCCCGGGGAAAAGGCGTTTAATTGCTTATGTCGTGGTTTTGGTCAAAACAACCACGCACCGCGCAAAACTTATGTAATCGTGGCGGCCACGCCGTCCCAAGCGGCCCGAAAGGCGATTGAAAATTACCGTAAAGATTTTTTCAGCAATGGCACGGAATAGCAAAAGCACGAAAGGCGATGAATACCGCGCCGTAATGGAAAAAGACGGTATTCGGGAATACAAGGTTTTGGCGTTCGCTTTCCTTTCGGATATTGGTCCCGAATATTTCCATTATGAACTAATGTTGGCCGACCCGCGACCCGATTATTACCTGTTCGACATTATGGGCGAAATCGCCCAAATCATTGTTCCGAAAGATTCCGACAACGAACGCTTGTTAATCGAATTGGCGGAACGATGCGGCGGGAAAAAGACAACACCAAACACGCGATAAGATGATAACATTAAAAAAAGAAATCCCGTATAGCGTGGAAAAGATATTTGAAAGGGCAAATCTTCCGGTTTTACTTGACGCCGAATATTTGTACCCGTCCGGTAAAGACAAACGCCGGGAACGGCGGAAAAAAGAAAGAAAAAAGAAACGATGATATGACCCGGGAACAATGCGAACATTGCGGCCGCCATTCATACAGGGATGGCCGTTGTTATGCGGACCGCAAATTGAAAGGTCGGCCAATATCCGAAACCGTATATTGCGGTTGGGCCACGCCGCCATACGCATTGCCCGGAAAGATATTGAAACGACCGAAAAGGAAATAACGATGGAAACAAACCACATCATCGAAGAATTACGCGCCAAGGCGTCGTTCGATTGGAACCCGGAACAAAAAGCGTGGTTCGAACAACAGGCGAACGACGCCCGGCCGGTCCAATGCGTCCGGATGCGCGACGCGTTCACGCCGGAACAATTGCAATTTCTGTTCAAGAATACCGGGTACAAGACACAACAAAAAATGTGTTACAGGAACGCGGCGGATTTGGTCGAACGTGTGGCGTGGATGGCCGGGCATTTCGACCCGGACGTACCCGAAACAAAATACGTTGAGGGCTTCGCGTATGCGTATGGCCTGTTACCCATCGAACACGCGTTTGTCAAGGTCGGCGACCTGTACGTTGACCCGACCTTTGAACGGGCATTACATCGGGACGTCCGGAAAGAGTTGTACGCGGCTTGCATTGAATTGGACCCGTTGACAATGGCGCAATATCAATTGGAAACCGGCTTTTACGGCGAATTGTACGTGTACGATTATATGTGCAAGAATCGGCCGGAATTGGCCGCCAAAATCCGGGCGCGGAATCCGCACAACAGGCGATAAAAAACCGCACCCGGTTTCCCGGGCGCGGCGGTCAAAATACCGTGTGGGCGATACGTGGGTAAAAAGACACGGCAAAGATAGGGAATTTCCCGGATAATCCGGCGGTTCCCTATTTCTTTTTGCTTTGCGTGGGCTTTTCCCTGTAACCGGATGCGTAAATTGCACGGCCTTG
>JAFVSL010000004.1 GCA_017503725.1 Alphaproteobacteria bacterium | reverse complement strand
TGTTAAAGTGGCCGCGGTACTGGTGGTCGTGATATAGTTTGAAAATGTCGTCGCGGTCGCAGATGTGCCCCACGTGCCCGTGCCGGTGTATGTTGTGCCAGTGGCCGTCCCACTTAAGGCCGTTGTTGGCAACAGGCATTTGGTGTTATAATACACGTATACGGTTGCAGATGTCGTGCCACTGTTACTGCTAATCGAATGACAACCCGAAGATGTCGGCAGGGTTAATGTCCCGCTCATTCCATTTTTGTTCAATGTTACTGCACGATAACAACTGGTGCGGGCGCCGACGCCGGCCGCAGATGTCCAATAGTTATTGGTGCTGGCCGTTGTGGTGCCAGTATCACAGTCATATGCCGTTGCGCTTGATGAACCAGATGGACAATAATATCCCGCCGTACATGTTGCATCGGGTGCGCTTAATCCCGTGGTGGTACACGCCTTGCCCGCGGTACAGGCCACACGCGCATTAGCATTACTGGATGCAGAGCCACCAGGGCAATAATATCCGGCCGGACAAAGGGTACAGGCATTACCAACCGTGGCCGTGGTGTTTGGGGTGCCATCCAGGCTCATATAATACCCCGCGTTACAGGATGTATACATCTTGATATCATTACATGTATATCCCGCAGATAAGGCGGAGGATACCGACATCAACAGAACAAGTGTAAAAGAGAAAAAAAAGTGGTGAATTTTTCGCGCAATTTTATTACTTAAAAAATTCCCGATATTCTGTTGCATCTGCACCCTCCATACTTTCATTTCGTTCGGATAAAAAACAACCGCCACAGATACTGGCGGTCGGGGTGTTAGAAAAATCATAAAAGAGAATGACCCCGCCGGTTTTCGGGGCAAAGCCCCTGTTGTATAACCGACGGCACCCCGACATAACCGGGGATTTACATAAAAAAAGACGCATTCCGCGCCATTTTCTATGTGCGGATCAGTGTGCATTTTCTCACACCGCTCTTCTATGGGCTTTTCTAAGGCCCCGAACCCACATCCCTGTGAATTCATTGTTGAGTGTAAAATATCCATAAAATAAATACAAGCGAAAAAATTTATTATTTTGACGACGGGAACAGGGAGAATTCTTTTTTGACAAAATATATTGACAAAATGTATTTTTTGACTATAATCCTAGTAAAAGAATTTAACCAAAGGGGTTATGATATGTCAAAAAAGCAACAGATTAAGCGCGCGACACGTCGTGTGCAAACAAAAAAAGTCACATCCAAGAAAACACGCCAGGGCAATTTCTGGAAAAAAGTCTGGAATATTATATGCTGGCCGTTTCGTATGGTGGCACGTGGCGCAAAATGGTTTTGGAAATGGCTGTGTGGAGTTAATGTAATCGGCATTGCCAATCTGACGTTGCTGGTCGCGATTATCGTTTTATTTTCTATGCTGATTATTGATTTTACCAAGTGTAATAACACGCAAACGGTTGTGGTGCGTTCGGACGTTGTTCAAACCCCGGTATTGCCAAGCGAAAAACGCAATGTCGTTGCACGCCCGGTAAAGCCGGTGACAAATACCCTGCCGATGGTGCGAAATGTAAAGTCTGGCGAAATTATCAATGAACCAATTGTTGTTGCAACGGAAAAGCCCTGTGCGACAATGAAAAAACAAATCGCAAAGGTAAAAAAAGAAAACAAAATTATGGGTGATGTCGTTATAGATTCTCGCAAGATGGCGGGGGTAATCGAACACGGCACAAAAATCCAAGGGAACCTGTACCTGCAAAATATGCGCAAATATACCCTGCCCTGTGGCGTGCGCATCAACGGTAATTTATTCCTGAGGGATGTAAATATGCTGCAATTCTGTGGTGAATTTACAGTCACAGGTAATATTTACGTCAGCCCACGTTCTGCGTTCGGCCCGATTCCGGCAACAGCACGCCTGGGCGGATATGTAATTTTGTAAAAAGTTTTTTCATGTTTTCTCCCCTGAAAAAAAGAGGACGCGGTTTTGCCGCGCCCTTTCTTTTTTCATTAGAAAGATATTTTTATGTATGATATAATGCAAGTGCGTAAACAAAGGAAAAAATATGAAATCTTTTGAAAAATTGATGGGTGTGCTGGCGGCGAATCTGGGGTATACCGTTGTTTTGGTTGCGGCGATTGTATTGTTTGCAATCTTCTCGGATGGTTTGATTTCTGGATTGATTACGGCTGTGTCGGCACTGTTGGCGTATACGTGTATTGTTACACTGGCGCGTGAATACAGAAAAGCCGCACCAAAGGCTGTATCAAAGCCAAAGGCAAAAAAGAAATAATAAAAACCGCCGGTTGGCGGTTTTTTCTTCTGGTTATTTTAACCCGAACTTGTATGCCGCGCCCAGATAAAATTCAGTGGCGTCTATGTCCGTTGTCGCAAATGTTCCAGCCGATGTCTTGTGATCGGCGTCGCCATATTTAATGTATTTGAATCCCAGATTTAAATCAACACGATCATTCAATGCAAAACTGACCCCCGCCATCAACGAATATGAAAAATCAAACGTGGTATTGTTCGCATCAAAGCCCCATCCACTTATATCAGACCAAATGGTCGAAAAGCCCAAGCCAATTCCCGCGTATGGTTCAACCGCACCGCCATAGGTCTTGAACATATAAACGTTTACCATATTCGCCCAGATATCAAAATTTAAATCTAAATCGCGCTTTGCATCATCCAGGCCCGTATAGATTGTTTCAAATTCTATCTTTAAAAAATCGGTCAGGCGATTACCAACAAACGCACCAAAGCCGACGTTATCGTTCTTTAACGTGGTGCCCGCACCATTGCGCACATCAAACGCATAAGAAATCCGTTCGTTCTTGTGCAGGCGCAACCCAATATAATTATCACGCGCAATCGGTGCAGATGATGACGCGTTCGGCGCCGTATATTCGGCATCTGGCGATGCGTATTCTGCATAATAAAAATCGTTCGCAATCGCGGGCGATGCGACCAATATCGATGCAAGAAATGCTATTTTTTTCATATATCTCTTTCCTTTTTTATATGCTAGGATTATAATTACAAAGCATATAAAAAGGCAAGGAGTTTTCATCGTGGCACGCGCAAACGCCCAAAATCGCAAGAAAGATTCACCAAAACCGTCAATCAAACGGCGGGTGGTGGCGTTTCTTTTTAACGCGTTTCTGATTGGCGGATTGTGTGTTGGTGGATATGTCGCATATATTTATATGCGGATGCCATCACTGGACGCCATATTGAACGAGACACGGCCGGCCGCAGTGACCATATTGGATAAAAATGGTAATGAAATTCGATCGTCTGGGCGCATTATGGGCGCGCCTGTGTCGGTGGACACCCTGCCCCGGCACGTATGGCAGGCAATCGTCGCAATCGAAGACAAACGCTTTTTTGAACACGGGCCGATTGATATGCGTGGAATCACGCGCGCAATGCTTTCAAACCTGGTGGCGGGACGCGTGGCGGCGGGTGGCTCTACAATTACACAGCAGACCGCAAAGAACATATTTCTTAGTCGTGATAAAAAAATATCGCGCAAGGTCCAGGAACTAATTTTATCGCATTGGTTGGAAAATCGATTTACAAAAAATCAAATCTTGGATTTGTATATGAACCGCGTGTCTTTGGTCGGCGGAATGCGCGGTATTGATGCCGCTGCACGCGTAATGTTTCAAACACCTGCAAACAAACTGTCCATTGCACAGGCGGCACAAATCGCAGCAATGCTGAAGGCGCCAACAACATACAGTCCGTTGCGTAACCCAGAAAAAAACATCCAACGCGCACGTGTTATTTTACAAGAAATGGTACGACAGGGGTATATCACCCTGAACCAGGCACGAATCGCGGCACAACAATTAAAACCCGCAATGGCAACACCGGATACAAACCTGTATCGATACTGGACAGATTTTGTTATTGACGAAGTAAAATCAAGAATTGGGACATTTGAATCCGACCTGTACGTGTATACGACAATGGACCGGAATTTACAAGAACACGTTGCCGCAACTTTGTCACAAAAAACACCCCCATATCAGGGCGCAGTTGTTGCAATGGAAACAGATGGTGCAATTCGCGCAATGTCCGGTGGCATTGATTACCAGGCCAGTCAATTTAATCGCGCCACCGCCCCACGCCAACCCGGCAGCAGTTTTAAACCCGTTGTGTACCTGGTTGCGCTTGAAAATGGATTAACGCCCGACAGTTATGTTAACGATTCGCCATTTGCGATTGGGGACTATAACCCGAAAAACTATAACGAGAAATACTATGGCGATATAACACTGGCCACGGCATTTGCAAAAAGCGTAAATTCTGTACCGTTAAAACTGACCGAAATGTACGGAATCGAAAACATATTGTCTATGGCGGGACGATTGGGGGTGGGAACACGCCTGCGCCGTGAATATTCAACCGTTCTGGGGGCATCGGAAATGAGCCTGGTTGATTTAACGAATATTTATGCGGTTATTTGGAATAATGGCAATTCGGTACGCCCGTATTCTATTACAAAAATTGTTGATGCGTCGGGCAATATACTTTATGAGCGAAACCCGTCAGAGCCAATCGTTATTTTACAGCCACAAACCATTGAGCATATGACAAAAATGCTGGGCGATGTTGTGGCGCCGGGCGGAACCGGTGGGCGTGCACGCGCAGACGGTGTTCTGGGGGGCAAAACCGGCACCAGCAATGGCAACCGTGACGCCTGGTTCGTGGGGGCAACAGATGATTTGGTTATCGGTGTATGGATGGGTAACGATGATTTTACCCCAATGGATTCAAAAATCACCGGTGGTACAATCCCCGCTGAAATATTCCGGGAAATTGTGCAAAAGCAATAAAATCTGTTTTTATCGGCATTGATTTTGTGATATAATAACAGGTATGAGAAAAAGAATATTTACATTTTTACCGATTTTATCGTGTCTGGTGGCGATGCCGGCAATGGCAAACTGGCAGTATGACGGGGTTTATGTTGGTGACGGCTGGTACGAAGACGATGGGGCGCGCTTTATTCTGTCATTTCGTGGTGGTGCGGCGGCCGGTTTTGGAGATATAAAAAATGATGTTGGCGCACTGAGTGCATATTACTATCTTGATGATGCCGGGGCAATTATTCCGGAAACTGTGTGCCGTGCAAATGGTGGCGATTGCAGTGGATATGAATTTCTGGGGTATGGCGATATTGCAAGCCTGTCACCGACCAAGGATTTTGAGTCTTTTTCTTTTGCCGCCGGGGCCAGTGTTGGTTGGACCCTGCCGGGGCGTCCACAGTGGCGTTTTGAAGGTGGCTGGGACCACATAATGAAAAGCGACTTTAACGCGTCACCGTTGTTTAGGGGGGAAATGCAACTTTATAACGGGGCCGGCGATGCCACATATGTTTTAAGTGCCGACAGCGGCGCAATCAATTCAACCGTTCAAACAGATATCATCAGCGCGATGGCGTTCTATGATTTCTTTGACGGGGTACAGAAGCCTTTGCGTAAAACGATTCCATATGTTGGGTTCGGTATTGGATATGCCGACACAACAACGGTATTGAATTTAACCGACCCGTACGGAGATTTGTCCGCAGATAACGACTTGCGTAATTTTGGGACACTGGATGAAAATTCGGTGTATGAAATCGTTAATTTCTATCAATCAAAGCACAGTTCAACAAATGTCGCAGGATTGTTGGCGGCGGGATTTTCATATGGCCTGACGGAAACTATGTTCATAGATTTCGGCGCGCGTATGACATATATCCCAAAGGTCAAATGGGTGTTAACCAACGAAGACGGATCACGTCATCGTGATTGGATAAGTGCCGAAGATTTGATTTACCTGAATGTGATGCTGGGGTTACGGTTTGAATTTTAAATTCTGGTTTTTGGGTGCGGTATCTTGCCTGGGGGCGTGTACGTCCATTATGATTGGCCCGTACAGTTTTACATATGTCCCGGTCCAGGCAGGTGAATTTGAAATTGCATCCTGGCAACACTTAACAAACGCATCAGATCCAATACATATCTATATAGAGGGCGATGGATACGCATTTGATCGACACGGACATCCGACACGAAATCCGACACCAAGAAAAAACCTGGTGCGCAATTTGGCGGCACGTGACGATGCGTCAAATGTCGCATATGTTGCGCGCCCGTGCCAATATATAAAATCCCCCGGTTGTGACGTATCCGATTGGACCGATGGCCGATTCTCGGCGACAGTTTTGGATTCAATGCACACCGCAATCAAGACCGTTGCAAAAAATCGTCCGATTATACTGATTGGATATTCTGGTGGCGCAATGATTTCGGGATTGCTGATAGAAAAATATCCAGATTTAAATGTACAAAAATGGATTACGATTGCAGGCGTCTTGAATCACAAAGAATGGACCGAATATTTTAATGACAGCCCATTGAAAAAATCACTGAACCTGAACAAATTGCCGCGGATTTCCCAAACACATTATATTGCAGATGGGGATAAAGTTGTGCCAAACGAACTTAGTCGTAAATGGACCAAAGAATCAGATATTGTTGTTATTAAGGACGCACGTCACGATTCCCTGCGTAACCTGAAAATAGACTTTGATTAAAATTATTTGGCAAAAACCAACACACGCTCGATGCCACTTAAATCACGTTCTGCACGAACAAAATTCCATTTGTTTGATTCAAATATTTTGCGGACGCGCGCGCCCATATCAATACCAATTTCCAGATAAATTTTACCGCCCTGCTTAATCCACCCACGGGCATTTCGGGCGATTGATTCATATGCTGCAAAACCATCCATATCCGCATAAAGCGCCATCTTTGGGTCGTGCGTTGCACCAATATCAACCCGCGAATCATCATGGGCAATATATGGCGGATTAGATACGATTATATCAAATTTTTCTTTAAATTTTATATCCCGCATAAAAGATGCACGACGCAACACAATTCTTTCTGATAAATTATGCGTAACAACATTTCGGTGCGCCACACGCAGTGCCCCACGCGACAAATCAACCGCCACACCACGTGCACCGTTTATATTTTTAACCAGACTGATTATTATGCACCCCGTACCGGTTCCCAAATCTAATATCTGTGGCGTGCGCCCCACCCCACAATCTGCAATTACCGCCGATACAAGCGTTTCTGTATCCGGTCGTGGATCCAGTGTATATTTATTTGTGTAAAAGCGCAGACCATAAAACCATTTTTGTCCGATTATTTTTGCCACCGGCACCCCACGACGCAGTGCGCGCGCCATACGCCACACGGAAAATCGTGACAATTTCTGATTGTTTTCAGTTATAATTCGGGCGGCGCGAACACCACCCGCGTTTGATAGGATTGTGAATGCTTGATTTGTTTTCATAAAATTATTATAATCCGACTTATGAAAAAAGCAAAAGATATTCTGAACCCAGTCAACCTGACCCGTATGGTGATGGCGTTGGCGATTTTATTAACACTGATTGCAATATTCTTGGTCGTGACACGTCCCGCACCGGTAAATGCGGGACGCACACGTGGTGGCGACGAATGCACATCCGTTGTGGTTGTGGCATCGGGGGACACGTTGTCCAAACTGTTGCTGGAACAGGGATTAACCCATAACGATGTGGATGCAATTGCAAAAACCCTTAAAAAAGACGCTGGGATTTCAACCCTGCGCGCGGACAGCGATAAAATCGAATTTACACGTCCAACCGACAGCGAACCGGTATCTAAGATTGTTGTTATTCCATCGCCCTGGAAACAGGTGGAATTAACCTGTGATGGGACGGGCGCGTGGAATTGCAAAACGGTTGACATTGAACGCGACACGCGCGCGGTTTATCGTGCGGGTGAAATCTTGGACGGGGACAGTTTTTACCTGGCGGGGCAACGTGCGGGTGTGCCGGCGGGAATTTTGGCCGACGTGTATGATTTATTGGCGTTTGAAATGGACTTTGAACGTGATGTTCGTGCGGGACAGAAATTCTGGGTCGTGTATGAAGAAAACTTTTCAGGCGGCCAGAAGATAGATAACGGGCGCGTTTTGGCGGTATCGTTCGATGCGTTGCGCGGCAATGTTAAAATGTACCGCTATCGCAAGGCGGATGGCACAACCGGATATTACGACGCGGACGGCAATGGCGCGATTAAGTCACTTAAACGAACACCAATTAACAACGCCAAGGTCACCAGCAGTTTTTCAAACAAACGCAAGCATCCAGTGTTGGGATATACCCGTGCGCACAAGGGGGTTGATTTCCGTGCATCAACCGGTACACCAATTCCCGCCGCCGGCGCGGGGCGCGTGGTTGCACGTGGATATAATCGCGGACACGGTAACTATATCAAATTACGCCACAATGGCTCATACGAGACTTTATATGCGCATTTGTCCAAGTTTGTTAAGAATGTAAAAGTTGGCACCAATGTGCGCCAGGGGCAAACGATTGGATATGTCGGTTCAACCGGGATGTCAACGGGGCCACATTTGCACTATGAAATTATCAAAGACGGGAAACACGTCAATCCAATGACGGTAAAGTTGCCGGCGATAAGTAACCTGAATAAATCAGAAAAGAAGAAGTTTGCCGAATATCGCGAAATAATGGACAATGCCATAGAAGAATTAAAAAAGAACCAAAATCTGTTTATTCAATTATAAAAAGTCCCGGTAACGCCGGGATTTTTTTATACGATATGAGATATATAATATAAATACTTAACCAAACTTTTATTTATCATTGCGATTGCGCAAATGAAAACAATCGGTTATAATATGTGTGTTATGGCGGCTTGCCATAATGGGGTGTCAGAACCCGTGCAATACGCGTTTGGAAACGAAATCCGGCGCGCCGATGGCGTGTTTTTTCGTATATGAATCCAGACGAAAATCAAAAAACTCCTGATGTATTACGTGTCAGGAGGGTTGCGAATATATTGAATAAGCACACAATTCGTATTGATTGTTCTGAACCTCCTGACCACTCGAATTTATTCGGTGGTTTTTTCAAACATGAAAAAAATGGAGATTTAGGTTATGAAAAAAATTTTATTTATGGGCATAATCGCAACAATATTATCCGCGCCCACAATCGCCGCACAGATATGCGCACCGCTTCAATCTTCCGTAAAATCACCAATACAAAGCAAATTATACTTTACTGCGGATTGGGAGTCCCATAACGTCAGGGTAGACACTGCTATAACTATGAAAAAACCAGTCCTAAGTGGCGTGGCCATTTGTTCGTCTGCAACCCAAACCGTATCGGGAATGTTGCCCACAATTAGCAGCGAAGCCGAATATAAATCCATTGTTTATTGCTGGATACGAGCAATCAAACCTGTTGTATCGGGTTGGTGGCGCCTCGAAGAATATGATACCGCTGCTGAATGTCTGCAAAACTGTTCAAAAGCTGCGAGCGTGTTTATGCTGGGGTATAAAAACTCGGATTTTGTAAACGATATTATTCAAGATGGAAATCAAATATAGAACCACGGGGGGGTAGATATGAAAAAAATAAGCATTTTATTATGTATTTTGGCAATGCCGGCATTTGGTGCGGCAAAGCGGTGTGTAAAACTGGACCCGGAAACAACCACATGCACGCCAACAAACCCAACAAATGGCAATGTTGACTGGACGGCAACGTGCACGACCAAAGACAATGAAACAATTCCAATTCTGGGGATTGCGGCATGCGGGATGGACGCTGCATCGGACGTTACCGAAATAGCCGGTTGGAAGACGACTGATAGTATGTATGTATATAATAGTGATGAAGAGTCTACAACTGATATACACATTGCCGTTTGTAGGTGTCGGATAATATACCCCGTCGTATCTGCGTGGGTAGAAATATCATTTGGCCAAGACCCCACATATATTCCAGAACCATTGGGATATGGTCCAAACGTATGCCTGTACAGATGTTCGTACGCGTGCGCAAATCGTGGTGGTACGTTTTATGAGGCCCTGCTTACATCGGCGGCAAAATCACAAAGCGACACCGAATGCCCCGCCGGGTATATTGGTATAGATGAACCAACCTTCAAAATAGAAGAAACGTGCACCAATGAGACATATGTTAACTACACCCCACTGGGGGACGCAAATTCATGTTTGGATGACAATCCAGGCATAGACTGTGTATTGTATGGTGAAAAAAACACATCGTACAATGACGGCAGTGGCGCATATGAATTTAATTCAATGTGTGTAATGGAATAAAAAATCCCCCGATTGGGGGATTTTTTTATCTAGCAATCAAACAAGGTTTAGTTCAAAGCTTCTTTCAAGGCTTTACCTGGTTTGAATTTAGGCTGAACAGAAGCTGGGATTTTAATTGCTTCGCCAGTCTGAGGATTACGGCCAGTTGTTGCTTTGCGTTTTGCAGTTGCAAATGTACCGAAACCAACCAAGCGAACTTCGCCTTTCTTTTTCAGAACTTTTGTTACGTTGTTGATGAATGCATCTACGCAAGCAGCAGCAGCAGCCTTTGTAATATCAACATCATTTGCGATTGCTTCAATCAATTGAGCTTTGTTCATATGTTTCTCCTTTCATAGATTTTATAATAAGGTGTCCCGCAAGGTTCCCCAGGCAATGTCGATATAATCAAATGTCCCACATTTGCGCGATTTTTTTTAGTCGCATCGCGTCAACGTCTTGGATTATATGGACATTGCCTGACCTGCTTACCCGAATCGTAGAGAAATCCGCGCTTTAAGTCAAGTCTATATTTTAAAATTTGTATTTTTTTTGATTGTTGACAAATTCGTACGTTAATGCGATACGATATCCGCACGTACGGGACGTGCCCCATCATCACCAAATTCGCACAGGACATAATCACGATTCACGCCGTTAACGTGCACACTTCTGAAATAATTTGGTGTCATCATCAGCATAAATATTATGACAACCGCCCAGAATAACATCTTGGTCAATCCCCAGGGTTGTTTATATTTATCGCCATCAAATTTGTCTTTTAATAAATTTTGATACAGTGCCCACCCCCACGAAAAAGACAAAACAATCAAGCACGCCGCAAATAATATTTTAAAGAATTTTGAAAACTGACTAAAACCCGCGGCGATTGGATCCCAAATCGTACTGGTCGCGGGGCAGACATATAAGACATTCGCAGAAACCGTGTCCGGAATTTTTGTCGCAACATCAACCGGGTCTAATTGCAGACCAAACGACGACACAATTATTATCGCCGTCAATAAACAAATTGCCGTGACCATTGTTGGTTTCATTTCTTTTCCCCTGTGCTTGGGTATTATTATATCATAAAACACTAATCCATTGCAATTTTAGAAACTTTTATTTAATATTTTTATATGGCGCGACAAAAACAGAATCTTGTTATCGGGTTAACCACGTTCAGCCACGAATTTTTGAAAATTTCTGGGGCGGGTTTGGCACGCGTGCCCAAGAATACTGTATTGGTTATATATAACGATAATCCGTGCCGACCGTTAAAGCATCGAACAATCCGCAAACTGGGGTTTCGTGGACAATTACATATTATAAACACGGATGAAAATGTTGGTATCATTCGGGCACGTGTGGCGATACTAAATTATATTTACAAAAACAAAATTGATGCATCGTGGATAATGTTCGCAAATGACGACGATATTGTTATGAACGTGGCCGTACCACAGGTTGATGAAAGCATATTTGCGATTATGGGCAATGCGGTGGTTATACGGCAACGCGTACTGGATATTCTGCGCGTGATAGACAATCCAGACGACTATACAATTGATGGGGTTGATACACAACTGTATGCACCACATATCGCAATGGCGGGTACATTTATGCGTACAAAATATGTTCTGGAATTTGGTACATTTTTATCAGAAATAATGCCGGGGATAACAGAGATTACGTCGGACCTGCCGTTTGTGATACCGGCGGATGTGATAATGTGGAATATGTTTGTTGAATATATGCGCAAACATCATCCGGAAATGTCGCCAATTTATATGAATCAAATTAACTATCTGATGACAAAACTGAACAACAGTTGCCACCCATCGGACAGTCAGCGCGACGGCCTGGTTACGCGTGCGGTTTCGATTGTTGCGGCGGCCCCACGGGGCAACGAATAAAATAATTATCAATTTTTTAAATATCTGATTGAAACGGGCGTTGAATGTTTATACAATGCCCCCTGAAAATAAAAGGACAAACAATATGACGTATAATGAAATAAGAAAGGCTTTCTTGCAATATTTTGAATCACGGGGACACACAATTGTTCCGTCTGCATCGCTGATACCAAACGATCCAACGTTGCTGTTTACGGTTGCGGGGATGGTTCCATGGAAAGGGATTTTACAAGGGACCGAACCGGCGTTTGCACCACGTGTTGCCGACGTTCAGAAATGTATTCGCGCCGGGGGCAAACACAATGACCTGGAAGATGTTGGTTTTGACGGTCGTCATCATACATTCTTTGAAATGTTGGGAAATTGGTCCTTTGGTGATTATTTCAAGGCGGGTGCGATTGAAATGTCCTGGGAATTATTGACCCGGGTTTTTGGCCTGGACCCGGAACGTATTGTTGTCACCACACATTACAGCGATGACGAGGCCGTAAAAATCTGGAAACAGGTTGCCGGCAAAGATGCTATTTTATTGGGCGACAAAGATAACTGGTGGTCGGCGGGTGATACCGGTCCGTGCGGTCCGTGCACAGAAATGCATTATGATATGGGTGCGGATTTGCCGGGGGGATTGCCGGGCTCGTCGGACGAAGACGGTGGTCGCTGGGTTGAAATCTGGAACGACGTATTTATGCAATACGATCGTGATGCAAACGGTAATTTAACACCACTGCCGAAACAAAACGTTGATACGGGCGCAGGCTTGGAACGCTTTGCATCTATTTTACAGGGGAAAACGGATAACTATGATACAGATTTGTTTGTGAACCTGAAACGTGCGGTGTCTGATGTGACGGGTGTTGCAGAAACAGCGGAAAACGTTTCCAGTTTCAAGGTTATCACGGACCACCTGCGTTCGGTTGGATTTGCAATCGCAGATGGTGTTATCCCATCAAATACCGACCGTGGCTATGTAATCCGTCGTATCTTGCGTCGCGCAATGCGTCACGGACAAATCCTGGGGCACAAGGGGGCGTTGTTGTCCAAACTGTATCCGGCGTTAATTACCGAAATGGGTGATGCGTATCCAGAACTGGCGGCGAACCAGGCACGTGTTGTTGAAATTATTCAGAACGAAGAAAACGCATTCGCAGATATGCTGCAAAACGGTATGAAATTGCTGGAAAGTGAATTGCCAAAACTGAATAACAATGTTTTGCCGGGCGATGTTGCGTTTAAATTATTCGACACATACGGTTTCCCATTGGATTTAACCCAGATGATTTTACGCGACAGAAATATAGATGTTGATGTGGCGGGCTTTGAAAAATCAATGGCCGAACAGAAAGAACGTTCGCGCGCCAATACCAAGGGCACACGTATATTCTGGGAATCCCAGACGGATTTGGCCGCAACCGATGACGTGGCAAAATACGCGCCGGTGGAAATGGAATCACGCGTTCTGTCTATTTTGCGTAATGGCGAATTTGTAAAATCCGCCACCGCCGGGGACGAGGTTGAAATCGCCCTGGACAAAACCACATTCTATGGCACCCAAGGGGGCCAGGTTGGCGACAGTGGCGAATTAAAGCGCGGTGACGAAGTTGTCTTGGCCGTGACCGAGGCCGCACGTGTCGACAATGTTGTTATTCACAAGGGTGTTTTGAAATCCGATGTTGCCGTTGGGGACATTGTAACACCGGTACTGAATGCCGCGGTGCGTCAACAGACGGCACGCGCCCATACGGCGACACACTTGCTTCAGGCGGCGTTGCGTCACGTCTTGAACGAAGATGTTGAACAGCGCGGTTCCAAGGTTTCGCCGGATTCGGTTCGTTTTGACTTTTCATTTGGTCGTGCAATGACGGCCGAAGAAAAGACGGCGGTTGAAAACCTGATTAACGAATGGATTGCGGCCGATATGCCGGTTACCCACGAACAGATGTCAATGGACGATGCGGTTAAGCGTGGTGCGATGGCACTGTTTGGAGAAAAGTATGGTGACACCGTTCGTGTGATTACCGCCGGCGATGTGTCGTGTGAATTATGTGGTGGAACACACATTCATCACACGGGCGAAATTATCAAGGCAAAAATTAACAAAGAAAAATCTATCAGCAGTGGTATTCGCCGCATAACAATGTCGGTTGGAACATTGGCAGAATAAAAAAACCGCCAAACGGCGGTTTCTTTTTTTCTATAATGCCGTCCATAGCAAATACATAACAAAAACTTTGCGTATATTGTTCGGCGACATCAAAATTTGATGCCACCAAACAATACCTGGAACAAGTGATTCAAATAAATCAATAATCGCTAATCTCGCTGAAAATAAAACTTACATCCATCTGAATATATGTATATCAAATCAGAATTTACAACATAAAATTTTTCTGTTGTGTCTGTATCTTTTTTTACCAAAATTTCTTGGGACTTTTCGTCATTATCATAACCGCCAAGGACAATATTTGCAGCATCGATTTCAACAGCAGTATTTTCATAATAACTTTGTGCCATCCCATCGCAATCAGCGGTTATATATCCTGCATATTCAAATCGGTCAAAAGACCATTTTCCACAGAACTCGCAAGATTTGCTGTCTGTGGGAACACAGCCAATCAAAAATACACAAAATAAGACAAGTCTTTTCATACAATGCATTATGACAAATCAGATAATAAAAAATCAATATCAATTGCCTTTGTGCAATCTATTTTTTCATAATTGACACCTGTTAAGCATAGCAATATAATACATATGGATGACTAAAAACGCGCATTTTTTTATATACATTTTATGTTCTTGTATACTGATTCATCAGTCGGCAAAATGTGAAAACACAACCCAAAAGTGGGCGGGGAAGTGGTATCTAAATGACCAGGACACTGTTTTTGGTGGGGCAATGGAAGTTTTTAACTGTGATGATACAACATGTGATTTTAAATTGGAATCTTGGTACGATTTACATATCTGTGATGTTGAAGGTAAAATAAAAATCAGCGGAGATAAGGCAGAATACAACAGCAAAAAATATCAATATGACAGAGAGACAGATACGGAATATTTTATTCCTGTTGGTATATTGTTTCAAATGGAGGCAGAAGATAAAATGAATCTGCATTTTATCAATGCAGATTCATTTAGCGCCTTTTGTGGCATACAAGCAACACTTGAAGGGGTATGGATTAGACAGTAATTAGTATTTATTTACTCTTTTCAACCAACCGTTTTTTGCCGTCACCCAGTTTTTTGTGCCTTTTAAGTAATCTATTCTTTCAGATTTTAGTGCGACCATAAATTCGTTGACCGCGTTATCGGGAATAGTATTTATGGATTTAATTGTTTCGCTGCCTATTGCGCCATCAACAACCAAATTCGTGTCCAAGAAAGAATTTAGAGCACGTTGAACTGTCTTCCCGGCACCACCCATCACATTCATATCAAACACTGCATCACGTATTCTGTCGTTTTTGATTTCTGGGATTCTTGTATTGTCCCAATATTCGTTTTTATAAATTTCTTTGGCCTGTGCGGTTGTTAAATATTTTACATCTGCTGGGAAATTTTTGTCTGGACGCTTGTTAGCGTATCTATCCAGCGTGCTTTGTTTTATGCCCATATTAGTCGGTTCGTCTTTTCGTTGATTCTTGCCATCGGTATATCCCCCTTCGGGTTCTTGTAATTTATTGTATGCTTGTTCAAATTTCATATCGGACACTTTGTTTGTATCAATATCTTTCATATCTTTTTTCTCGCTTTGTTTCTTTTCCAGTTCTTGATTTATTTTTACTTCTGTCCAGTGGCCGGGTTTGACAGCGCCACGCTCTTTGATTTTTTGTAACTTTCTGAACTTTTCAATCGCATCAAACAGTTTCTGGTTCGGATACGGGTTTGGATTATCAGCACTTTCGCCAGCACGAGTATCGGGTTCATAACAATCCAACTGGGTCAGTGATTTTTTTAACCATTCTACATCACGTGTATCAACATTTCTGTCCGGGGCAACCGTGCCATGCAGGTTCGATTTGTGCTGTTCTGCGTTTTTGATATCTTGTGGACTCAACGAACATCCGCAATGCGGATGAAACGGTGGACCAGATACAACAACCCCGTCAACAATCAATGCAACGCATCCACCACATTCACCACCACAATCAACAGTTGCGTATGTATGTTCAAATTCTTCTTCGTATTCTTCCAATTCTTCATCTGTGTCTGCGACTGGCGGTTCTGCGTAGATATCCAGAACCAATTCGCCATTTTCATTCCAGGTGACACCATCCCAAATATCACTCATAAAAACTCCTTTTGCTAAATAAAAAACACCCGCGGTTGCGGGCAATAAAAAAAGACGACAAAATGTCGTCCGCAGAATGCATTTATTATATCACAAAACACGATTTTTTTCAAGATAAAACAAAACGACCGGCAAGCGGTCGTTAATTTTTGGTGGGGACACAGGGACTGTAAATCCCCATCTGCGCCGCGTCGGCGAGATGGGCCCCATTCACTACGTAAGGTTCAAACGGCGCATACGCTTGTTTTCACCAACTGGCGTTCCGAACCCTTTTTGGGTTCTCGTCCGCGCCCCATACAAAAATTAAACGACCGGCAAGCGGTCGTTGAATTTTTGGTGGGGACACAGGGACTCGAACCCTGGACCCAATGATTAAAAG